>NZ_JBMMKS010000008.1:0-190205 GCF_058630515.1 Vibrio sp. HM8-C
GAGTACAGAAACCGAATAGTCGGGCAGTAAGTCATAGTAAATCTTGGTAGCGTGCTTGAGCATTTATCGAATACCAGCCTATAATCGAGACAATTTGAGATACGATTTACCGGAAGACTAATTCCGTTTTGTCGGATGTTCAAGACGCGCAATTGCGTAATAAATAAGCTAATATCGGTAAAAAAGGAGTCTCGCTATGTATCAAAGTCAGCTATTAGATGCCTATAAAAAGGCGCAAAACTACATACAAGACAAGCAAATTGCCCATGATTTAAACCTGCAACCGTCTAGAATCAGTGAAATGCGCAAAGGAACTCGCTATATCTCTGATTCAGAAGCAGTTTTTCTCGCAGAAAATGCAGGAATCCCTCCAGAGTTAGCTCTGTTGGGAATACACGCAGATCGCAATGATAATGTGACCATAAAAGCCATGTGGGAGCGCATTGCAAAAAAGTACAATAAGCAAGGATTGCAAAGATTATCAATGGGTTACGGAGGAATTGTTATGGGTTTAGGTGTGTTGCAACAACTCATTAATGAGTGCGCATTATTTCGCCTTATGGTAAATCAAATTAATTAGATTTCAGGCATTTAAGTGTAATTCTCTAGTGTAACATTCATTTACATTTCACCTTTTAACGAGGTGAAATCATATGAAGTACAACAAGATGCACAAAAATCTATTTTTCAGGGAAGTAATATGCGGTTTAACCGTCGAAGAGACGGCAAAACTGTGTTTTAAAACTGTGAGGCAGGTCAAATTGTGGGACGGTGGGAAAACGGACATACCACCCGAATGCAAAAGACTAATGCGCATGATTAAAGGCAGGGAACTGCACAACAAACCCGATTGGGAAGGGTTTCAAATGAGAGGTGACTATTTGATACTTCCCAATGGTCAACAGGTTACATCACAGAGACTTCTTACTGCTATCAGTGTGTTAGAAATCGAGTCCGAGATAGAAATCAAAACCACAACAAAGTTGATAAAATATGCACGAATGTTGTCTAGTGCGATTGTGTCAACAACAAGAAGGGGTGGGAAATAATAACAAGTTTCTATATATTAATAGATGCAGTTTAGTTGAAATCTGCATCTATTAAATACTGGCAAAGTAACATTATTATTCAAAATCCTTATTTACATAATCAATAGTTTCAATATATTGTTGTGAAATAGACGGGCTAATATTACCATGCTTTAATTGAAATTTTTCCACATATTCCCAATCTCCCAACTCAACAGATTTAACTAAAAGTAACAATTCTCCTAGTTCTCCTTGATGATACAATATGGCGTCGGTAATTTCTTCATCAAGATTTAAGTTAGATACAACATCTATAATATCCATATCAAGTATAGCGTCCACCATAGATATCATGCCTGTAATAAAGGCTTTGTCTGATATATTACGACCATAGAGTTTTTTTGCAAAATTTTTAAGCAGATACGCGCGGATTAGCGAGGTTTGAAATACAACATTAGGCTTGCTTATAGATGACCATGATATAAGTAAATGAGATGCAAACCTTTTAAGTCGAATACGACCAAGATAACTAACGGCTTGACCGATTGAACTTATTGTAGAACGAACAGTCACCTGACCGTTTACATAATTAAGTAGCCTTAATGTTAATGTTGTACTTTTTGATATTATTTTTTCGACAACATCAACAGAAAAACTATCTTTACTAACTTCTTTAAGTAATTCAATGTTTGCGATAAATACTTCGTCAATTTTGTTTTTTCTTATTAATTCAGGTTTTGAAAGAAAATATCCTTGGAAATAATCAAAACCAAAGGTTTTTGCCTCAATATATTCTGCATGTGTTTCTACTTTTTCGGCTAAAAGTTTCTTTTCCTGTAATTTTAATTCATCAACTAAATGTTTAACTTTTTTTAGTGGGTATGTTTGTATGTCGACTTTTATAATATCAGCCAACTCAATAAAAGCATTCCATCGTATATCTTTAATACAAAAGTCATCAAGTGCAATTGTGTAACCACTATTTCTTAAAACACTTAAGGAATTAAAAAGATTTTTATCTGGTTCACAAGTTTCAAGTATTTCAATGACATAATCTTGACGAGGGAAATCTAATGGTAGTTCATTTATTAGATCATCATAATCAAAATTAATAAAACCAAGTTTTTTATTCAGTAAAATGTTTTGGTAGGTTAAATGTTGTTCGACAAACATTTTCTGTGTTATGCCGCTGGTTGTACCATTTGGGAAAGCGTTGTTTGGGCCATCGCGGTACAGTAGCTCATAACCAATTATTTCCAAGTCACTATTGAATATGGGCTGTCTTGCAACATAACTATACATTTTTGCTTACATCTCACATTAGATTTACGCTAAATGAGATTTAACTCGAAGATTAATTATTACCAAGAATAAGCATTGAATATTATGAGGTTGCTCAAATCAAATGAAAACAATATGTGATGTTAATCTAGTAAAAATGTAATTAGGTAAATTCATATTGATTAATATGAGTGATAGTAGTCACTATACTTATGCTTTACAAAGTCAAGCCTGTCTACATTTTGTGCGTAACATCATGTTTTATAATAACAAAACAATAGAACATGCCATTTGATTCTGTGTTGTCTTCTAAACTAGTACAGAATAATTCTAGTAAAAAGATGCTGTTATAACTCTAGGGAATTAAGTTGAACGTACTTATGCTCGAAAAAATTAATGAAAGTAAAATTTTCCACAAAATACAAATCTGGGCTCATTCAGGCATGGCAGCACTTTCGTTTGCTTTTTTTCTCGCATACCTAAGCTCTTACTCAGCGTTAAGTGATAGTGTAGACATGTATTGGTCGACGATTACATTTGCTTTAAGTCTGGGGCTAAACTCGGTTTTCTTAGTTGTTAATGTGGTTTTTGGGTTTGATATTAAGCTATTAGCAAAGTTTAGGACCTTAAAGCTATATAACAACGTTACTTGGTTAGCTTATTTGTTTTTCTTAGTTTCGGTTACTTTGCTGATCTCAGTGTTTTCTGGGTTTGCTGCCTTTCTGTTCGTTATTTCTATTGCTTTTGGCTTTCGTTTATTTTTCTACTCAGTAAAAAAGGTAAAGGAACAAGGGTATGTTATCAATTATCAAGACGAGTTATAACAAAGCGTTTAACTCAGATTCACAACGCTTGGCAGTTGTGTTTAAGGTACAATTGCTTAGGTTTGGTGGCGTTGTTCACCACTTAACTCGGCATTATATTCACAGGAGATTTCATTGAATAAAAGTAAAGCCATGCATCACTGGCGATTTTTCCTTTCCTTGGAAAAGGACTTTATTAATCTTCAGAATTACATTGAAATTGATGAGAAAAACTTCAGCACGTTTTCACTTGAGTTAGCCAAACTGTTGCAAACTGCATGTGCGGAAATAGAGTCTGTATTGAGGTTATTGTGTAGACAATTGGATAGCGACAGCCCATTTGCAGACAGCGGTGACAAAATTGGTGAAATGAAAAAGTATAAGAAACTAATTAATCGCCAACTTAGCGATTTCTTTCAAGCTGAAGTTTCTTTACCTCACCTAGAACAATCTATTAAACCATGGGAAAACTGGTCTAATACCAATCCTCCCGATTGGTGGAATAGTTATATCTTAGTAAAGCACCATCGTCATTCAGAGTTTCATCAGGCTAATCTAGAAAATGTAATTTATGCGCTATCTGGTTTACTGCTTTGCAACTTGTACCTGTATCGTAAGGTTGTAGGGGAACCTTATGCTACACCTAATAAAATCCCCGAGTACTTTGATTGTGAATACACCGCTCGACGAATGGCTTGTAGAGCTGACTTTGAATTGCCAGGGTTCGAGGTAAAGTGAATATAACAAGGCATTTAAAACAGATTCCCAACGCTTGGCATTTACTGTCACCTTGTAGTTATGTGGAAAGTACCCCCGTAGTACATACTCGGGGGTTTGCTCCGTCCCTCCGCCTCCTCAGTCCTCGTCGTTGTGCGTCCCGTCGCCAAAACCCCAAAACAAAACCCATTAAAGAAAGATGAAAACCTCTTTCGACACTCAAGAGGTTTAACGCTGGTAAGACATCGAGAAAAGGCTTTAGGCTCTTGCACTTGTTGAAGCTCTTATTTCGGCTTGGCAGGGGGAAGGTGTTTTTTTTCTGACCTAACCAACGCAGAATACTAACCGCGCCAGTTGAGTGTCGTGGAAATGCTGGACTTTACCGAGTGGCTTGGTGTCACCGTTCGCAGGCTTGCTCACTGCATCCCCCTAAAGGGGGATAGTTGTCAGGTATGTCATTTCAAATGACATACCAAGATTAGAAAATAGACCCCAGTTTGATGTCTGCTTGTTCGGTGGTGTTTTGTGGTATGTCTTTCTCTTTGGGCTTGCAAAAGACATTCAACTGGACGGTCTCCTTAGTCAGCCGCAACAAACAATCGTCGAAATGTACGTAAGTGATGTCGTTCGCCCTTAAGAACGTATCATCAAACCTATACGTTCCTTCGGGCGTGTTTGCTTCCAATGTCACCATAAAACGAAACTCTTTACCGCTACGTTGCGTCACATGCCCCGTATAATAAAGGTTCTGAATCTCATACAATCCAAGCATTTGACGAATCAGTTCAAGCCTGTTTGACGCAAGAGAAACTGAATCACCGGCACGAGCGTTAGACGCACTGCTATTCCCACCATTAGATACATTGCCACCACTTTGAGCACCGCCTTTAGCCACCCCAGAGGACGAGCCAGAAACTTGAGACTCATTGACCGACGAGGACGGTTGCGCATCCTTCTCAGAAGCACCAAAAACCAAACCGGATAAACCATAAACAAAGTACCCCATGCACCCTATACCAATAACAAACGTCGCTAAGAACTTCGGGTTCTTATACAACACATTCACCGCACCGGACTCTTTGGCTGTCCCTGTCGCCGTAGACTTGTAAAGCAAGAACGCCTCAAGCGGGATTTTCACACTAAGAACATTTGGATCTTTTCCTTTTGGGATAACAGGCGTTGCCGTATTTTTAGGGTGTTTGTATATATACGGCTTACGACGCGCCCAGAACATACCGTCATTACCTTTGTGGAAAAAGCACTGTTCAGCACAGGCGCGGATTGCCGTATCAATCTGACCCCAATCAGGCGACAGTAGCTCAATGTCCCAGTTGTATTTGCGGTGACGCATGAATCCCTCGTTGAACGAAAACGGATAGATAATCCGTCCGTGTTCGTCGTATTCCGCTTGCCCTCGGTCGTCCACTTCCGACGCATCGAGTTGAGTCATATCAACGGGCAAGTATCGAGAGTGAAAGAACGCTTCATAGTCTTTGGGCAGGTTCGGCAGAAAATCCGAAAGAGGACGACCGGAAACTTTTTCCATACGAAAGCCGATGTTCTTTGAAAAGATGTCCTGGCATTCATCAATTACAATCAGTGCGCCTAATGGACACCACGAGAAAAAGTGTTGCCATAGGTCAATCCCGTTCTTGTCTCGACTGAATATCCGAACCAATCGAGCCGTAGAAGGAAAGGTGATATCCAAACGCCTTTCGATTTCCTCAAGTGGCTGCATCCCTTCAATGTTGGTCACGACCACACGCCCAGCTTTAAGGGCAGGGAGTATCACAAAGTGACAAACATAAGATGATTTGTAAGAGCCATTCGCCCCCGTTCTTATCGTAATCGCCATGTCATTACCTCAGCATTTTCATCACAAAGCCAGTCGATAGAAAGTTGAAGTAAACGCCAATCGCGTGAGGCACACCGAACGCATAAGCGTAGTACCTCAACTCGTCCGGTAAGGCATTAAACGCAGTGGCAACCACTGAGTTAAACCCGATTTCCTTGAGTAACAATTGCGCGGTGGTGTAATAGACTTGCATCGTCCAGATAAGCCAAGTCAGTTTGGCTTTGATGTACCAAACGTTAATATAAGCCATGAATTGTTGGAAATAGCTTGGGATGAACTCGAAGAACTCGACAACGGTCTGACCCACATCACCAAGCGCATTTAAAATGTCTAACAGAAATTGCATACAAACCTCCGTGTTAATTCGCTAAGAAACGAATGCCAAACAGCACCGCTAGGAAAAGCAGCACAGCAGCGATTAAGCCTGAATTGTCTAATAGAGCAGGGAATACACTAGAGCCGAACGAGTATTCACGTCCTTGAAGATGGAACTTCCAACGGTGTTCAACATATTGACCACCATTGAGTTGAGAGGAATCAAACGAAAACAGACCTTGCATAGCTTTCATTTGCTCGGAGTATTCTTTTTTTAGAGCTTCAATTTCGGATTGCATATCAGTTAAGGTGTCCTCGCCATAAAGACCCGTACCGGTAAAGTCAATTTTCCCCTCAGAGCCGCGAGTCGAAAGACCATCACCATTAAGAGCGCCAACTATGGAATCAATCCCTTCGCCAATACCTTGTAATTCGGTATTTAAACCCTCAAATCCGTCACCTAATGAAGTGGATAAACCGTCAACCGTTCCTGATAGCGTACCGATATCCGCAGACAATCCCGACACATCACCGGACAGAGAAGAAATAGCAGACATCACCTCCGTATTATCACCAGAGCCGCCCTCAATTCCGTCAACGGCAGTTTTAAGATCATTTAACTGATTAGATAAAGCTGTTATTGCTTGATTGTTTTCTTTGATTGAACGATTGGTAAGGCTTGTTTCAGAGCCTAAAGTATAAGAAACACCTTCATAAACAGAGGTTAATTGTCGGGACAAACTCCCCAAGGTTGATTGGACAGAATTGTTAAGCGTTGTGGCTTGCGAACTGATTTGGCTAACGATTTGAGGGAAATAATAGTTACTCATTCCATACAAACCATTAAGTTTATCGGAAGAGGCTTTAGACAATTCGCTAATACTGGTGACACTGGCAGCAAGATTGTTGAGTTCTTCGAGTTGAGCCGCGAAGCCATCTTTAACAATTAGCTCCGTAGAAAAAAGGTTATCAGCGTTAGAATCTTGAATTGCCTTTTTAATATTGGATTCGGTTTGATAAGCATATGTGCCAATAGCCGTGTAAAGATATTCTCTATCTTGGGTTTGCCTAACTAGAATTTTGTCTGCTTGTTGAGCAATGCGTTTAACACAATTTGCGTCCCCAAGCTGACAAAAACCGTCACTATTATCACCACCGCCATTATCACCACCTCCATTATCAACAATTTCACAATCACCGTTAGCATCACAAGAGCCGTCGGTATCGTCTGCACCGGTACAGGATTCTCCAGTGGTGAAAAATGCAGCCGTACAATAACCCAACGTTTCATTACACGTCCAAGTCGATGAGCTACTAAAATTATCTTCCGCTCGGCAACCGTTCGTACAGGTGGAATAAATCTGACTCGTGCCCAAAGGAAACTTTAAAACAGGCGTATCACCAATAGGACAATCAGCAGCACGAGAGAATGACGAGAAAAGGACAACCAATAAAAAGAGGATCATCAAACATGTATTAATCGCACTACGCATTGTCATTGCCTCAAACAAAAAACGCCCCCATCAGGAGGCGTTAATACCAGTATAAAAGCCGTATATAAACGCTCCACCATTCGCCAAGGCGAGAAATATAGTGGTGACGTTAGAAACAACCTCGAACATCGTCTTAACGCATAGCGCCAATAATGGCACGAAGTCCGAAACCGATAGCCGCCAAGCCGATAAGACCAACAACAACAATGCTATAGTTGCTTTGACCAGATGAAACAGCAGTGCTTAACGCCTCACTGACATCGACAGCGTGAGCCATACCAGAAGCCGCAACCGTTGATACAGCTACACCGATTTTTGCAGAGTGTTTTTTAAGAATGTTCATGTATTTCATAAGGATTACTCCATTAATTAACAATAATCAGCCTCGACCGAGACCCTTCACTATACGACCCAAGATGTGACCGCCCACGAGTGACAACAACAAGTAACCTGTCACGGAGGTGTACAACTGTGAGTCAATATTCAAGTTGCCATCCAAACCTGTTTGGAGTTCTTCAAGCTCAGTAGCAGAAAGCAGTGCGTAGTCACAACTAGAGTTAGAAGTGACAAGGTAACCGTTAAGAAGTGCTACGCACTGGCTCATACAATTACGCTCCGACCTTTTGATTCATTGACGTTTCAAAGTGTTTTTTGATTTCAGGGTCAACAGGAATCAACTTGGTGACAATAGAACCGGACAATGGGTCGTCCATGTTCAGACTGATTTCGACCTCATACTCACGACGAGGTACGAGTGCGCCAGTTCGTTCGAGTTCAAGTGCGTAATTAAGATCAATCGTCAGTGGTGTGTCGTATTTCGACACCTCACCAGATTCGCCAATGGTGCGACGTTTCATTTTGATTTTGTCGTTAGCAATATCGAGAGGACGAAGCGGACGCGAGATATTGAGTTGAGCAAATTCACCGCGAAATTCATTCCAGAAAATCGACACACCTAATACAAAGACCGAGTTCTTAGCCATAGTTAATTACTCCAAAGCGTTGATAAGTTTTTGATGCATTGAAGGATAGGGCAGATAAACGTCGTCCTTGACCAACGTTGAAACGACCTTTTGACTATCGCCTTGATACAAATCCAACAAGCTGTTTATTAAACGTCCGTATTGTCTCTTCGCCCAAAATGCCGAGGCTAAGACGTCACACGAAGCGCGCTTAATGCGTTTTGATTGTGTTTTCACAGGAGTGATATCTTCCGATATCAACGAGGCAGCATAGGCATTCAAGCCAACGAAGCCCCCAACGGGATTAAGCAAAATATCGATATCCCATTTCTTCAATTCGACTTCCGAGCGATACCAAGAGAAATTGTCCGCTTGGATATTCTGCTCAAGCTTTTTGTTATAGATGCGCCAGTAAACTAAGGACTGACGCGAGCCGATGTTACGTTCTTCACGGGTAAAGACCTTACGACCATCGACGATTTGATATTCATCGACAATTTTGATGATTGGCGCGAAACCGCGAGAGCGTTTAAAAGCCCCAAGGAGTGCCGCACGTTCAGCCGCTTCACAAGTGTGTAAATCGTCGTAACAGTCAAAAGCCAAATCGATGCGAGTTAGTTGTTTACAGCACAGAATATTACCGAGCCAGTGATGCAAGAAACGACAGGAACGCTGAGCAAATAAGTGTTTGCAGCCATGCGCAGGGATTTGAAAATGCACCGTGTCGCGGTTGCCACCGATACCGACTTGACCGCAGTAGTCATCACCATTGGCAGACGTTAAAACGAACGAATCTTGATAGAACTGGAAGCCGTAACCCCTTGGCGCACCATAATTGAACCCGAGCACGTATTGAATGAAGCGTCGAACGCATTCCAGTAAGTAGTCGGAATACACCTCGCGGAAATAATGGTTGTAAGCCTCGATATCACTGAACGATTGCGCCTTATGGGTAGAGAAAACAGGTTCAACCGGAAAATGGATACCCGAATAAGGCGACTCTTTTTTGCAGTGACGAAAATCGGCTAACTTGACCGTAAAACAGAGATAATCAATGGTCACTGGCGACTGTTCGTAGTCCTCAATGAAAGTGTATTCCTCAACGGTATGGCTGACGAACTCAGACACCACAGGATTATTTTTGGTACGGAACAGGTAATTTTTTGGCGTTTTGTGTACGTACGATTTGCGTTTGAACACGTCCACATCGTCCATACAAATTTGGTTAATCACACCAGAGCCACACTCAGGACAACAACACGTCATCACTGATTCGTAGTTAGTTCCGCAATCCATACACGCGCGTTTCATGGTTGAATCCCCATGATTTCTAGACGTTCATCGAGCGTGGTGTTCGTGATGTCGATTAACTTGTAATAGATACCGTTAGAATTGAGGTAAGAGATCAAACCGTTATACGAGCTGAAAAAATCCCAATCGCCAAACATGTACACAGATACAGAATGGTCTGGCATTAGGTCATAAAAGATTTTTTCAGCTGGCATAATCAACCACCTTGAACAGTTGAAGTTGAGGCGACCACAACAAGCGAAAGCTTCAAGGGCTAACGCCCGAAGTGGTCTGAATCCTGATTTACGTGGACTATAGACCACACAATTCAGGACTGTAAAGACCGCATTTTGTGGACTGTCGGTATACAATTAACAGGATTGGAGGAAAGCCTATGTACAGTAATCAACTGCTAGATGCGTATAAAACGGCAAAGAATTATGTGCAAGATAAGCAAATCGCGCATGATTTAGGTCTAAGCCGTCAAAAGATAAGCGCAATTAGAAACGGTCAGCGTTATCTAACTGAAAGTGAAGCACTTTTTTTAGCTGACGTTGTTGGAATTTCAGAAGAAGAAGTTTTGGTGTATTTGGCAGCAGACCGAGCGAAAAATTACCGCGCGCAACAAGCTTGGACGAACATTGCAAAAAAGTATAACGGGCTAGGTTTTACAGCAATATCAATGATTTGCGGTGCGATTGTCGCCCCATTAGAGCCCATTAGAGACTACGTATTATATGTATTATGTTAAATTTTGATGTATAGGATCTATATACTGTTTAACGTTACCCCACATGTTCGTTTTGTTTTACATAAACTTACTTAACATAAAATATATAATAATCAGTTAGTTAATCTATGATTAACCACTAATTATTAACCTATGCTTAACTGAAACTTAATCTAGTAAAGAAACCTAATGCACTAAATTTTCTTTACTAGATTATTTATTTGTTGATTAGCTGCCTGCAAGCTTTACTTTCATACCTTTCTTTTCAAGATAATCTTTAATCTTGTCTCGCATATCACCTTGGATTTCAATATCGCCAAATTTGACTGAACCACCACACCCACAGACTTTCTTTAACTCTGCCGCCAAAAGCTTAAGAGGTGCATCATCGAGATCTAATCCTTTAACGATGCTAACGCCTTTTCCTTTTCTACCTTTTGTCTCTCGGTGGATTCGGACAATACCGTCACCTTTAGGTCTTTCTACTTTCTCTGGTTCTTGCTTAATACGGCCTGTTTCGGTCGAATATACTAGAGTCATACTACTTTCTCTGTTGCGCTGCTGCTCTTTGTCTTGCGATTAAATGAGCTTCGATATGCTTTTGTAAAGCCAATTTAGAACCTTTAATCAAACGTCCGTTAAAGAAACAATACCAAGAATTTGGCTCTCCAGTATCATTCTTCAACGTAAATCCATTAAAGTTTTCTTCTTTAGAGCCTGTAACTTCTCGAGTTTTACCTACAGACTCAAACTCACTCGGGTCAATTAATGATGCCGTGTCACACCACCAGTCAATGCTTTTCTTAACTGCAGCTAAATTACCCGTTAGAACATGGTTCTTAATTCGAACCTGCCAAATATCTGCGGATTGTTTAGCCGTTTGTAATGTGAAACCTCGATAACTTGCATTAGCCATACTTTAATCTGCTCATATTAATGTATTAGCTAAATAATAATTGTATACGCATGGTTATCAAGTATATTATTTAGCAAATTGATAAGTTATAGTGCCTCAGGATGAAAAAAAAGCTAACTTACGTCACAGATCAAACTATTTTAAAACATAAAGTTACAGAGTTTAGTGAGCTGGTAAGTCTAGAGCAAATGAATGACTTAACACAACACTCTTACGCTCATAATTCTTTACTTGCGATTAAAAATGACTGGAATTTATTCGTAAGCTTTTGTCAACGCAAGAATGTTAATGCACTGCCTGCCTCAGTAACGGCTACTCGCCTATTTTTAGAATCAGAGTCAAAGAAACGTAAGTACAGTTCAATCAGACGCTACAGTGTCACAATAAGTTTGATTCATCGTTTATTATCTCTAAAAGACCCAACCAATAACCCTCAAGTTAGACAATCCTTAATGACTTTACGTCTGAATAAGAAAGGTGACGAAATCCAAGCACTAAGTTTCACAAGTGAACATCTATTGGAGCTATATGAGAAATACAATAAGAGCAAATCTGCAAAGATTATACGAGATTTGGCAATCTATCATGTGATGTTCGAATGCGCACTAAAACGTTCTGAACTAAAGAAACTCTCATTCAACCAAATAGAATCACTTGATGAACACTTGTTGCTGACTTTCGGTGACTCACGTTATCAACTCTCGTCTAACGCTGCATCTTGCTTAAACAAATGGTTGAAGATAGTCCCTAAAAATAGCGAATATGTCTTTAGATCACTTGATAAACATGGAAATGTTGCTGACAACATACTTAATGATTCGTCTATTTTTCGTGTGTTGCGCAATGCAGGCGTCTTGCTAGATAAACCTGAGCTAAAGTTTTCTGGTCAATCAGCTCGAGTTGGAGCGGTACAAGAGTTGTCACAACAAGGCTATAAGGTGAGGGAGATACAGGAATTTGGTAGATGGTTAAGCCCTGCTATGCCCTATCAATATATTGGTAATAGGGAAACAGCAGAGCGAGAGAAACTTAAGTTCTTTTCTTTTAAGCCTTGGGAGTAATTGAGTTTTTAACGCACTGCGCTAGAAAGTCTGAAAACTTATGCCCATTGTGTTCTAACATCTTTGGAAACATAGATATAGGGGTCATACCAGGAAACGTATTTACTTCATTCAAGAAAACATCACCTTCAGAAGTTAAAAAGAAATCAATTCTTGATAAGTGTCTTAGTTTCATGTGCTTAAATACTTTTATTGCACTCTGATGGATAACTTGTAACTGTTCATCCGTTAAATTAGTCGCTTCAACTTCGGTTGTAGAATGACTGTCTGCACTGTATTTTTCTTCATATGTATAGAAAGCATCTTCAGGAGCTATAATTTCTCCAGGTTTTGATACGTGCAGCTCTCCATCAATTTCATAAGCCGCTACCTCAAGTTCTCGAGGTTTAACTGCTTTTTCAACCAGTACTTGCTCCGAAAAACCAAACGCAGCATCTACAGCACCACAAACATCTTCAATTTTAGTGACCTTGTAACATCCAACGGATGATCCTTGGCGAGCAGCTTTAACAAAGATTTTGCCCCATTTAGTAAACGCAGTTTTTGCTTTTTCGTAGGAATCTTGGTTATTTTCAGTGAGGAACAGATAAGGAGTATTAGGGATACCTAATGCGTCATACCATAATTTAGAGGTAATTTTGTTAAAGCTATTGCTACTAGCTTCCGGAGCACAGCCTAGATATGGGATACCTGCTAACTCCAGCATTGATTGAATGTCACCGGTCTCACCTGGATACCCATGAATACAAGGAATAACAAAATCAACTTTCTTTACAACACCGTTGCCATTTAACGTAGCCGAATTGGTATCAAGATATACCAGCTCATTTTGTTCTGAGAACCAGCCGTCTTTTTTCATCTCTACACGAACTACTTCGAATTCAGGGGTTAATACTAATTGCTGCTGTAAGTAATTCGCAGAAACAAGAGAAACTGCGTGTTCTGATGAGCCGCCGCCGCATAAAAGAAGGATTGTTGTCTTTGTCATTGATATATCCGTGACATCTTTAGGTAAATTGCTCGTCTATCATAGTAAATTCATAGAGAACTTACACCGTTGATTAGCAATTGTTTGTCTAACTGCTTATATAACAGGCAAAAGGGGCAATAATGCCCCTTCTCTCAAAATCTCAAAGCTTAATTGAGTTTGTTAAGCGTAGGAAACTCTGAGTTCTTGATTGTATCAATGCTTTTTGCGAACGGTTTTAACGATTGGAAATCTGCTGGAAGTTCAGAAATCGCTTTTACCGCCTCTTGACGAGTCGCGTAATCACCATAAAGGATTGTGTACCATTTAGTACCGTTCACAACTTTATAGTTTTCCCAAATTGGTTGGCCATCTTTAGGTAGCATGCTAGCAAACTGGTCAACTTTACTCTGGCTTCCTACTGCTACAACCTGAATGGTGTAACCATAACGTGGATTCATTGCGACTTGTTTAGCTGTTGGAGGCGTGATTGACACCGTTGCTGGCTTTGGACTCATTTTAACCACTTTCTTTTCCATAGGTTGTGGTGCAGTTTGAATCGCTTGAGCCTCAATATTTTGTTCAGTAATACCAGAAGCCATACCTGAATCAGAGACAACCGGTTGTTGAACTGTTGCCACGTTATAATCTTCACGGTGACTTTCTGAGGTTACATCGGTGGTATATGTACCAGAAGAGCACGCAGCTAACATTGCTGACAAGCCTAAGATTGAGATTTTTTTCATGGGTTTATTAACGCTCTGATAGTAATTAACTAAATCATGCCGATAGAGGCGCCTATAATCAAGCATAGGTCGCTAATATATAACGATAACGTGTGATTTAGGACACAAAGTCGTGGTTGAAACGTGCAGTGATGATCACAGTGATACTAAATACGCAAACAGACTTACCATTAATTGGTTAGGATATATACACAGTCAATTTATGGCGTGATAATCATGAACAATTTAAGTCAGTTACTTAAACCTCAATCAGTCGCTGTAATTGGTGCATCTATTCGCCCTTTCCGCTCAGGCAATATTGTTATGAAGAATCTTCTTCAAGGCGGATTTGATGGCGCAATCATGCCAGTAACACCTTATTATCCTTCCGTGTGCGGCGTATTAGCATATAAGACCATAGCTTCACTCCCTTTAGTGCCCGACATTGCAATTCTTTGTACTCATGCCAGTAGAAACATATCGATAGTCAAACAATTAGCTGAACTAGGTGTAGCAAATGCCATCATTTTATCTTCTGATATGTACACGTTGGATGCTCAAGGCTTTGAAATACAAGCACAATGCAACGAGATAGCAAAACAACATGGTATGCGCATTTTAGGCCCGAACAGCCTAGGGCTCATTTTGCCTTGGGCTAATTTCAACGGATCTTTCTCGCCGGTTACAGCCACAAGAGGCAATATCGCATTTATTTCGCAGTCAGCGGCTGTATGTACCACTATCTTGGATTGGGCCAACGATAAACAAATTGGGTTCTCGGCGTTTGTGTCTTTAGGCAATGCAACAGATATAGATTTCGCAGATTTACTAGATTGCCTAAGTACCGATAAACATACCGATGCAATTTTGTTATATGTCGATACCATTAGTGATGCACGGCGCTTCAT
This sequence comes from Vibrio sp. HM8-C, assembly GCF_058630515.1. NCBI lineage: Bacteria > Pseudomonadati > Pseudomonadota > Gammaproteobacteria > Vibrionales > Vibrionaceae > Vibrio > Vibrio sp. HM8-C. The sequence goes on from NZ_JBMMKS010000008.1 coordinate 15,052, forward strand.
GTCTGCTGCTCGTGCTGCATCACGTAATAGGCGCATCCTAGTTCTTAAAGGTGGTCGAACTAAAGCCGGTAAAAAAGCCGCACAAATGCATACTGGTGGCGACGATACATTGGACATCATCTACGATTCAGCCATTCGACGCACAGGCATGTTACGTGTAAACAATACTCACGAGCTTTTTGCAGCTGTAGAAACGTTAACTCACTCAGTACCTTTGAGAGGTGAACGACTTGCCATTATTACTAATGGCGGTGGTCCAGCAATTATGGCGACAGATACCCTGCTTGATCACGGCGGCCGTCTGGCAGAGCTTGAGGACTCGGTTGTTGAAGCGCTAAACCGCTGTTTGCCACAGAGTTGGTCACATGGAAATCCTATTGATATCGTCGGCGATGCGGATCACAACCGATATATCAATGCGTTAAAAGCAGTATTGGACAGCGATAATGCTGATGCCATTTTGATCATGCACAGCCCTTCAGCTATTGCACAGTCAGAACAAACTGCACGAGCCATTATTGACCTTATTAAATCTCATCCACGAGCTAGGCGTTTTAACATCCTGACAAACTGGTCTGGAGAACTAACAGCAAGGCCAGCTAGACAACTATTTAATCAAGCAGGCATTCCAACTTACAGAACACCGGAAAGCGCTGTGGTTGCTTTCATGCATTTGGTTGAATATCGCCGAAATCAAAAACAATTAATGGAGACGCCAACAACCGCAGAAGCAGTTCATGTGTCAGAAATCAATGCTGCAAAAGTTTGGATCGATGAACACTTAGCCGAAAATGATCAACTGCATTTAGATACTCATCAAATAGGTAACTTTTTGAAGTGTTTTAACTTCAATTTATTACCGACTTGGATAGCGATGGATGCAAGTGAAGCTGTCCATATAGCAGAGACTATTGGCTATCCCGTAGCGGTCAAACTTAGATCGCCGGATATTGCGCACAAATCTGATGTACAAGGCGTAATGCTCAATCTCAGAAATTCGCATGAAGTATCGAGCGCCGCAGACGCTATTTTCGATCGTGCACAGTTGCACTATCCTTCCGCTAATATTCACGGTTTGCTTGTTCAAGGGATGGCAAAACTCGCTGGCGGCGAAGAACTACGAATTAAAGTAAAACACGACAACACGTTTGGTCCTGTGATTTTGTTAGGGCAAGGCGGATCTGAATGGAACGAAGCATCAGATGCAGCAGCAGCACTCCCGCCGCTCAACACTACACTAGCACGTTACCTAATAGTACGAGCCATTCGTAGTGGTAAAATTCGCCTGCAAAAACTACCGGTGCCAATTGATATTAATGGCTTGTCAGAATTTCTCGTCCGTATCTCTCAAATGGTTGTTGAATGCCCGCAAGTACACGAACTGGATATTCATCCAGTATTAGTCAATGGAAACCAATTTACTGTGCTTGATGCTGACTTAACTTTAAAGAAATTTAAAGGTGACGCTCAAAGCCGACTCGCTATACGCCCATACCCAACTGAATTAGTCGAGCAGTGCATAGCTAAAGACGGCGATAAAATCACTGTTCGTCCTATTCTCCCAGAAGATGAACCACATCATGCTGAATTCATTAAGAAAGTAAGTAAAGAGGACTTATACAAACGATTTTTTTCAGATGTGGGGGAATTTAATCATGAAGCATTGGCCAATTTAACCCAAATTGATTATGACCGAGAAATGGCCTTCGTGGCTGTAACCAATGATGGCAATAAGGAGGAAATCATTGGTGTTTCACGTGCATTAATCAACCCAGAGAACACAGATGCTGAATTTGCCATACTCATTCGAACCGATGTTAAAGGTAAAGGTTTAGGCAAAATTTTGATGAGTAGGATTATTGATTACTGTAAAGCCAAAGGTACTAAGCAAATGTCTGGAATGACGATGCCAACAAATCGCGGCATGCTGACTTTGGCACAGAAACTTGGATTTGAAGTAGATGTCCATTTTGAAGATGGAACCGCTGATATGGTTCTACCACTCAACCCTTAGTATTTGATGTAGGCACAATGATCATTATGATCATTATGATCATTGTGCCTAGTTTTGATCTAAACTAGCTTCCAGTTTTTCTTAAGATATTGAATACACCAAGATTTTGCTTCGCCTATCTTATTACGTCGCCATGCCATAATCAGCTCCATATCCCACTCTTGAGTTCCACTGATAATTTTGAGCTTGCCTTCTTTTATTAAAGGTTCAGCAACATGTTTTGGCAAAGAGCCAATACCCAGCCCTTCCACCAGCGCCTGACATTTTGCACTGAAATTGGTAACGGTGAGTCGAGGTTGTTTCTGAAGAATGTTCACACTCATTGCTGGTTGGTCACGAGCTGTATCGGCAATTGCAATCACTCGATATTTTTGTCGCGCCTCTTCGTTGAATTCACCACTTCTTTTATGAACATAGTGATTAGTCGCTGCAACCCACACCATGGACATAGTGCCTAATACCTCAGACTTCACATCCTGCGGCAAGGTGTCCACTTTTGGGCAAACCAATAGGTCGGAACGGTCTGTAGCTAATGATTCCCAACAGCCGGCTAAGATTTCTTCTTGTAGTCTAATCCGAGTTTTACTTACGTTGCCTAGCTCTTCCACCATAGGGAAAAAACATGCAACGGGAATTATGCCATCAAAGGCTACGGTAATGTCTAGCTCCCAACCATTTGCGAGCAAGGTGGCGTCATTGACTAACTTTTCTGTTGCAGAAAGGATTGCTCTACCACGTTCAAGAATGAGTTTGCCTGCTTCAGTGAAGTTGGCTTTATGACCGGAACGGTCAAAGATCATGATGTCTAAGTCTTGCTCTAACTTTTGAATCTGATAACTCAAAGAGCTAGGAGCTCTGTTCAATTCATTCGCTGCAGATGCAAAGCTGCCTCGTCTATCTATTGCGTCGAGAATATGCAGTGCTTCGAGTGTTATTGGGCTATGCAAGACAATATCCTTATTCCAAAAGTAAATCGCTTAACCAATCTGCTACTGAGCAGTTCTGTTATTGATTTGATATATGAGTGACTCATTGATACTAGCGATATTTTTTATGAATTTATACTTCAGAAGTTATTTTAAGCCGTTAGAAACAAATGAAGCCAGCATTTGCTGACTTCATATTAGAAATTTATTGCATTCAAAAAGTTAATAAAAGTGTAGTAAATGCGATAAATTATTTGTTTTCTGCCATCTCTTTTTTCACCATGACTAAAGCCGCGACGATAAAAGTGATGATAAGCGCTAATTCCATGACAACTCCAAGAAATTGAAAATGATTTGACCTAAATATTTTTACGGCGCAATTCTAACACTTCCATAAATTTATGATACTTATTAACACAAAAATTAACGAATTTAGCGAGCTCGATCAATTTAGGTACATATCAGTCACTATTTTAAAGTTTTCGTTAAGTTTTATTGCTCTTTATGCTGAGAAAAACTAATCCGAACTGACTATTTCATTATTACCTTACCGCCGATGATTTTGTAGGCTGGAGTACCTCTAATCATACATTCGCGTGCGAATTCGCTAGAACAGTTTGGGCATTTACACGGTTCTGTCACGTAGTTTTGTACAATTCGATCTTTAAAACATTTTACTAGTGAACCTTTGCCGCCTTTTTTGTACTTAAAAAGTTGCGCTCTACACTTGCTGCAAAATATATCGACACTTTGTTCTGGTTGTTTTTTGTTTGGTTTAGCCATGTGCTTACTAGTCGCTGTAACCCAACTCAAATTCAGGTTTTACCCAAACCTGACTAAAGTCAAACCAGCCTAACGCGTTGCATTTTGCGTTTTGCAACGAACCACATTGATCCTTACTTACGCCTAACCAACAGTGGAACATTGGTATCACCTGTCGTGACTCAACTAATGATTTACCTATTTCTTTACCCGGAAAATGAGTTAGCGGTTCGGCACGCCATTGGTCTATCAAATCAGACCATAAGCGAAAGTCATCAGGACGACTCAAATGTTCAATATCCGAATCATTAAGCAGCCAACCAGCTAACGCATCATCTCTATGGCTTGCAATCCCCATAGGCTTTATCCAAATATCGACTTCACTGGCATTTTCTACCGTAAGTTCATATTTAATAAAATCGACACCTATACCATCCTCTTTCAAAAGCTGCTCAATCGCCTTCGCAATCATAGGAAATGTGGGATGCTGTCCGTGATATGCCACTGTAAGGCGTTTCGGCTCACTTGGAGTGACACTGTGACTTATTTGCACCTGATGATACCAGCCTGGCTTTAGGCCGTGAGCCGGTAATACACCAAGTTCGACAATATTTTGCTCTGGCATCAGCTTAAATAAATTCATTGCACTGAGCTTGTGACACAGGTACTCAGCCCAAGTTTCATCTGCCGCTACACCATGACGACGGTTAAGCAGCAAGTAAGTGCAGCCGGGATCCAAATCAACATCTTCAGTAGACGATCCCCGTTTGTTTTTAACCGGATTAGAAAGACTCGGGAACACCATAGAGGAATGAGCTTCATCAATCACCCACACTTCCACTCTGTCTAACAACGATCTAAATCCAAAGTAGCTGTCGAAGGCTTGTAGAACCAACCGTTTTTCATCATTCAGGACAACCTTATATGGCCCAGTTCCGATCGGCATTAAATCAAACGTTTCACTACGTTCTGATTCTGGTAGTAACACTTTTGCGCAACATTCAGCCAATAACTGAGGCAATCTGGTATCTGGTTTTTGTAAGTGAATATCAACGATACAGTCTGCCGGCGATTCCACTTTTTCAATATGAGAGAACAAGTTAACAAAACGTAGATTCCACAAGCTTTCAACCACAGCCGCAGTAGTTAGCAAATTGCCATTATGGAAACGGACACCCGGTCGCAAATAAAAGCGCCAGTGTTGAGGATTAATCGATTGCCATGCATGGGCTAGATCAGGTTTAAGTTGCTCTTCTTCATCAAATCGCGTCAAACCGCTATAGATCTGGCGAGCGATGTGTTGTTCAGACCTACGCATTGGTTTTAGCGGGTTGAGCATTGAAAGCGGACGGTAATATGGAAGACGTACTACTTGAAGACCTTCTTGGTGCTGTACGCCTAAATAACTCTGGATAACTTGCGTTAATTTATTCGCATCATGGTCAAGAACAGAAAGCGCTTGCCCAATCTTACCCTCATCAAGATAACGTCTTGCAAGATTCTCACTAACATCAGCCCTACTACGTTTAAATAGGAGTTTAGATAGCTTTCCTCGCCCCGCTGCAGGATGCCATTCAATCCAGCCTTCCTCTTCCATTTTATTGAGAACGATTCGCGCGTTTCGACGTGTGCAAAAAAGAATGTCGACAACATCTTCAAGCTGGGCATCAGCATCTTGACCATTGAAGTGTTCGAACAAAGTTTCGAACTGGACTCTTAAGCGGGGGCTGCTCATAAAGAGGAAATCTCACATGATTCAAACTACCAGTGAGTTTCCCTATTTTTAATTATTCATGCAAGTGAGTTCATGAAAATTTTATTGAATAGAACAACCTATAGTTTCAGCGACCAGCTTTAGTTGATCTTCGTTATCAAGCTTGATAGACCATTTTGCTTCACTGCAATTGACCACAACAACATTTGCTCCTTTACCCATTAACTGAACAGCGTCGGTGGTAGCTTGCATCATTGCACGATGCTCTCCTTCCAAACGAACCACCACCTCATGCTGTGTAGCGATGATTTTCCCATATTTGAATTCGATAACCATTTACTGCTCAGTCTTTATTTGTTGACGTTCATTACGCTTTTTCTTTACTGCAATCGTTAAACGACTTGTACATACCAAACGATCACGTTCGTCAGTAATATTGATTTGCCATACTTGAGTCGAAACACCAATGTGCTGTGGTACGGCAGTTCCAATGACATACCCTGAACGCATCGAGCGAATATGGTTAGCATTGATATCCAAACCTACACAATAGCTTTCATCATCCACTGCAAAATTAGCCGCCACAGATCCAAGTGTTTCAGCCAGTACAACCGAAGCACCGCCGTGTAACATACCTAATGGTTGATGTGTAAAATGACATACTGGCATTGTTGCAGTAACTGTGTTTTCGCTGAATGCGGTATAGACAATGTTCAAATGCTCCATCAAGGTATTTTTATTGCTTGCATTGAGGATGTCTAAGCTAATTGGCTTTTTCCATATTTCCATCGTAACGTCCTAAAAGGTTTGGAGATTTATTATTGTCGTAGTACAGATTTGGAATGATACTATACCGATATTATTAATGACTTGGAACGAACGATGAATAACAGAATGAAAGCTTCCTTGCTATTAAGTTGTCTTAGCTTAGCAGCGTGTAGCTCTTCTCCGACAGGTAGGAATCAGTTGATCCTATTTTCGGATCAAGACATGAGCAGCTTAGGTACGCAGTCTTTCGATCAGATGAAAACCGATACTCCTATCAGCAAAGATGCTAAAACCAACACTTATGTTCAGTGCGTTGCGAACACTATTACCGCATACGTCCCTAAACAAGCAAGCTTCTCAGAATGGGAAGTGGTTGTATTTGAAAGCGACCAAGTCAACGCTTTTGCCCTTCCCGGCGGCAAAATTGGTGTATATACCGGTCTATTAAAAGTGGCCGTCAATCAGGATCAACTTGCCACCGTAATTGGTCATGAAGTTGCTCACGTACTAGCAGATCATAGCAACGAGCGTTTGTCTCAATCACAAATAGCTAACGCGGGTTTACAAATAACCGATGTAGCGCTCGGTGCTTCAGAGTACGCGCAATATCGAGGCCTAACCATGGCAGCACTCGGCGTAGGTGTCCAATATGGTGTATTACTTCCTTATGGTAGAACTCAGGAATCTGAAGCAGATATCTTAGGTTTAGAATTGATGGCAAAAGCTGGATTTGATCCGAAGCAGAGCATAGACCTATGGAAAAACATGGCGAAAGCCTCTGGTGGCAATAATCCACCCGAACTGCTTTCAACGCACCCTTCACACAGCACACGTATTCAAGACCTGACGAACAAAATAAGTACATTGTCGACAAGCGCTGCGGCTCGTCCAAACTGCCAAATCTGAAAATGTAAAAGGGAGCAACAGCTCCCCATTTTCTATCAAATCTAACCTAAGTTCCTAGAATATGTAGCGGCAAACTTAGAAGCGTATCTCCAGTGGTTGCAAATCCTACAATTATGGCAATCAATCCCACCAATAATCCTACATACCAAACAGTCGATACCACTTGACCATAACGATCCAAAGGTAACAAATGACTATGATGTCTGTGCTTCCATTCAAATGCTAGGTCTAGTGAACCCATAACTAAGAGGAAACCCAATAAGGTTAAACCTAACGCATAACTCAGAGCGATGCCGCCAATAATTGTGGCGATACAAATAAGCATGCCGACACGGCTGTTCAACGAGAAAGTAATACTCTTTAATACATGCCCACCATCTAATGGCAATATAGGCAGTAGATTAAACAGGTTTAAGAACGCGTTAAACACCGCCAGTGCAGCCCATAACTGACTTCCTGTAATCCAATAGACCACTAGCAAAATCAGCGACAGTATGAATCCAAAGCAAGGCCCCATTATAGAGATGACAACATCTTGCCAGCGTGTATTAATCTTCTCATCACTAAGCGCAAGGCCACCTAGAAACGGTACAAGATAGATACCCTTAGTACGCATTCCAAAATACTTCATCGCTTTAACATGTCCATATTCATGAAACACCAGACACAATATTAAAGCTATGGCAAATTGATACGAAAACAGCCACGAATAAGCAGCAAGGCTGGCTGAAGCAAGCAACACCTTTATTAGCTTGGCACTTTTTAGGGCTTTCATTCCTAAAGATACAATACCAATTACGCTAAAACGCCTCTCAACAGGTGGCGGTGTAAAAGGAACTTGTCGCTCGATATCTTTTTCAGTTCGACTGTTTTGTTCAACAATTAGCTCATCGACGGAAACTCGGTATGAGAGGCTAAATGGCTGCCATACAAGATCAACCTCTAATCGACACTCAATAACTTGTTCGCCTCTTTGTAATTTGAAGTGGTGTTGAATGGTCTTTGAGTCGTCTGCTTGAGCTTCTCTCTGAGAAACCAGAGTATTGTTCCAGAATAATTGCTGCCAACCAGCCATTGAGCCTTCAAGCCTAAGAGGCTTACCTAGTAATTCCGTACTTAGTAGTTCCACAAATTTAATCTACGCTTATTGTAATTTGGAGCGTGATTATGCCATTTGTAAGATAAACGTAAAACTATACGTTATATGTCGCTGATATTTGTGATTTGAATGAATAACCCTTTAAATCCTGTGCATAACGTGGATAATACGCGCTTACAAAATTTACAAAGGTGGGTAATATGTCTACTGAAGCAACTTTGCTTGAACGCTGCGAATCTAAATGTGAGCTCTGCTCCGCTGAAACTTCTCTAACTCCGTTTGTGGTTGCACCACACACTCTAGTTACTGTTGATCACTCTGCAATGCTATGTGACACATGTAAAAGTCAAATCGAAGATCCAGAAACAGCAGATGCAAACCACTGGCGTTGTCTAAATGACAGCATGTGGAGCCAAGTTCCACCGGTACAAGTTCTTGCTTGGCGTCAACTGAAACGCCTGAGCGCTAAAGAAGGTTGGGCACAAGATCTTCTAGACATGATGTACATGGAAGAAGAAATCGCAAACTGGGCGGCAATCGGTATGGACGATGACGCTGAAAAACCACGCGATGTAAACGGCGTAGAGCTTAAAAAAGGTGACGACGTAACTATTATTAAAGACCTGCCAATTAAAGGTTCATCTCAAGTGATTAAACAAGGTACTGTCGTACGCGGTATTAGCTTATCTGATGATCCTAAACTTATTTCTGGTAAAGCTAACGGCCAGTCAATGTACATCATTGCTGAATACTGCCGTAAGAAATAACGATTTATGCTTGTGAAATCGCTGAACGACTAAATGCAGCAATTTCACAAGCTACAGCTCTCTCTAGTGAGATAAAAAAAGCCGAACACTCGTAGAGTATTCGGCTTTTTTAGTTCTTACGCATCTGATTAACGATTCAAACCAATATCACGCTGAATGTGGCTAGACAAATCAGCACTGTAGTAGCTAGCTGCTGGTTTGTTATCAACAAATAAAATATCAATCAAATGAGCTATCAATCCTTTGAAGTTAACCGCATAGGTCTTTTTATCCATAGAGGTGGTCGCTGTTACACTACCCATATACATTGCTTGTGCCATGATAGCCTCTCTTAAAAATTCGGTAACTTTCTGTATTTGCAGTAATGATAAGTACGTTTTGGGCGCTTAAGAAATGACAAAATTTAGATTTTCAGATTAATAATTCTAATGAAACAACTCATTTACAAACCCTAAAATATCAAACCGATTAGCATGACTAAAAAACCATCAGGATCGATTTTCATTGAATAACTATGCGCTATTTATAAAACCAAAAAAAGAATATACAGTTTATTAACAAATGTTTATTCGTCAATTTGTTATTATCATCTCAACTTTATCAATCACAGGCATCAGGTAATGGATCATCAATAGTTGTTTGTTTTTATGACATTTATTTGAGTTTATATAAAAGTCGTACTTAGTTATAAAGAAAAATAAAGCACTATTCTTTAGTCACAAAAGATGTAACACGATGCAAATACACTGACTGTTAACTCTTAGTCTATACGCAACATTGCTTCGCCAATATCCATCATAATGGATGAGGTTTTTGGTTTTAAGTAAATAAACTTATGCGATATTCCCTGCATACTAAAACACAGTGAAGGTAATTATAGTAATGCGAATGCATTCAAACTATAAACCTTAAAGCAAAAGCGTTCCTACAAGGTTTACCTTCCGAACCGAGATCAAAAAAGGAGCCTAAGATAGCTCCTTCTTCCACTTGCCTTTAAAAGTAGGCAATTTTTAAAAACCAGCCAGTGGTAATAGGTACACCAAAGCGGACCACGCACCTATCCAACCAACTACAACAGCTGTATCAAGCCAATCCTGAAACCACATGTTTCCCCCTTTCCTCTCTTGTACTGAGAAATAAAAGACTGAAACATCATGAGCAAGCATTATGCCATTTTATGAAAGATGACTATGCCTTTGCTCTAAAGGTCGGCTATTAAGAATGTCCGGCTGATCCATTAGCAAGCTAATGAATGCATCTGCCATCGACACGTTACTAACATAGCCTTCACCATGCATAGCGGTGATAGCATCATAACCTTCTTTACCCTTCATGGTATAAGCGGAAGATGTACCACAATAGAAGGCTTCTGATTCAATGAGTTGCCATTCATTACCGATGCGAATTTTTAAGTCCGTAATACGTTGACCAAGCGGTTTATCGGCGTGGTAACAGAAACTCAAGTTGTGCGTATATGGGTAGCTACCAGATCCAGTCCCCTCAACACCATTGTTAGTTGCATTGTTTATCGCCCCTTCCAAAGTCAGCGCTATAGTCTTGCCCCTTACAGAATACACACCAATTGGAACGGCAAACGGCAACAGCTTTCCTGCAATATCGGCAACGGAAAGTTTGCCAGGTTGGATTGAAGTTCTTACACCACCAGCATTATGGATTGCAAACTGAACCTCATGGCCTCGTTCACGCATTGCATGAACAAAAGATTGAGCAACTAATGGCGCTAATTGACTTGGCCCATGCTCATCTGGGACACGGACATGCCTTAACGAATCCTGTGCCTCGGCAATCATTTGAGCTTGCAGTTCTCTAACTCGTGGAATGTATTTATTCAATAAGATCCCCTGTACTTCAGGATCTTTTTTACACACCACCACGTTTGGATGATTGTTTACGTATTCACAGGCTTCTAAATGCGCGCAGTCACTGCCCGCTTCACTCATACTTGCATCTAAAAATAAGCGACGACCTAGTAAAAGTTCATTTCTACCCTCGAACTTTAGAACATTACCCTCTTCATCGAAATCTATTTGGCAATGACCAAGCGCTAATGCATATAATCCTGACTGAACAACATAGGTATTATTAATGCGTTGACCATATTCTTCTTGTGTTTCCAGCCCCAAGGAACTGAAGTCACCTTGAAGTACATGACTATGACCGCCAACAATGACGCTAATACCTTCAACGTGTCGAGCTAGCTCTTTGTCTGCTTCATAACCTAAGTGGCTAAGAAGAATAATTTTGTTAATACCTGATCTCTGAATCTGTTCAACTGTACGCTTTGCAGTTTCTAACGCATTCATAAACGGCGTATCACTGTCAGGGTTTGCGATATCCACCATTTTGTCTAGAGACAAACCGAATATGGCAACTTCACTTCCTTCAACTTGTTTAGTAATCCAGTTTGCACAACCTAATGTTGGGTTAAAAGAAATGACAGATTCGTTGTCTGATAAACGATGTGTTTTATCCTCACGTTCCTTAGATAAATCCCAGTTACCGCATAGCAGAGGGAAATTGGTACGTTTGGCAAAAATAGCGACAGGCTCATTTCCCATATCGAGTTCATGGTTACCTAGAGCCATGGCATCTAAGCCAATCGCGTTGAGCATGTCAGCGTTGGCTTTACCTTTAAATAAGGAGAAATACAGTGTGCCTTGGAAACAATCACCTGCATGTAAGAAAATGAACCCCTTTCCCATGCGTTGAGCATCTTCGCGTAACTGCTGTACACGTGTTGCAATACGAGCAAAACCGCCAGCGCTGACGAAAGGTGTTAAAGGCTTACCATTGATATCTAGAGTTAACTGTAATGACGTTGGTTCAAAGTAAGAATGGGTATCGTTGATATGTGCCAGAGTGATGGATGTTACTATCTTCGTGTCTTTTATATTTTTCATATTTGTCTTTTCTCTTTTCTTTCACTCTAATCCTAGCTCACAGATCATGACAGAATCGTGATAGTAATGAAACGTTAATGAAAAGAAAGTTATAAAGTTTGACATCAATGCGACACCTTATTTCATAGCCATTGGCGCAACTAATAAAGTTTATGTGAGATAACCATCTGCTTACATTGCAGTTTTACATTATGCTTAAAGAAAAATGATAATGGCCTCGTTAATATAAGAGGCATGAGGAGTTGGCCGATGCTTTTAGAACGTATCGAAATTTCTGGCTTTCGTGGTATTCGTCGCTTATCTCTCTCCTTTGATGAACTGACGACTTTGATTGGTGAAAACACCTGGGGTAAATCTTCGTTACTCGATGCATTGTCGGTTATGTTACCTACCAGTTCCGAACCTTATCAATTTGAGTTACAAGACTTCCACGTCGACTACTCAATTTCTCACCCTCAAACGCAGAATCTTCAAATTGTTTTAAGTTTTGCTACAACAGACAAGAATGAACATAGAGCGGGCCGCTATAGAAAACTGAAACCTATTTGGTGTGAAGATGAAGATGGCACCCATCGGATTATCTATCGCGTCAGTGCTTCGCGGGTTAAATACGACATTACTACTACTTACACTTTCCTTGATTTGAAAGGCAATCCAATTGCAGTCCATCATAGTGAAAAGCTCGCTCGCGAGCTGATGAGTTTGCACCCCGTTATCCGCTTGCGAGACTCTCGCCGATTCATACGACCATTTGGTAAAACCAACAATGAAAATGAACGGGTCGAAAAACGGATAGACAATACGTGCCGTCGTTTAATGGCCATTCCCGGTCACGTGAATAAAGGTGAGATGCGCAGTAGCCTCAATGCTATGAATGCGCTGGTCGATCACTATTTCTCGTTTAAAAATCAAAGTAGAAAGAATCCTCGTTTAGAAAGAGACAGCTTAGTTTACGCCACTCCGACTAACGATAAGAGCTTGAAACAGATCGTTGGTGAAACAAAAGACAGACAAACAAGACTGCTTTTTCTCGGTTTACTCAATGCCTATTTGCAAGCGAAAGGCCCAGCAGATATACGCCGCTGCGCAAGACCGATCCTTATAGTAGAAGATCCGGAAGGTCGTTTACACCCTACTCATCTCGCGAGAGCTTGGAGTCTGCTTGAACTGCTACCAATGCAAAAGATACTTACAACTAACAGTGGAGAGCTTTTAGGTTCAGTACCAATGCATTCTATACGTCGTTTGGTCAGAAAATCAGATAGAACTATAGCGACTTCGATGCCAATAAAAGGCTTTGGTCAGGACGAGCTTAGACGAATTGGATTTCATATTCGTTTTCATCGCACTGGCGCGCTGTTTGCTCGTTGTTGGTTGTTAGTCGAAGGCGAAACAGAGGTTTGGCTATTCAGTGAACTAGCACGGCAATGTGGCTACAACCTTGCAGCTGAAGGTGTACAGATTATTGAGTTTGCGCAATCTGGCCTCAAATCTCTTATTAAAGTCGCCAAATCATTTGGTATCGATTGGCATGTGGTTACTGATGGCGACTCAGCTGGTAAAAAGTATTCAGCAACGGTTATCAATATGCTTGGACATGATCAGCAAAGACACAGATTAACTGAGCTACCAGATAAAGATATCGAGCACTTTCTTTATTCACATGGCTTTGAGTTTTTCTTTAAAGACATGGTTAAGATCCCACACGATCAACCCATTCCAGCGAAGAAGGTCGTCACAAGAGTTCTTAAAAAGCATGCAAAACCTGATTTAGCCTTAGCAATTGTGTCTCATTGCGAAGCTGGCGGTGTTGAATGTATACCGGTTCTTTTACGCTGGACACTTAAACGGGTCATTACGATGGCTAATGGTAATACATAGCAATCACAATTCTATCTCGTTAATAAACAAAATGGGCATACATTGCTGTATGCCCATTTTGATTAATAATTCTATTAAATAGCGATTGAATCTTTGTATAAGGAATATTGATACATCGGCTAAGTTACTGAGCTTGTTTGCTCACTAACGACTGAGAAGCTTTTTTCTCTTCATGCGCTCGTTTGTGTAGCCACAGCCCACTCGCTTTCATTGAGAAGCCAAACGCCCCACCCAATAACAATGATGGAACAACGATCTGCCAGTCTCCGTTGGCTGCAAAAGTTGCACAACATCCAATGAATGTACCCGGGATGTAACTTAGCCACTGTTTCTTCGCTTGGATACACATCAAAAATGACACAACACCCGTAATTACGTAGCCGAGGATTTCGATAGACATGTATTGCGAGCCATTGATGATTACCATAGCCCAAAATACGCCCGTCATATTAGTGGCATAGCTCTCAAGTAAACCTCGTACTCCATCTTTTGGTGAAGCGAAGTAGCTAGTACAGCCCAAAAATCCAGCCCAAGAGAGTAAACCGAATGAAACGGCGACCCATCCCCATAAACCAGAAAGAATGCCTGTAGTGATTGCTATAGCTAAAAGTGTGCTCATCATACCCTCTGCGAAACAGCTTCTATTGTCGCAAAAGCTGTATCAGTGAATCGAGATGAGATACTAATGATTTAGAATAGCCATTATAGTGACCCATATCACATATATAATGTAACTATTAATGTGCATTCACAATAATAGTGACGTAAACGATAAATCAACATAAATCGTAATAATGAAACTACAGTGACTACGTAGAGATTGACTTCAGCTCAAAACATTCTAGAGAAAAAGTGATCTTCCCTTCATCATCCTAAAACCCTCTCGCATAATACACTCAGCTAACGGGTTTTCAGCCATATCAGCTCGCCATATAAATGAAAGCGTTCTTTCCATATTCAGCTCAGGTACGTTTAAAGCAACCAGTTTTCCGATTTCGATAAACCGCTCTACATCTAAATAAGGCAAACAAGTTAAATAAGGGCCATTAGCGACTAATGTGCGCAAAACCGGTACGTGCTCATACTCACGCCATACGTCCAAGTCTTCGATTAAATGATGTATAGAACTATCAAATGTTTTGCGCGTACCTGAGCCCCTTTCACGTAATACCCATTTAGCTTGTTCTAACTGAGCGAGACTTACTGTAGTACGTTTGGCGAAGGGATGGTGAGCAGAAGCGATCACTGTTAAATGATCTCTACACCATTCCTCTTGGTGAATACGGTTGTCATCGCTTCGTCCTTCAATAATTCCCAAATCATATTTGTAATCCAAAACGCCTTCTATAACGGCTTGAGTACTTTTAACTTGCAGGTCAATGCGTATCTCTGGAAAGTCATTATCAATAATACTGATAAGATCGGGAACTAAATGTTCTGCGGGTGTTTGACTTGCGCCAATGGAAATCTCACCACTGACTAGTTGCTGATCATAAAAGCCCATTTCAATCTGTTGCGCGTCTTGCAGTAGGCGTTTTGCTTTAGGTCTAAGCCACATCCCCCAATGGGTTAACGCCATTTGCTTACCTTGGCGCTCGAAGAGTGGACGCCCCAACATTTTCTCAAGCTGGGCTAGAGACATACTTGTCGCCGATTGAGTTAAAGCTAATTTATCAGCAGCAACACTGACACTGCCAGCGTCAGCAATAGCATCAAATACAGCTAACTGTTTCAGTGAATATCTCATCGCACTCTATCTCCTTACGTCCGAATAAAACTCTTCTATGAGCATACAGTTGCATTCTACCTACAAGTACCACTATATCAACATAATTGATATGGGCATTTGATATTATCAATTTTACTTAGTGAAACGTAGGGCGCTAACCTAAGTACCAAGCAGCACATAAGGTGTTGTTTTGTAATAAGGAGTATCACTATGGATATCAATATGGAGACCAGTTATGGCATCTACTGAGTCTTACAATCAACATTATTTTTCGCCGAAAGAGATGATGGCGGAAGCTGAGAAATTTGCTCTCAGCAAAGCCCAAAAATCCAGCGGAATGACCATCAGTCTCGCTGTTATGGCAGGAGCATTTATTGGCCTAGCTTTTTTGTTTTACATCACAGTCACGACTGGTAATCAAAACGCGGAATGGGGACTTAATCGCCTAGCAGGTGGATTAGCGTTCAGTATGGGGCTCATATTGATTGTCATCTGTGGTGGCGAACTATTCACCAGTTCTGTTTTGTCGAGCATATCCTGGGCCAACAAACAAATTAGCTTTGGAAAGATGTTGTCAGTGTGGGGCAAGGTTTACTTAGGTAACTTTATCGGTGCAATGTTCTTGCTGCTATTAGTTTCTTCAGCCGGCTTATATCAACTAGATCAAGGGCAATGGGGATTAAATGCCCTGAACATTGCTCAACACAAGCTGCACCACACTACTTTACAAGCATTTTCACTAGGCGTGCTTTGTAATTTGCTTGTTTGTTTAGCTATCTGGCTAACGTTCAGCTCAGCAAACGCAATGACCAAAGCAGCTATGACCATTATGCCCGTAGCAATGTTCGTATCGAGTGGCTTTGAACACTGCGTTGCCAACATGTTCATGGTGCCACTAGGAATAGTAATCCAAAACTTTGCGCCCGATTCTTTCTGGCAACAAGTTGGAATCAACTCATCCGTTTATGCGGATCTGAACATAAGTCACTTCGTTACTGCCAACCTAATACCAGTGACGTTAGGAAACATCGTTGGTGGAGCGGTTCTAGTAGGCCTAGCAAACTGGTCTATTTACAGCCGACCAAAACTTATTTCCACCCAAATTTCATCAATTACACAAGCAACACCACTAACGTCAGTTAAGGAATCGACTATGAAAACGACTATCACAATGAGAGATATTATGGATCCTAATCCCCTAAGAATAAGTGCTGATATGCCTGTCCCAACAGCTATCGATAAACTATTGGATAACAGAGTTAACGTTGCTGCAGTAGTCAATATGGATAACCGTCTGGTGGGTATGTTTTCAGCTCATGACGTTATGGTGGAGCTTTGGTGTCAGAACTATATTCCTGCAAAAGATCAGAAGGTTGTTGACTTGATGTCCAGAGACGTTATTGCAATAGATATAAATGACAAGCTTGTTGATGTGGCTGAGTTTCTTTGTATAGATAGAGAACAGCTTTATCCAACAACTAGCATGGGTATCGCAACTCGCCTAAGTACTCTGTCTTTAGAAGAAAGAGCGAAAAGCATGAAAGTTCAAAAACCGCACCAACTCCCAGTATTAGATAACGGTCATTTTGTTGGAATGGTTGAACGTCAACATGTCCTACTCGCTTTACGTAGCATCTATGGTGAACGTTTATCTGTTGTAGAAGAAAAACAACTAGAACGAGCGTAATTAAAAAGTTTCATAACAATAAGTTGGCTAGAAAAAGCCCCTGCTAAGCAGGGGCTTCGTTTCATCAGCCGTTCAATTATTTTTGAACGCCTTCAATATGTAGTTCCATATCGACATAGCTAGCAGGGCCCATCACTGCAATGTCAAAATCTTTAAGCTCTAGACGAGTAGTACCTGCGAAACCCGCTCTCTGACCACCCCATGGATCCTTACCTGCACCGATAAACTCAGCGTCAATAGTAATGCTCTTAGTGTGACCATGTAACGTTAAATCACCTACTACATCCAGTTTACCATTACCTTTATCAACCACTTTCGTGCTCTTAAAAGTTGCTGTGCTGAATTTTGCTGCATCAATAAAATCAGCGCTACGGATGTGTTTATCACGCTCTGCTTGGTTTGAATCAAGGCTAGTTGTATCCACATTTACTTGTACAGATGCAGCGTCGATGTTGTTTGCATCAAAAGAGAATTCACCATCAAACTTGTTAAAACGCCCTTTGATGAAGCTGTAACCTAAGTGGCTTACTTTGAAGTTAATTGAAGCGTGCGCGCCTTTTGAATCAATTACGTAATCTGCTGCGCTTGCACCAAAAGATGCAACCATACTTGCGGCCAATCCAACAGCCAATAACGTTTTCTTCATTACGATACTCCTATCATTTTGCGTAGCGTATTATCTTTGTTAATAAAGTGATGTTTCAATGCTGCTAGAGCGTGAACTACAGCAACTAAAATCAATGCCCATGCAGCGTACAGATGAATCAAACCTGCTAAGTCTGCTTGCCCTTCAAATAAAGCTCCGGCTCCTGGCACGGTAAACCAACTGAACACATCAATACCGCGACCATCTTCAGTCGAGATTAAGTAGCCTGAGACAAATAAAACAAGTAAATCGAAGTAAATAAATAAATGAGCAATCTTAGCCAAGATGCGTTCAAGTTTAGAACCTTCAATAGAAGGTGACATTGTCACCAACTTCCATACTATTCGAAATACTGAAAGCCCAGCTAGAAGCAATCCTACCGATTTATGCCAATGAGGCGCAGTTTGATACCAAGTGCTGTAGTAAGACAAATCGGTCATCCATAGACCGACGGCAAACATTCCAGCAATTACAATTGCAGAAACCCAGTGAATAGAACGCGATACAACGTTGTAGTGTGTGACTTGGGTACTCATATCAGCTTCTCTCATAACTATGTTCGATACCATTAATCAACGGACGGTATCACCTGATACATACTGTTAACAGAGTATTTACCAATATTTACCTTGCAGCTATACAGCCGGATTGAAGAACTTATTCGAATATTTTGAACAATAAACATGTGTAAAGTCTTAGGTACGATCCTAAAATTCACTTTCTTTTTCAATCTGATAGAGCTCATCACCAATATCTAGCATCTTTCTTTCGACGACAGATTGCGCATCAGAGAGCCCTTTATTGTAGAAAACCGGCCCTACCTTATTTGTAACAAATTCTAACAAGAACCACGCATCGAACTGTTCCAGTTCAATATCTAACTCATCGGAACAGTATTTTTGTAATGCAGCAGTTAGTCCCTCTTTCTGGTGTTGTGTAAATTCAATATCACTCATCGTTACTTCCCCCACAATTTCGAAGCTTATTATAACCAACAAGACTCATCTGTTTACTACTGCTCTTACTTCATTTATTCGAATCGGTTAGAGAAATATAAATTTCAAAAATTGGTGAAGTAAAACGGTTATTTACCCCTAGTGAGAAAATGTAACTGTGATAATCTAACTGAGCTTACATTATGGAGAATAAGTAATTGTTACTGGACCTAGTCACACAAAGCGTCAATGAATTTCAAACCGATTGCTTGAGGTTGTGTGAGAAGCACTATCCAACCATTCATAACAAAGGAATGAGCGAACACCATTTAGGTCTAGCATTCGCACGTCGGTTGTCGCGTACGTTAACTGAATTTGGACATGCCTGTGCCTACGACTCCATTGAATCCACTTTCCACGCAGATATGCCACACCATTTTCGAGTAACGAGTGAAATGGGCACAGTCTGGATACTGACTCATCACTTAGTTAGTGCAGGTAAAACCTGTCGCGAAAAGCTGATGCGCGATATTTCTCAGTGGAAACAAGAATACGGTTTTGCTATCCAGCCAAATGATTTTCTTATTCTTCTTACCGATCATTGGATTAGCAAAAGCCAAAAAAGCAGAGAGCTACTTCACTGGTGGACGGGTCAGTTACCCGATGAAATTGATGAATACAGTGCTCAAGGAATTACACTTTACGAAAGTGACTCACTTTTAACTCAAGCTTTAGAAGCGCGCTATCAAATAAGCCCTTGCTACATCAAGTTTGGACATCCTTTGAAGCACTCAAAAAATCAGCAATTAGTTCGAAAATACATTCAACTGTACGCAGTTCTGCAATGGGCTTAGTGTAAGTACACTGGCCCTTCCAATAGCCTTCATTTTTATCAGCTGTCACTTTTCTTACATATTCCTATTTCATAGTTATTAAAAACCAACAACTAATAAGACTGTGAAAAGCTTAAAACGCTACCAATACGAAAGATACGCAGTGCTGTGTAATTTGGCATATCCAAGGGTATTTAAGCAAACCAACTACGGATTCGATCCAAACGGTCAACGGATTGTTTATAACCGTTTTGGCAAAGTGATGATGCGCGTTCTGTGGAGTAAGAAAAGTGATGAAGTCATCGTTGTAATAAAGGGCTCTCATTCACTTTGGGATTGGTTATTAAACCTTGCGATGTGGCAAGTGACACCGAATACACTTGGTACTGATTATCCAATTCACGCTGGTTATGCCTACTTAATGTTGCAAGAAAGTCGCCCTGGACATAACACTGATAAGTTAGGTTTGAACGTTTATCAAAGGTTAATGAGCTATATTGTTCCTTTGATTGAACTCGACAAAAAAGTGACTTTCACAGGACATTCATCAGGTGGTGCAATTGGTACCGTTCTAGCTGATTTAGTAGAAAAACAATATCCAAAAACAATTAAAAGAGTTGTAACCTTTGGTCAACCAGCGATAGGTGGTTACCAATATAGAAGGCGGTATTCGCTAGCTCATAAAACATACCGAGTGTGTTGTGATCTTGATATTGTTACCTTCCTGCCTCCATTACCATTTTATTACTGGCATGTAGGGAAGTTACTTTGGTTGCATAATGAACGAGTGTATGAAAATACACCGACACTTCTTAGATTAGGAAAAAGTATAATTTCATGGGCTATTAGACCATTTTCATATCATCTGATGAGTCGCTATATAAGGAATAAAGATTTTTTTGACGATCGTTGAAAAATTAAACATGAAGTATCTCTATTTTCTAAAAGTTTAATATTTTAATAAATCTGTATAGATCATATTCACCTCGTATAGTTAGATCATCAATTTAGTCTAATATATTTATTTTATTAGAAATATAAACATTACGTTTCATATAGTTAACTAAAATTAGCTTAACTACAATTGATCTTAAAACTTAAAGATCATAAAAATGATCCATTATAAGATCGAGTTAAGTTTATGATCTTGTTATTAATGATTGACAGAAAATTAATATCGTCAATACTATGACGTGAATCAAAACAATTTGACGTATGGATGCGTAAATTAAATATTATTTTTGGGATTTAACTAATTCTATGATTCTTACTCAGAGACAACAATTCGATAAACACATTAGTTTCGATAACACGGGACAATATATAGCTCATTATAAAAATATGACGCTACGTAGTGTATTCCAGCCGATATTTTCTAGAGAAAAGAGAATTGTTGGTGTTGAGGCATTGGTTAGAATATATACAAATGGGCATCGACAAATACGCCCTGATTTATTTTTCCATTCAGATCAATTTAATCTAATTGATCAAATTAATGTCGAATTATTGAGCAGAGCGATCCACGTTAGAAATTTTGCTAATTCACCTTTTAAAAGCATTCGATTATTTTTGAACCTATTACCATCGGTCGGGCAGTTCCTAGTACAAAATGAAACCTTCTCTACTCGTTTATCAACTCGTATAAACGAACTTAATATCAGACGTCCTCAGATTGTAATGGAAATCGTTGAGCAGCATTCTGAAGACAACGAGCTCTTAAAAGAAGCGACACAAACATTGTCAAATTATGGATTTCATATCGCTGTAGATGATTACGGGTCACAGGCTTCGACATCTGAACGCGTTGATCTCATATCGCCTGACATAATCAAGTTTGACCGCACTCTGTTGAATAAATATATGAGTGGCGATACAGCACCATTGCTTGACGCAATCAATGTAGCTCAAAAAGCCAAAGCGAAAACCGTGGTTGAAGGAATCGAAACAGAGCAACAGTTCGAAGCAATGAAAGAACTGAATTTAAACATGTATCAGGGGTATTTTCTTGGCACTCCAGAACGCGTAATGCCAAGAGTCCAGCTTGCATGTGGTTAACCCTGTTAGATAGCTTTAGAGGGTTAACCTATAGGTGGTTTAAGATACTTTCTGCCAATCGTAATCCATTTGTTTAGCTGTCTTTTGGGCTAACTCAGTACAATCTAGCTCTGATATCAGGAATAAGCTCATATCTATCCCTGCAGAAATACCTGCAGACGTCACGATATTGCCTTGTTGAACCCAACGGACATCTTCCTGAACTTCTAATCTCGGGAAATCTTTTCTTAGATCTGAAATGTCTTCCCAGTGCGTCGTCACACAATGATCAGTAACAACATTCGCTTTTGCCAGTAGAAACGCCCCAGTACAAACTGACGCTACGATCTTTGCATTTGATGAGGTCTTGTTTATCCATTCCGTAACTTTTGATTTTTTAACTTCCTCAGTATGAACGCCGCCAACGATGACTATTACATCAATGTCTGGTGCATTGTCGAATGAATAGTGTGGTTGAACATCAAAACCGCCACGCGCCTTAACTAAGGAAAGCTGTTCTGCAACTAAAAATACGTTCCAATCCTTGTTTGCTAACCTCTTGGCAGTACTGAATACTTCAAAAGGCCCCGAAAAATCCAACACTTCTGCGTTATCGTAAATGTATATCCCTATGTTCATTGCTTTCCCTTAGTAAACAATATGTGTAATAACTTCAGTTTTTACTGAGTTTGCGATAAAGCAGTTATCGTGAGCGTGGTGATGCATCTTCTCCAGTACTTCGGCACTTGGTACGTTCTCTCCAACAAAAGTGACTTTAGGGCGTAGAATCACTTGGGTCATCGATTCTTTATTGTCTTCATTCATCGCCAACAAGCCTTCCGCTTTATCAACATATTCATCGATGACATATCGCTTTTTTGCTGCAATTGAGAGAAAAACAAGCATATGGCAACTAGAAAGTGCAGCTACAAATGCTTCTTCGGGGTCAACGTTGGCTTCAACAGAATACGGTAGAGGGACAACACTTGGTGAAGGTGATGCTGGCACAGTGACACCGCCATCAAACTCCCACACATGTTCACGACTATACTTGTTATCACTGAATACTTCGTTTTCCTTGCGAAACCAAGACACTTTAGCAGTGTGTTTAGACATAGTTATCCTTTTTAAACAGTAGTAACTGAGCATACCGCTCACACATATCCCTGTTTTCTATTAATAGGTTAGGTACTGATTTATTTGCTTAAATTGCAGGAAGGCATGAGGCAGCTTTGCTGTTCCCAATGCAGCTGTTCCTCAGCTAACGAAAGTTTTTGTTTAGCTTTGATATCACTCCAAGAAATACCATCTTCCAATCCACTGACCCTTTGTTCGAACTTTCTGCAAGCTCTTTCCAATACGCTTTCCAATTTAATTTCGGATTCAGACTCTAGAGCCAGTAAGACGTTTAGATAATCCCAGAGTAAATCCCCTAGCTCCTGTTCAAGATAGCAACGTCTGTTTAGTGGGATCTCTTCTAATACTTCATCGAGTTCACTTCTCATCTCATTTAGATAAGTCTGAGAGCCGTCAAACCAATCACTAGCTGTGTCGATGACGCTTTTACGTCTAGCGATACTGAGTAACTGTTCGAAATACATCGATGTCATTGGCGTTAATTTATCCATTCTTTCCCTATCTATGACGACTGAGGATCCTTCCTCGTTTTAGGTTCTCTTTAGACTAATTTTTCGTCTCTAGTTTTTCAACCACGTTAACGCATCGATGTAGCTTTCGAAATATCTAATTTCGCCTGAAACAAACCAATCACCAATCTTGGCCGACATCTCTTGCCAATCTTGATTACCGAATAGAGCTATTTTGTCGAAAACTGCACTGTGTTTTAGTCCTAGTTTCAAGTCATCCCATGCTGCTCTTAGCTCCCAACCATCAAGTTCGGTTACATCGAATAGGATTTTGACCTTTGGTTGGTTCACTTTAATCAGAGCTGCTTCAAGCATTGGAGTGAGGTGTTCGTAATCTTGGTGAGTAAGCCTACCTACAGCCTTTATAGAAATGAAAAATTCATTTTCAACTCGATCAAGACCGATAGATAAACCATGTCTATCGTTAGTCATAGTCCCTCCTAGCCCACTAAACCGGACTATTCGTGATATAAAGCTTCTGTTTTACCTGTTTAAGTTAAAACAATAGCTTTTCTGAATTTGGTTCTAGCGCTAATCGCTTTTGAATGACTCTAAAGATCATATCAATAACTATTAACGCTCATTTAAGCAGTATATGTAGAGTGGAACGAGATGAGTACAAACTAAAAAACGATCTTTGTAACTACGGTAACCTAGTAGAAAACGTTACCCGTGCGTACATCTAGATAGATTTTGTCTGCTAATTTCATCCCACCGCAGTAAATGAAATATACATCTTTGTCAGCGTACTTGGTGGATTTAACCCAACCACCGAGCTCTTCAAAATCAACAGGTGTACAACTTCCATCATTTAGCAGTTTATCTGTCGTTTTAAGAAACATTTCTTCAAACTGAACAAGATCATCTGACCCCGCTATATAACCCTGTATCGTCTTTTTACGTTCTTCCGGTGAAATAACTGGAGCTTGCTCAACTAAGCCTTCCATCGAAATCCATTCCGCTATTTCTGGTCCACCTTGTTCATAGACAAAATAAGCTGAAACTCGTCCCCACCCGTTCTTCTTTTCTAAGAGACGAACTTTGTCACCTTTGTATAAATAGCGTTCGACAAATGCATCCTGATTCGCTGCTTCTCGGATGCCTAGCTTTTCCACATCGACGTAAAACTCCATATTTTCTGGTTTTAGATCGGCAATACTTTGTGGTTTAGATTCTTCAACGACATCCTTGTTTTCTTCCGTTTTCGCAGCTTGGTTGGCAAGTTCATGTTGGGGTTTATAGTAAAACAAGTAGTAGCCAGCACCAGCGCCAGCTAAACCCAATAGCAAAAACACAACCATCAGCAGTTTTTTCATCTTTTACGCCATACCTTATGGTTAAGCAGAGACTATTCTCAAAACTTCAATTTCTTTAACTACAATAATATTAGCTGTGGCAAACAATTAGTCGCCATTAATATCATTAATTAAGTGAGCACATTTATCCTAAACAATGAAAAGTTTGAAAGCGTGCCTATTTTCTATAACGACCATTACCTTGATAACTTTATCTTGGCAGGTACATGCTAGCCAATGTAATGAACAAGAATGGAACAAAGCACTTGTTTCTCAACAAGCGTTAGATAGAAAGTACAATTTGCTCGCCACCAAATACAACGATTGGTTACCGAGTTTTCAGCAGGCCATTTTTTTACATATTGAGTTTTCCAATGAAGAGCTTTCCTATCTGTGGAACAAAAATACTAATCAGTTTCAGGAAAAAGTAGTTAACCAAATCAACACTGCTCTAGAGTCTCGCCTGTTGGTAAATGATCTCATTCAATACTTAGATACAATCCCCAATCAAGTCTCAGAACAATTAGGTTATTGGAACGATATCGGGCAAGCATGTGAAAGAGAGGGATTGATTAGTAATGAAGTTGCCGCTGGCCACTACGTAAAGTCGGACCAACAACTGACTCAAGATCTCATCAATTTAAAAGAACAACTAGCGACTATGAGGCGCTACTACGATAGAGAGGTTTTATCGTTACAAAACATTAGCTCTACTCCATCCCCTTAAGCCTGATTCACAATAAGATTTACATTGTAAATGTAGTGCGTTTCCTATTCAGATTTTAAAAGTAACTCTTCCTTCATTTTGCCTTTATTTTTAAGCGTATTGTTGCTCTATTTTATAGCTTATCTATGGGTACCAATGCATCATTTTAGTGCATTAGATATTTCTCATATTAATAATTCAAGACATGACATAGGTTTCAATTTTGGCTCGAAACTTGTACTACTCTCTAAAAAGTGAATACGAATTGCACATATTTAGGGAGAAATAAGATGCAAGACACCTTAGCGGTAATATTAGCCGGCGGTATGGGTTCACGATTATCCCCCCTCACTGATGATCGGGCCAAACCCGCTGTACCATTTGGCGGCAAATATCGCATTATTGATTTTACCTTAACCAATTGCCTACATTCCGGATTGCGTCGAATACTCGTATTAACGCAATACAAATCTCACTCACTGCAAAAACACCTGCGCGACGGTTGGTCTGTATTCAATCCTGAACTTGGTGAATTCATTACAGTTGTCCCACCACAAATGCGTAAAGGTGGGAAATGGTATGAAGGTACAGCAGATGCTCTATTCCATAACATGTGGTTACTTTCACGCAGCGACGCCAAACATGTCGTTGTACTGTCTGGCGATCACATTTACAGAATGGACTACGCAGCTATGCTTGAGGAGCATAAAGCAACAGGTGCTAAATTAACGATTGCTTGTATGGAAGTTCCTAGAGATCAAGCATCCGCGTTTGGTGTTATGGGGGTAGATGATGAAAACCGCATCACATCTTTTGTGGAAAAACCTAATGATCCACCATCAATGCCGAATAGCCCTAATTCCAGCCTTGTCTCTATGGGTATCTATATATTCTCTATGGATGTTCTACAACAAGCGTTGCATGAAGATTCGGAAGTAGAAACATCGACACATGATTTTGGTAAAGACATCATTCCTAAACTCATTGAAACTCGTAGTGTTTACGCATATGAATTCTGCAATGAAAAAGGTCGTGTTGATCGCGATTGTTACTGGCGTGATGTAGGTACAATCGATTCATTTTATGAAGCGAATATGGATTTACTCGAGCCAGTTCCACCAATGAATCTTTATCAGAAAAACTGGGCGATTCGTACTTATGAGCCCCAGCTTCCACCAGCAAGAACTGTGTCCTCAGCTACTGGTAATGAAGGGATTTTTATCAATTCGATCATTTCCAACGGCGTGATTAACTCAGGAGGTTCTGTACATCACTCCATTATTTCAGGCAGTGTTGTCATCAACGACAGTGCCACTGTTGTGGATAGTATTTTGTTCGATGATGTGGAAGTGGGCGAAGGTTGTCAGTTAGTAAACTGCATAATTGATAAGCACGTTAAAATCCCGCCGAATACTCAGATAGGCCTAAACCCTATTGAAGATGCCAAACGTTTCAAAATTTCTGAAAAAGGCATCGTCGTTGTACCTGAAAGCTATAAGTTTTAACTGCAATACATTCTAGATATTCATAGCATTAAGCTGGTCAGTCATCTAACGATGGCCAGCTTATTTAACGAATTAAGCCTCTCTATACTCACCTCATTTCAAACAAGTAATGACCTTTCAATAGTTATTAACCTTGTCATAAATTAACCAATTTAAACGCGTATCATGGTTTTAGGGTTCTGAATTGAATACATAACAACATTTTTAATAAAAGAGATTGAATAACCACGGTCTTTTCGTTATTTAATTAACAAAACTAATTGTTGGGAATGAACAAATGAAAGTAACAACACGCACAATGGCTGCGTCTAAACACGTAGCACTCGTTGCGCATGACAACTGTAAACCAGAACTTCTACGCTGGGTGAAAGAGAACAAAGAAAAGCTACAGCGTCACTTCCTGTATGCAACAGGTACAACTGGTAACATGCTAAACAAAGAAACTGGACTCCCAATTAAAAGTTTAATCAGCGGCCCAATGGGTGGTGACCAACAATTAGGTGCTCTTATTTCTGAAGGCAAAATCGACGTATTAATCTTCTTCTGGGATCCTTTAAATGCAGTTCCACACGATCCAGACGTGAAAGCATTACTTCGAATTGCTGGTGTATGGAACATTCCAGTTGCGACTAACCGTGCAACAGCTAAGTTCTTATTTAGTTCGGAATTTATTGATAAGCCGGTAGATATTGAAATTCCTGACTACGAGTCCTACCTCGCTGAGCGCCTATAATTTAAGCAACATGTATCAAAGCTTAAGTTGTAGCAGTAAAGACACCATAAAAAATCCCCTATTTAAGGGGATTTTCTTTTCCATCTGTTCAAAAGTGCCGTTAACCAACAACCTCACTGGACTGAATAAGCTTACATCCAGCTTGCTCCATCTGCTTCCAAGCACTTTCAACATCCCCTTCCGCCATTTCAACTCCGCGGCAAGCGTCTTGAACTACAGATGTTTTGAAACCGAGAGATACTGAATCAATAGCAGTAAATTTCACGCAGTAATCCGTAGCTAAGCCAACGATAAATACCTCATCAATACCTTGAGTATTTAGATAATCAGCTAATCCAGTTGCTTGAAGCCTTTGATTATCATAAAAGCCACTGTAGCTATCAATTTTAGGGTTCGTGCCTTTATGAATGACTTGGGTAATCGCATCAGTATTCAGACCAGGAATAAATTCAGCACCTTTAGTTCCTTGAATGCAGTGATCTGGCCACATAATTTGTGGTATTCCGTCGAGAACAATCACTTCCCCAATCGACTCCCCATTGGACGATGCAAAACTTGAGTGACCAGCGGGATGCCAATCTTTCGTTGCGATAACATGCTCGAAATGCGGTATCAGTTGATTGATTACCGGTACAATTTTGTCACCTTCTTTTACTGGTAAAGCACCTGAAGGTGAAAAGTCATTTTGAACATCCACTAATAACAATGCTTGGCTCATATAAAATCCTTCTAACTTTTCTTAGTCACTGGATAATCACCATTCAATAACTCCTGCACAAATACTGAACCACTTCCTGTATAAGTGATCCAGACCTTTTCTCGTGCACGTGTCATTGCAACATAAAATAATCGTCTTTCTTCTGCAAATGCGAAGTTGTCTTGAGATGCGGTTAGAGCATTATCGAGATGTAATGCTTTAACTTTTGCTGGAAACTGGCCTTCATCAACAGCAAGAATAATAACAAAATCGGCCTCTTTTCCTTTGCTAGCATGGCAAGTCATAAATTCAATTTTCAATGACAAGAAGCGATTTTGCCAATCACGTAACAGTTCTGGTTTGTGATAGTGATTTCGGCCTAACAACAAAACAGTCTTGATCCCAGAAGATTTACGGTTTAATCCATCTAGAATTTTTTCAACGCTTGTACTCGGAGACAACACGACAGCTTTATCACTCTGTGTTTTAACGCTGTTAAGAGTTTTCTCTCGCTGTTGCGGATTCTGTTGTACAAATTGATTCGCTACTTCGCCCAACTTATCGTTGAATCTGTACGTAGTATCTAAATGATGTACTGTTGAATAAGGCATACGAGACTCAAACCCTGTAGTCAGGTCGACGTCAGACCCTGCAAATTGATATATGGATTGCCAGTCATCCCCAACAGCAAACAAGTTACACTGTTCTGGATTTTGCTCGCACAGCGCCTGAATGAGATCCAATCGTTGTGGAGAAATATCCTGATACTCATCAATCATGATGAACTTCCAAGGAGAAGAAAACTTACCCTTAGTCACATAATCTGTCGCTCTACTGATCATTATGTTGAAATCTATATGATTGTTTTCTTTAAGCATCTCCTGCCAAGATTGATAGCATGGCCAGCACAATGCTAGCTCGCTGTTCAAACGAGGATAATCAGGATGTTCAACTAATCGCTCTTGAACTGACTTCTTTGAGATTCCTAACAATGCAAGTTGATCAAGTTGCTTTTCCAGCCAAGCAATCAGTTTAGGATTCTCGACATGACTACCTAGCTCATCATCTCCCGCCAGATAAGCGATTGGCCATTGAGCTAAGTGCTTTTGCCAGCGTTTAAAATTCGTGGGTGTCATCCAGTGACGCTTGAGCCAATCAATGCACCAAGGTTTCTTTAGCTTATCGTCCAACGCAACTGGGGAAATGACTGCACTACTACCATCAACTTGATTCAATATACTTAGTCCGAGTTGATGAAAGGTATTAACTCGGATTTTTTCAGCAGCAAGGCCAATCTTGTTCTTTAATCGCTGCTCCATCTCTCCAGCAGCATCTTTACCAAACGCGACCAGCAAAATATCTTCAGCTTGTGCTAAATGGCTTTGCAACAAGTAGGCGACTCTTGCTGTCAAAACACTCGTTTTACCCGAGCCTGCACCAGCTAGCACTAAGTTGTGATCATCATTTAGCAATACTGCGTATTGCTGAGACAAATTGAGCGGTGAAGATTCGACTTGATTAAACAAAACTTCCCAGTTCAACCTTTCGTTTTCAATCCAACGGCTATTACGATCTGTCAGTTGTTCTGACGTATTGAGTATCCATGGAGATAAACTAGCGATGTGATCAGGCAGACGCTTATGTGCTTCTTCAAGCGACATACCCATTGTTGTGAGATCATCATACACACGATTGACCCAACTATCTGTTTGTGAATGGGGCAAAAATGAGGGTAAACGAATTAAACGTGTCAGCTCTTGCTGCCACTGTGGTAAATATTGGCTTAACTGAGCACACTGTTGATTATGCCAATTCTGATATATTGCAACGGCTTTATGAGCAAACTTTCGGCATTCAGGCCAAGGCAGACCTTGAACTAACCAACTCCGTTGTTTGCCATACTCTTCATGTGCGAAAAATTGAAGCGATCCCCAAATAGCTCCACGTTCAATTTTGACCTTTCCATTCCAAACATTAAAAGGAATGTGTTCTTCACTCATCAAAGATGAAAGAATCACGCACTCGTCACCAAGCTCAACTTGATTGTATTCACTAGAAATAAAAAACTGTGCAGTCTTATTTGCTTTCAGCTGCATTGATATTTGCTCTTCGAATTCGTTGCCAACCATCATACCTTAATCACTTTGCGTGAAGCTAAAATAATGTCAATAATGTTTGATGTTTACTTTGTGCTCGCATGACAATATTTATTTAATTTGATCAAAAAGTTATCAACTCAGTCTGATACACTCAATTTTTATTTTAATCAGTGATGGATCATCGTGTATTTGTTAAAACGACTTCGCGTTCTTTGGGCTAATAAAACCATCAACTATAGCGTGCTCATTTTTATCGCATTGCTTGGTGTCGTCATTCCAACATGGTATTACAGCCTAAATACTTGGGTTACACCGTTGATCCTCGGTGTTATTGCGGCAGCACTTGCTGAACGTGACGATAGTTTTACAGGTCGTTTAAAGGCTATCACGTTAACGTTTCTATGCTTTGCCTTAGCTGCATTTTCAATAGAATTACTGTTTAAAACACCAATCCTCTTTGCTATTGGTCTATTTACTTCAACATTTGGTTTTATCATGCTGGGTGCAATAGGCACTCGATATGCGAGTATTGCCTTTGGCTCTTTGCTTATCGCCATCTATACCATGTTAGGCGCACATCAAAGCACCAATGTCTGGTTCCAACCTTTGCTTTTACTCTCTGGAACAGCATGGTATTACTTCCTCTCGATGATTTGGCATGTTCTATGGCCAATGCAACCCGTGCAACAAGGTCTTGCTAACGTCTTTGTAAATCTCGGGAATTACCTTGAAGCGAAAGCCGACTTGTTTCATCCAGTATCGGATTTATTGCCACAGCCTCATCGTATTAAAGAAGCCAATTTAAACTCAGCGACGGTGTCAGCACTTAACCAATGTAAAGCGGTATTTTTAACACGCTCCAGACGCGGGCACGTAGATAGCGCAAGCGATCGATTTTTGAACATCTATTTTCTCGCGCAAGACATTCACGAACGTGTCAGTTCAACTCACTATCGTTATCAAGAATTAGCCGGCCAATTTGAACGTTCTGACGTTTTGTTTCGTTTCAAACATCTATTGCAGAAACAAGCGCAAGCTTGTCAGCAGGTGGCACAGTCGATCCAGCTTGGATTACCATATAACCATGATAGTGATTCGATCATCGCACTTGATGAACTACAACTGTCGATTAACTACCTGCAAGAACAAAATAACAAAGAATGGAAAGTCTCGTTGGCTCAGCTCGGTTACTTATTCAACAACTTAGCTACAGTTGAAAAGCAATTATGTAATGTGAGCAATCCAGACACAACCAAACCTGAGGATGACATTCTTCAAGATACCGAAGCTCATACTTTGAAAACTGCATGGATTAGAATTAAGTCGAACCTGAATACCGACTCCTTATTATTCCGTCATGCTGTTCGTATGTCGCTCGCGCTTACAGCTGGATATGGCATCATTCAGGGATTAGGTATTGAAAGGGGCTATTGGATTCTGTTGACTACACTGTTTGTCTGTCAGCCCAATTTCGCCTCAACACGCCAGAAACTTAAAGCGCGTATTATCGGCACACTTGCCGGCCTTTTGATTGGCGTTCCCTTGCTCACTCTATTTCCCTCTCTGGAAAGCCAACTGGTTTTTATCGTCTTTTCCGGAGTTATGTTCTTTGCCTTCCGCATTAACAATTATAGTTATGCGACAGGCTTTATTACTGTGCTCGTTCTGTTTTGTTTCAATCAACTAGGTGAAGGGTATGCTGTTGTATTCCCACGCCTTGCTGATACTTTAACTGGTTGCGCTCTTGCGGTATTTGCCGTTTATTACATTCTTCCTGATTGGCAGTCTAAGCGTCTGCATAAAGTAATGGCGGATGCTGTTGAAGCGAATAAGCAATATTTGGGACAAATTATCGGACAATATCGAATAGGTAAGAAAGACAATTTGAGCTACCGCGTTGCAAGGCGTCAGGCGCACAACCAAGACGCAGCGTTGGCGGCGGCTGTAAGTAATATGCTGGCTGAACCTGGTAAATATCGAGCAGCAACGGATGAAAGTTTCCGTTTTCTAACCTTAAATCATGCTTTGTTAAGCTACACCTCGGCATTAGGCGCACACCGCACTCGTATAGACGATGAAACTGTTCATCAGTTGGTTTTAGAGTCACACAGAGTTATTCATCAACATCTAGATGCCCTGTACAACCAACTGTATAACCATTGCACAGAAACAGAAGCAATCAACATCGACGATTCAGGATTGAAAGAAAGATTAAGCGAATGGCGTGAAGAGGACAGCAGTTCAGCACGTTTAGTTCTTCAGCAGCTTCATCTCATCTATAGAATGTTGCCTGAACTTCACTCGTTGGCTTCAAAATTCGCGGTACGCGTCCCATCGACTAGCAAACAGCAATAATTAAGCTCCTATAATATTGGTGTCATCAATGATGGTGGCACCAATATCGTATTTTTACATTGCTCAACATATAACCTGACAATACTCGGACATAAGCACCTACACGAATACTAACATTAACGTCAGTCTTATCTTACGACGTAAGGTTTAGTGTTTATGAGTCACAAGACATTAGTTAGAAGTGAAAATAGGTTATTGCAGGATATTAGAATGAACAGCGTTCAATTTGATAATTACAAATCACAACTTCAGCAGTTAACACCGCAACAGCTACGAGCTCTCCAAGGCGAGATTTCACAGTCTTTAGAAAGCGAACCAACCGTTGTGGTAACTTCAGAAGAATTGGAATTAATTTCAAAGCTGTTTTCGTAATTACCCCTTTAGCCAAGCATACTTGCATAATAAATAAACAAGGCATAAGCTTTTATCATTAGAAAGGATTAGCGTATGTCAATTTCAGCTCTACAATCCGGTTATCCTATTGTCCAGCAGTCATACAAAATGGCTGATGAAGCGGCAAGAGATATTCAAGAGTCAACTTCCTATAAGAATGACTTTAGGGATAACGACGCTTTGAAATTCAACGCAATAGAAAACAAAAAATCACACCAGCCTAAAAGCGACATCGAACCGATGTTCAAACTTCAGCAAGCGTCTCAATATAACCGCGTTGGAGCAAACGTTATTCAACGTGAGCAAGATATGATCGGTAGTTTGCTCGATATTCACATCTAGCTTCTCAATAAATTAAAATCTCTCTTAAACATTTCTATTAACTATTAGCGATAGCAATATCACGCTGTGACACACTTACACCCTTAATTTGAGCGTAAACCTGCATACCTTCTTTCAACTCGAGGTCATCCAATGCCCATTTGGTAATCGTCGCCCATAGAAAACAACCATCGTTTAAATCGAGCTTTACAGAAACGCTTTTCTTACTCTCGCCATATTGCTGATGATCAATACTCGCAATACGTGCGGGTAGAATGTTGCGAATTGATGTATTTTCATTTTTATCTAAGGCAATTGAAACATCGTTTGCTCTGATTTGAAGACGGACAACAGAGCCCTCTTTAGCCTCTACTTGCTGTACCCAAAAAGTTAATCCTTCAACAAAGTGCAGTTGGGTTAATCCATAATCCAGATTATGTTGAGACACCGTTGCAGAAAACAGCGTGCTTTGTTCACTGAAAGATTGCCAAGGTCTCATCACCTGCGATGACCAAACATCTTCAATTTTCCCTGCCGCTACAACAGAGCCTTCATCAACAACGACCAAGTGATCTGCCAATCTAAGAATTTCGTTCAAGCTGTGTGAGACATATAGAATCGGAACTTTTACCTTCTTTGATAACATCTCTAAAAAAGGCATCACTTCTCGCTTTCTTGGAAGATCGAGAGAAGCCAAAGGTTCATCCATTAACAATAAATCCGGCTTTGAAAGCAATGCTCGTCCTATTGCCACCCTTTGTTTTTCACCACCTGAAAGTGCGCTTGGATACCGCGACAATAGTGGCTTTAGTGACAATAAATCTACGATCGAATCAAAGTATTCAGAATCATTTTGTTTAACGCCATACTTTAGGTTACCGGAAACCGTGTAATGCGGGAAAAGCCGAGCTTCTTGAAACACATAACCAATCTTACGTTTTTCAACAGCTGTATCGATGCCTTCACTACTGTTGAACAAGTGACGACCGTTTACTGCAATAACTCCGCTTTCAGGGTTTAATAAACCACTCACCGCATTGATGATTGACGTTTTTCCTGCTCCTGAGCGCCCAAAAATAGCCGTAATACCATTAGCAGGCGCAACAAAATTGACATTCAAAGCGACGTTTTCAAGCTGCTTCTTGAAGTTAACAATAATGCCTTGATTCACTGAGTTACTCCTAAGCGTCTTCGTACTCTGCGACTTACCCACTCCGAGGTGAGTAATGACAAAAGAGCAACAGCAATTGAAATAATACAAAGACGTGCAGCTGCCATCTCTTCACCGGGGGTTTCTAAAAATGTAAACATTGCTAGTGGGATAGTCTGAGTTTCAGCAGGAATATTTGAAACGAAACTGATGGTTGCGCCAAACTCTCCCAAACTTCTTGCGAATGCAAGCATGATCCCAGTAATCACTCCAGGTAGAGTCAATGGCAAAGTAATAGTAAAAAACACTCTTAATGGTGAAGCGCCAAGTGTTTTCGCTGCTTGTTCAAGTTTTATATCAATACTTTCTATGCTTAGTCGAATAGCACGAACCATTAATGGCAGTGATACTACAACGCAAGCTAAAACAGCACCACGCCAGCTAAAACTGAATGAAATACCAAACCATTCATATAGCCAATTACCTATGATGCCTCTCCTACCCATCGAGATTAACAACAAATAGCCTATAACAACGGGAGGGAGTACCAGAGGAAGGTGAATAATACTATCTAGTGTGCTTTTGCCTATAAACTCTTTACGAGCCAGCAACCAGCCAAGTAATACTCCAATAGGGAGTAGCCACATTACTGCGAATGCGGCCACCTTCAAACTGAGTAATAGAGCTGTTAGCTCATAATCACTCAGCCAGTAATCACTCGGTAAAAAGTCACTGAGCAAATTTTTCGCTTCCCATATCAGTACGGAATCCGTATTTATTTAGTATATTTTTAGCTTCTTCAGATTGCACAAATCCCACCAAATCTTTGCTATTTAATTTGTCGTTAAGTTGTACCAATGGATAATGAATTGTGCCGTGTAACGAAGGTTCAAAGGTTGTCAATATCGTCACTTTATCAGTTAGTAATGCATCGGTTTTATACACAATTCCCAATACAGACTCACCTCGTTCAACTAACGCAAGCGCATTACGAACATTATTTGTTTGAGCCAATTTCGCTTTAACACTATCCCACACGCCTAAGTTAGTTAGAGCCTCTTTGGAATAGATACCTACCGGCACTGCATCTGTGTTTCCTACTGCGATGCGTGAGTCTTTGATTACTCCACTCCACTCATTACCATTAGCTAAGTCGAATGGTTTTATATCTGCAGTTGCAGGTTTTATAAGAACTAACTGGTTACTGGCAATTAACGACACTTTACTAACATCAACCATTTTCTTATCAATTAAGTAGCTAACCCACTTTTCGTTAGCTGAAAGAAAAACATCAGCAGGTGCGCCACTTTCAATCTGACGAGCAAGTGAAGATGAACCACCAAACACACTGACAACTTTTGCGTCATGAGTTTTTTCGTATGCTTGAACTAACTCATCGACAGCATTTGTCATTGATGATGCTGCGTAGATTGTAACGGTATCTTTAGCAATAACTGAATGACTACAAAGGAGTATTCCTAATAGCGATATAACTTTTTTCATTTTATCTAACCTTGAATGCACTTCCCCATAAGGGTTCCAAATTCACATACTCTTCTATTGCGTCCGCAATTCTATTGATTGCTTGTTCTTTTGAAGCCACATGATCATAGTCTTGTAACTTCTCAGCTCCGGCCCATTTACAAATCAAATTCGCTGCACCAAAGTCATCAAATATTCCATGCAGGTAAGTTCCAAGTAGCTGCCCGCATTCACTAACTAAACCATCTTTGTTGCCATTGTCTAAACTGATCAACGGAATATCGGCTGAATCTGCTTCTGTGATACTCACTCCGACGTGGATTTCATAACCCGTTACGCTTGCAATTTGTCCATCAAGATTGATTTGTCCCTTAACATTTGTCAGCTGCTTTTGCTTGGTAAGTGTGGTCTCCATATCTAGTAGTCCAAGACCTTTTGAACTGCCTGAGTGACCTTCTACCCCATCAGGATCATGTATCCAGTTACCTAGCATTTGATAACCGCCACAAATTCCCATTAATTTGCCGCCAAGTCTCAAGTGACGCTGTATGTCTTTGTCCCAACCTTGTGAACGCAAATAGTCCAAATCTGCTCGAGTCGATTTGCTTCCGGGCAATATAATAAGGTCAGCATTCTGCAACCTCTCTCCCTTGCCAACATAACGTAAATCAATGTCGGGATTGAGTCGTAAGGCATCAAAATCAGTGTGATTACTGATTCGCGTAAATACCGGCACAACGACTTTCAATTGTGTTTGATCAGCTATGACTTGCTGAGCAGTAATCGCGTCTTCCGCTTCTAGATCGAAGCCGTGCAGAAAAGGAAGGACACCTAGGACTGGTTTGCCCGTTTTATCTTCTAACCAATCGAGTCCTGATTGCAAAAGTGCGATATCACCACGAAAGCGATTGATAACAAATCCTTTTACTCTTGCCTGCTCAGATTCTGATAGAAGTGCCAACGTTCCGTAGAGATGGGCAAAAACACCACCTCTATCTATGTCAGCAATGATGATGACAGGTACATCTGCAGCTTCAGCGAAACCCATATTAGCAATGTCATTTTCTCTGAGATTGACCTCTGCAGGACTACCTGCGCCTTCTACTACGATGTAGTCATAATCGTTCTTTAATCGGCTAAATGAGTCTAGAACTGTATCCATCGCGACTTTCTTATAATCGTGATAGCTCTGAGCCTCCATGTTGGATATGGCCCTACCTTGCAAGATAACTTGAGCACCTGTGTCTGAATTTGGCTTAAGCAGTACCGGGTTCATGTGCACCGTCGCTCCAATACCACAAGCCTGTGCTTGCACCGCTTGCGCTCTGCCTATTTCACCACCGTCTGATGTTACTGCGCTGTTGAGTGCCATATTCTGCGGTTTAAACGGCGCAACTTTGCAACCTTGCCTTGCCAACACTCGGCATAATCCTGCCACCAATACACTTTTGCCTGCGTCAGAAGTTGTGCCTTGAACCATCAGAGTTTTAGTTTTTGAAGTCATTTTGTGTCTTGTACTACTTTTTTAAACATACTATACCCAAAGTCAACCTAATGTCCTGAATATCAGCATTAAAGAAGTAAAATAGACCAGATAAACACCGTTCAATTCTTTCATTCATGAAAATTTTTATTGGTCACCTCTTAGTTAAGATACAATGGCCTGTAATTTGCTAAGTAATCATGTATGTTTACATTTTAATTCACTCAGGACGAATACTCTTATGTTTAAAAAAGCAGGTCTTTTAAGCTTAATTGGTTGTGCTTTCGCGATACCAAACACCGCAATGGCAAATAACTTTAGCTACAATTTTTTAGAAGTCAGAACTGCAATTAGCCCTGAGTCGTTTGGTGGAGAATTTAGTACTAGCTTTACAGATAATTCTCATTTCATCCTACGTGCAGACACTCGCTTTGATCAGGACTGGGATATGGCTGGCGGTATTGGTTTTAACGGACCAGTTAACCAATTTATGGATGTCTACGGTCAAATGCTACTTCACCACGTAAATTACACCAAAGAAGAAGGCGATGATTCCGAATTCATTTATGAACTTAACGTCGGTGGCCGCGTGTGGCTGACTAATCAGCTAGAAGTTCATGCCAAAATCGGTCGCGCTGACGAAAGCGGTGTATTCATTGGCGGCGTACGTTTCCATTCTACCGATCAGCTCTCTTTAAGTGCTGAAGCACGAAATGCCGGTATTTGGGGGCCGCAAATCGCTATGGGTGTACGCTTCAATTATTAATCTAGCGTGAGATCTCTTTCTTAAAATGATGTCGTCATATTTAGTTTAGATTCGACTAAAATTCGAAGATTTTTGTAATATACTCAACCCTATACCGTATTGAATAACAATAAGACACGGCAGGGTTAAAATAAATATGTCGACATCAAGTTCCAATAACATCACTGAACTCGAAAAATACCTTCAAATTGGCATGAAACTGTCCGTCAGTTTTCAATTCGGCCCTAACGACAGCTATGACTTCACGACCTCTCTAGTCGGACACAAAACTGAACAGTACTTGATCCTCGATTTACCACATAAAGCACTAGAACTATTGTTAATGCGTAAACTATCTAATGTTCAAACGGTAGTTCGCGGCATTTGTAGTAAAGATTTCGGACATATCATAGCTTTCAAAACGTCAACATATCAGTCAATTAGACGCCCTTTTAGCCTGTTATTTATTCGCCCTCCCAAGCATTTTGCAACCAAGACGATTCGTGAACATGAACGCTTTACTATATCTCTCCCTGCCAGTATTAATACCTCCAACAGCGAGATATCAGGAATAATGGTTGATCTGTCTGTTTCTGGTTGTGGCATTTTTGTTACCGGTGAAAACGAGTTAGTTACCGACACAAAAGTGGACATTCGTTGCGAATTGATTACTTCTTTACCTAACAATTTAAGTTGTCACATTGTCAAAATCAGCAAAGAGCCTAAAGGTCATATTGTCGGAATTAAATTTGATGAAACCATTGAGATGTCAGAAAACATGCGAAAAGAAGTGCTTGAACATGCGTTTAATGCAGGTTCTATATAAATCTAACAATAAGTGTCTTTGTAGTGAATTAGGGCCTGATAGAGGCTCTCTTCTCTAATAGGTTTGACGATAACGTATTCGGCTCCTGCAGCCAAAAATGCTTGCTGAGTTGATTCCATTCCATCGGCAGTACAAGCAAATACAGGTGTACTTATCTGCATTTCATGTTTCAGCACTTTTGTCGCATCAACACCATCTAAAAACGGCAATTGATTATCCATCAAAATAATATCGTAGGTCTCAGACTTCGCTTTCTCTATTGCCTGCATACCATCTTTCACCCAATCAACATTCATTCCGTATTTTTCACAGAATGCTTTAGCGATGAATGCATTAGTATGGTTATCCTCAACTAACAATACTTTCAATGATTTATCAAACAGCGAAAAACGTTTTGATTCATCTTGAGTTGAAGCTGATGAGTTTTTACGGGATACAACTTCTAGCGGCAAAAATATTCTAAATTCTGTGCCTTTGCCAAATTCAGACTCAACCTGGATAGTGCCACCAAGCATTTCGACCAAGCTGTGCACGATTGCAAGTCCAAGCCCACTGCCACCATATTCTCGAGTCGTTGTTGGCTCTGCTTGCATGAAAGGTTCAAATATAATTTTGAGGTCGGATTCTTTAATCCCAATTCCAGTATCTTTCACCGTCACGTAAAGTTGGTCTGGGTCACCATACTGTAATGAGAGACGAACACTGATCTTGCCTTCACAAGTAAATTTCAAAGCATTGTTGATGATGTTGTACAGAATCTGATTTAAACGAACCTGATTACTATTAACGATGACTCCATCTTCGATGTCTGAAACAATCTCAAATTCAAGGTTCTTGTCTTGGCACATTGGCTTGTATATCTGCTCTATCGCAGACACGACGTTTACCAATGGAAATTCGGAATAAGCTATTCGAAATTGTCCTTGCTCAATTTTTGAAAAATCGAGAATGTCATTTAGAACGGCAAGCAAGTGTTCCCCACTACTACAAAGGACGTTAATCTGGTCTATCTGCTCAGGGCTCTTTACTGATCTTTTAAGCAATTGAGATACGCCCAATATTCCATTAAGTGGTGTTCGTAGCTCATGGCTCATCTTCGCTAAGAAATCCGCTCTAACCCGCGCAGATTCTTCAGCTTCTTTTCTTGCGATTCGACTTTGTTTTTCTGCTTCGGCAAAGCTCGTCACGTCTTGCCCTTGTGTGATGATTGATTCTATTTTGTTTTCAATGACAATTGGTGAAATGCTCCAACGGAAAACTTTCTTGTCGATTTCCGTCATTACTTCTTTTTCAATATCACCCGTAGCTGCAGTCTGAATGTCCGGCACAAGTTGTTTCTC
The DNA here is from genome assembly GCF_058630515.1 of Vibrio sp. HM8-C. Lineage (NCBI taxonomy): Bacteria > Pseudomonadati > Pseudomonadota > Gammaproteobacteria > Vibrionales > Vibrionaceae > Vibrio > Vibrio sp. HM8-C. Next base: position 55,450 of record NZ_JBMMKS010000008.1, read on the forward strand.
TAACGCTCTGAACAACCTTTTACTTTCACCTTTAGTACCGATAAATTCCTTCTGCGCTGCAGGATTCATACGGATAATATAGCCATCCGTTGACCAAAGAATGATCGGCGAAAGAGAAAAGTTAAATAGATCTTCGAACTGTTTCTCTTGTTCGGCGAGACGCTGGAAGGTGTTTTCCAAAGTACGGCCAAAATGATCAAACTCATAGATAGCCGAACCTGGAAAGAAGTGTTCCTTGCCTTGGACAGCGACTTTGTGGGTGTACGACATCAATTGATCTATTTCTTGTTTGATCCTTCTGTGTAACCACCATCGAGTGACAATAGTTACTCCCAACAAAGCAATCAGTGCGAAAACAATCCAGAAATAGTAGCTATCTCTCAACTTAAGTGCATTCTGGTTACTCTGTACTGAGAATACCGAAAGATAGGTTGGGACACCTTCTACCTCTAGCATGATTTTACTGACTATATTTTTCTCGTCTAAAGCTTCTCCGGTGGCGCTGTTTATTATGTCTTGAGCGCTATAAAGTTCATTGCCGTTTAAAGTTGAAGACAAGATAGTATCATCTACAGCTAACACTAAGTTCTGGGCGTTACTGTTATCTTTGATAGTCTCGATAAGCGCGTAATTATCATTGAGTACGATCGATACGTAGAGAAAACCCAGAACCTCGCCAGTAGCAGGGTCGACAATTGAAGAGCGTCTAACTAATAAATAGGTCGGGCCTAACAGAGAAGGACTTTTAATCAAATGCCAGTTGCTGCTAATAGAAACTCTGCGGACAATCTTACCCAGCTCTTTGGTTTCAATCCCATAAAACTGAGAGTTTCCGTCATCCCAGAGCATGTCTTTCTGACTGGTGATAAAACGAATATCCGGCGTATTTGAAAGCTCAAGTTGGTCTACAGTTAAAAAATACTGGTCAAGCTCCTCCTCTTTACCACTGTGTATGGCTTGAACGAGCGTCGTATTTTTTGCACTACTGTCTTGATGGATCTGAAGAGTTGCAAGACGAAAATCAAACAGACTTTGAATTAAGCTCGAAGTCTGTTTTGAAGTCCTCATCACTTCCTGCGCAATCAATCGGCTACTGATTTGATAACTCTGAAACAACACCATGATGATCAAAGTACCAAGAGCAACCACGATCGCATGACTTATATAGGATGCGATTTTTTTCTTCTGCTTTATTGGATTGATACTTCTCACCACTGATTAACTTCCTTAGTTGTCAGAATAACGGAAAGCGCGCTGTTTTAGTTCTTCTATCAATTGTGGTGAGTCATCTTGTGTTACCACCTCTAAATCACCGGAATAAACAAGTGGTACGGGCTTGTGCTCAATGTCCCACTTGATGGCTTCAGCCATTGCGATACCCGTATCATCATTCATACGCATTACAGTAAGATTTAAATCACCTTTAGCAATAGCCTCAAGTTCCGCAGAGCCTCCTCCCCAACCGTTAATCTCGATATCTTGTCGGTTTAGCTCTTTAAGGGCTTTGGCTGCACCTAAAGCGACATCCGTCGAACAAGCATAGATAAACTTAATATCAGGGTCTTTTTCGATGATGTTCAGCGTTGCTTCATAACCACTTTGTTCGGTTGTTTTGGTATAAAACGACGACGAAAGCTTGTAACTGTTACTTTCTTCCATCACTTGAATAAAGCTATTTCCGCGAGCATCACTGATGTAACCTTCAGAGAAATACAAAACAGAATACTTGCTCTGTGCTGGTATGTGTTGCTTGTAGTACTCTGCAATTTGGTGTGCACCTAACTCATGGTCGAACCCAACATACATCATTGGCTGACGCCCTTCCCATCCTTGTACAGGTGTTGTTATGTTTTGCAGAATCAGTTTGGTATCGGAGGAATTCAACACGTGTTCAATAAATTTTCTGTGTCGTGTTGTATCTAGTGTGAAAATCAAATAGCCCGTATTGTTTTTAATTGCTTCCATTAACGACAAGCTCTGTTGTCGCATATCAACGTTTGGTCTGGTAAATACTTGGTTTAACTGATATTTAATCCCCAGCTCTTCCATTCGCTTTTCAAAAGCTTTGATATTGCGAACCCAGTAATCTGAAATTTGCTGACCAGGGTAGACAACAGAAATAGTGACAGGTTTGTCTTGTACGACGGAAATGGGAACTGGATTATTACGAACTGTTTCAGACAATGAGTTAGTGAGCTCATTTTCTACAGGATTGATACTCAGGAATTCTTTGTAATGCCAGTAGCCATCTAGAACTTGAGCCGACAATGCAGGTCCTGCACTAAATATAAAAGATAACAATAAGGCTCTTTTCATTCTATTTGCATTCTTCTTATACGCTGTAAATTCATTATTCACACATTGAGCCCTTCAGACTCCGTCTATGAAACAGTTTAAATCAAGACTAATTAAACATAGTTCATAAAGGCTCAACAGATACAACTTGGTACATCAGAGATTTCAATGGAATTGCCTTAACACACTGTAAAACCAAGCTAAACGAGTCTATTGGGATTATTAAGCATATATTTAGTAATTGATAGTACAGGTACCTAAATTTTCAATTAGGCACCTGTGTTCGGCTAACTATTGTTCAGTTTTATTAATTAAAAAGTGAAAGCGAGGTTGGTTGAAACACCGAATTGCCCATCGCCTGCATAGTTACCAGCTAAATCCAAACTAACGAGATCTCCAGGACTAATGCCAACGCCGACAGTAAATGCATCGTCTAACGTGTCTTCTATATCGATCTCGTACCCAGCTCGTAACTGAGCCCAACCCCAAGCATTACCTTCAACACCAAAACGCACATATTGAGTGTTGTCTTCATATCCCGCAAACCGCTCCTGCTTTGTTAAATCAATATCAATTGCGGCAGTAAACAGTTCCGTAACGTAGCCACCTGATACCGTAACTTGGGTATCTAGCTGGTAAGAATTGACTCCATCATAAGTTTGTAGTTCCTGTGAAAACAAATCTCGGACCGAGATGCCAGCTCTATAGTTATCTAACATCCAGACTGCACCTAAGTCTAAGTTAAATGCGTTATCGTTAGTCTCACTTTTGTCATATTCACTGAGATCAAAATTTTCTACAGTAACCACCTGTTTATAGGTACGGAGTTGCTGAATCTTGGGGGTCACACCAAACGCAAAGTCTTGACCTTGGATATTTACTGCTTTAGCGAATGAGAGGCCATATTCGCTGTAACCAAAAGCGAGAAGATCAACACTTGAATTTTCATAACGATTTCTTGCATCCGCTTCAAGATTACCGGTAGAAGCTGCGATATCCGTACGCACTAAAACTTCAGCATAACCGCGAGCAATAAAATTTAGGGATACCGCTTCTAACGGAACTGCTACAGCCATCCCGACACCAGCCGAAACACCCAAAGGTTTGTCGTCTGACAGTTGGTCGAGATAATTGTTAATTTCGTTTATGTTGTCTTGAGTTGGTGTGCCTGCTGCTTCAAAGCGATCAATACTGTCTTGTAAATCATCAATGGTAGTTAATGACTCATCAGGGTCACGAGCTGTTGCTCCGATCGCTGGCAGCAAAATCCCAAATGTGTCACTGTCTCGATAAATCGCCCCTAAAGCCGGATTGTAGAAGGGAGCGAGAAGATAGTCGGCTGTTGTAACACCTGTATTGCCCATACCATTACCACGAGCATCCGCAACCGTATTGGCTGCATTCACTGATGTTGCAACTAATCCAAACACTGCGATAGATAATGATTTCGTTGTATAGTTCATATCCATATCAACCTTTTGTATTAGTCCCTATTGAAGATTAATACACAAAGCTAATTTTGACAGGAAACGACATGATCGTTATCTCAGAACATAATGATATTTTGTAAACATGAATAAATGATAGGCGTTTATGAATGTTCAAATAAACTAATCCAAAGTGACGGATTGGCGATAAGCTGCTCTTTATTACTTTTGGAAAGGCGCTTAATCCGATATTCAAATCGAAGTGCTTCTCCTTTGCTTGAACCTATTTCCTGTGACCATACAAGTTCAAGTGGTGATTTGCCTTTAAGAGCCTTTGCACCTTTGCCTAAACAATGCTGATTAAAGCGGCGCTGAACATCCGTTGTGATGCCGCAGTACAGAGAGTTTTGTGGTGTGCGCACAAAATACACCCACCACAATTTTTCTTCGCTTTTTGAAACAGTCATTAAATGAGCTTTTCGATCATCGCTCTTAAGTCGGCGACTTCTTGGCGCAATTCAGCGACTTCAGCTTCTAGGGCATCTATTTTATCGCTTGAATAACCGCCAGCTAATGACTGTTCAACGACGTATGAATCTAAGTCAACTTCACCGGAAAACAGATGTTGATAACGCGACTCTCGTTTACCGGGTTCACGCGGCAACTTAACTACTAATGCACCCGATTCTCTCGCGGCTAAGCGTTCTAGTACCGCCTCTGTTTCTTTAACGTCGCTAAAATTGCATAGTCGGTTGGTACGAGTTCTCAGTTCTCCTGGTGTTTGTGGTCCACGAAGTAGCAAACAACAAACAATGCCCAATTCTTGTTGGTTTAGCTTTAAATCACCAAACTCCGTATTGCAGAATCTATGCTGGAACTTGCTTGCTCGGCTATTAAAGCCGCTTTCATCACTAACCAAACGACGAGAAATAAGACCGTCAACCACATCCTGAACTTCGGCATCACTCAATGACAATACTGGCTCACGATTACTTTTTTGGTTAACAGCTGCAGTCAAACTATTTAAGGTCAGTGGATAGTAGTCTGGCGTTGTCACTTCTTTCTCAATTAAGCAACCAATAACTCTGCCTTCTAAAGGACTCAATTCTATATTCATTTTAATTTTCCTTATTTGTGAAATGACTAGGCCTACAGAAACAGTTTAGTGCTCGAGAATTATCGAAAATTTCAAAATCTTGCCATTCTCGTCCATGATAACGATTTTCGAACGGTTAAGTTCAATATCAATATGCTCCATAACCTTTCGCTCCCTAAGGTAGGCTTGACGAATTTTAGCGCTATTGTGGTCTTCAACTGGTGCTGCATTAAGTTTAGAAACAACAATTTCAGAAGGCTGCATAATCATTTCAGTACGTTGAGTTTAACTGGGCACATCATATAGCTCTTGTCACGTTAAGTACAATCAAGCACGAGTGCAACTGGCTAATAATTGGACAAGTTGTTGTAAGGTTTGATCTTAAGTCTGTTATGAGCTGCAACGATGTGCTTTAATCACTGTAGTTGCATTCAGATAGGAAAAGGGACCTATGAACAGCGTATTTGAAATTGTGAGCTTGGCTCGCCGTAAAAACAAACTTAAGCGTGAACTCATCGATAACGAGAAGAAAGTACGTGACAACCGTAAACGTGTTGACCTTCTAGAAAACTTGGTTGATTACATCAAGCCAGAAATGACTCAAGAAGAGATCATGACCATCGTTAAAAACATGAAAGCGGACTACGAAGACCGTGTTGATGACCATATCATCAAAAGCGCTGAAATCTCTAAAGAGCGTCGCGACATCAGTCGCCGCATCCGTGAGCTAACTGAACAAGACAAACAAGCGCACCAACCTAAAAAATAAGGTTCAAACGCATTTGTTTTAGACCCGTCATTTGACGGGTTTTTTATTATTCAAATTCGCTTGTTCTTCATTCTTAACACTACTGCTTATGTTTGAAATAGTGGTTAGACTGTCTAGTGTTCTCATAACTGTAGTAAATGAGGTCTATGACTCATGAAACAAAATATTGTCCATATTGCTTTGGTTGTTCGTGATTATGATGAAGCCATTGATTTCTATGTTAATAAACTTAAATTTGTTCTTATAGAAGACACTTACCAACCTGAGCAAGATAAACGCTGGGTTGTAGTTGCTCCACCAAATTCTCACGGGGTCACATTACTATTGGCTAAAGCATCAAAACCTGAACAACACGATTTTATCGGTAATCAAGCTGGTGGACGGGTTTTCTTGTTTTTAAACACTGATGACTTCTGGAGAGATTATGAACGCATGAAGTCTATTGGTATAAAATTCATTAGAGATCCACAGGAGCAGGAATACGGCACAGTAGCTGTATTTGAAGATTTGTATGGCAACTTGTGGGACCTATTACAGCTAAACCCAGACCACCCTATGGCTAAAAGATAAAATCAGAAAAATCTGAAACAGCAGCCCTTTTACCTAGTGTATTAAGGGCTATCTATCCCGCAACCGTCGCAATTGCTCATCATTTTTGACTACCTTACTAGATCTTTTTAACGGCTATTTATACGTAAAACGTTTGCGTAATCGCTAACCTTCTATTTCCTAAATATTGAGGGTTTCATCACACTTTGACTCTTGGTATATTAGCGCCAGTTAATCAACTTAGACCATTCGAGGCACGGAGCTCCCTCATTTATCTCACGACGAGAAGATTGGTACCGGTGATACCAAGTCCGGCATTTAAAGAGGGTCTATATTATGGATATGCAAACAATTGAAATTATGGGTTACGCAGCATCTATCATGGTTGCTATTTCTCTAACTATGAAAGACATCGTTAAGCTTCGTATTCTGAACTTTATCGGTTGTGCTCTATTCTCTGGTTACGGTCTTATGATCGACGCACTACCAGTAGTTGCAACAAACACGTTTATCGCTGTTGTTAACGTATACTTCTTAGCGAAAATGTATCAAGAGAAAAAAGCAGCAGAAGCAGAAGGCGTTCAAAACCCAGCTTAATTTTTGCTAAAAATTGAATTGAAAAGAAAAGCCCAAGTGTTTATATCACTTGGGCTTTTTTATTTTTGCAACTAGTTAATTCCGGTAGTAAAACTGTCTAAGCTACGTTGTCACATTTACAAAATAGTTAAATCTGAAAAACGATACCAACCCGACTCTTGCTTACCAACGTTGGCAAAATTCAATCGAGCGTCGCCATGACTATCTACTAACGCAAGTTCTAAGTAATAGTGCCCTGCAACTAGAGAGCTAGGTAAAGTTAAACTGCTGTGTGTTTCATATTCACCCGGTATCCACGAACGGACATCATAGTTTGATATGCCAAAAAATGCGTTGTTGCCTTGTTCATCCACTAATCGATACGCTAAATAACGATGCTGATATGGTGGAGCATTTCCCACATTTATAAACAGCGCATTGACGTTAAGAATGCCACCAGCGCTGAGTTCAACTTGATGATTAAGCTTTTCCAAACGAATGCGATAACCGATTTTTGTTAGAGCTTCATCAAGTAAACCTCTGTACTCTGACGGAATTGGCTTTGATTTTAAATTGAGTGTTGATGCGTGATGTTCAATAGCCCAATCCAAACTTGCTTTTACTTCTTCATATGTATAGCCCTGCGTTGACTTCCATTCTTGTACTGTCCCGCATGTTTCAAGACTTATTGGTCCACGTTGCCAACTTGTATCGAAGTTAGAATCTTCATATTTTGCTTGTGCTATACGATATGGGTAATCATCTCTCATATGACTCCAAGTAGTTGAGAAATGATGCCAGTCACCCCAACAGTCTGCTCGCCAACCTGCACCTTTTTCCGTAGCGTAAGCTAAACTGTGTCCACCTCCAATGAGCATAACTTTGGGCGTTTTTGGAAATGCTTCAAAGTGCAAATCTACCCATTTGTTTAGATCTTCATCGCTGTATTTTTGATGTAAAGGTTCCAACCCTGAAAAATTGCTGTTATGCCATTCGCCCCATGAGCCAACCATACCAATATCAACATGACTCAGGTTGGAATTACCGTCATAGCGGTTGCCAAATGCCTTGAGTAGTTTTTCACCGTAATAGAGATACAAACTGTCATCAATATTTGGAACAAATGTTTTATGATCTTCGGTCCAATAGCCGCTGATACCTTTATCGATTAACCATTGAGGAACTTTACTTCCAGACTCTGGTTCATCAGCTGTCATAAAGCGTATAGCGACCATTTTAGGCGGCGTTTCATGACGGTTTTCACTAAGGATTTTATCCAACATATCGAAGGCATATTTGCCCTCTTCTGGTTCGACTTCACTCCAGTAGAAACGATAATAATCAATACCTGCGTCAGGATAATCATCGCTATTAAGTGTTGAGCCCCAGTTGTCGTGAAATGTTTCAACACCCATGCCAGGATTAGTGACAGGACCGTTAATCGCCGTAGGATAAACAGTGATAAATATCTGGTTGTTCAAGTCTACTAACTCACTTTCACCGTTGTCAGTAGTTGTTTCAGATTCTTGATTATGTTTGTTATTTGACGGATTGTTTACAGGCTTTTTTGCTATACCTGAACTTAGAGGCAACATTGTCAGTATTGCCATAACAACAGCTTTGTAAGGCTGCATTTTCATAAAAACCTCGGGGTTAATTTACATAAATAGTCCTTTAAACCAATCCCATATTCCGAATGAAAATCCCTTAAAAATATCTATGCCAAGCGCTGACTTTATTAAGTACAGAGCGAGCATTGCCAATAGGAAGATTGATACCACACCGACAAGCACTAACAGCGTGATGATAACGTGAGCCAACTTTGATCGTTCACGCAGCTGTTTACGGTGGTCTCTGCCACAAAGAAAAACAAAATAGTAACGCTTACCAAACCAAGGTACGGTATCTCGGATATCAATAGAGTGTCTCGCAACTAACCCCATCGATTTCACAGCATGTTCAATTCCGCGTTTTTGTTCGTCACTTAACGACTCAGCAATATCACTATCAAGAGTGTGATAAAACTGCTTAATGACTCTGTCTGACCGATTGTTAGACGACACTGATTATTTACCCACTAGTTACTTAGAGCCGACCACTTTTTTATAAACTTCAATTGTTTGAGTGGCGATTTTCTTCCAGTCATACTTTTCTAAATAGTGAGAATAATCAACCTCAGTCTGCTCAGGAAGGCCTGTCAGTTTACTTGCAAGTGCATTGACATCACCGACCGGAAAATAACTTTGCTGATTTAATCCAACTTCAATATTGGCTGGAATATCACTGACTATTGCCGGAAGTGAGAACGACATTGCTTCCAACAATGCAATAGGCAGCCCTTCATGATAAGAAGGCATGACAAACAATCGGGCTTGCGAAAATAGAACTTTAAGTTCATCTCCTTTAACAAATCCGGTTAGCTTTACACCTTTCGTATTGCGAGCTTTAGCCTTAAGTTCCGAGCTATAAACCGTTTCATGATCAGTATCGCCTACCAACACCAAAGGTATTGATAAACCAGACTGCGCATAAGCATCAATGAGGTCATGAAAACCTTTTTCTTCGACAAATCTACCCACTGCCACTATGTATCGTTTAGCGGTGAGTTCGTGATTTGTCAGATACTTACCGATGACAGAAGCGTCTAATGGCTGTGCATCAAGCACACCGTTATAGATTAAATTGGCATCAAAACGCTGGTACTTGTCTTTAATAATATTATTGATCACATCCGATATAACGATCACTTCACTAGCCCACTTTGAAGCAAATCTTTCACCTAATTGCAGAATTTTCTTAGCGAAACCACCCCATTTCTGACGATCATAATCAGGACCGTGATGGGTAAAAACCACCTTTTTTCCCATCAGACGCAACAAAGGAACCACTAAACCTGGCCCTATAGCATGTACATGAACCACATCTGAACCATCAGCCAGTGTTGAAAATGCCGCTAATGTTGAGTGCAAAATAGCTTCAAGAGACTTTTTCTTAGGCGCCCAAACTGACTTAGTTTTAACGCCTAGATATTCAGATTTTTGATACGGAACATAAGGTGAGCGAGCAATGACGCAAACTTCAGCGCCAGATTGTTTCACTATCTCTGGATATAAGTGCTGACAGTGAGTTTCTACACCACCAAGCACATCTGGAATTCCACGGGTACCTAGCACAGTGATCTTCATTGTCATTTTATTTCTCACTTAGTAATTCTTGGTACAGATTCATCAACGTATTTTCGTGGCGCGCTAATGAATATTTGTTTTCCAAACGCTGACGAGAACGATGACCGAACTCATTTACTTGCTCTGGGTGTCTAGCAAAATCATCCATCACTTTCGCGAGCGAATCTGGGTTTCCTGATTCAAATAGCCGTCCTTCAACACCCTCTCTTATCTGCTCAGGTATACCACCGATATTCGCTCCAATAACCGGTTTTCCATAAGCCATGGCTTCAATAACAGACATTGAACAGTTTTCGTAACACTCAGATGGCACAATGACTGCGCTAGCCTCTTTTATCAATTTGTGTAAAGCGTCGCCGCTTTGAAAGCCTAAAAAATCGATGTTGTCATAATGAGACGTTAGCTCCTCATAAAGGGGACCATCACCCACAACTTTTAGCGGTATCAACTGCTCTGAACGCTGATAGGCTTCAGCCAGAGTAGCGACACCCTTTTCTACACTTAGTCGTCCTAGATAAAGGAAATACCGACCATCTTTCACACCGTTTCTATCAACATGTTCATCGATGCCATTCACAACAACATCGATGCGGTTATACGGCAATTTTTGACGAATGATGTTTGCGAGGAACTCACTCGGTGAAACGATCACATCCACGGCTTGGTAGTTCTTCGCCAACGATTGATATGTGGCTTCTAAAGACAATAACGCACTCTTAAACAGCGAACCTTCTTGGCAACGATATTTAAACGCATTCCACACAGAACCCTGTAAACATGCTTCACAGGTATGCCCATCTCGATACATGGTGTAACTAGGACACGCTACCTTGGTGTCATGAACAGTCAGTACCGTTTTGCAGCCTAAAGACTTGGCAACTTTAATAATTGAAGGTGTAAGTTGATGATAGATATTATGAAAGTGAACTATCTCAGGACGTTCCTTGTTAATGAGAGCCGCTAATTTTTCACATGCTTCGCTATTATGGATAAAGTTAATCGCTGTTTTAATACTTCCAAATAGGCTTTGTTTGCCATCGTGATAGTCCACATTTGAAACGAAATAATCGCTATAAGGCGATGAGGTGTTCTTTTCATGCTGCATAGAGAAATCAACGATGGTAGCCCCTGATCTTTCCAACATTTCACGTTCTTGGAAGAACACGGTTTCTGCTCCGCCTTTCATGAAGAAGAACTTGTTTACTAAAAGTATTTTCATTGCTCACCTCCTTTGATAAGTCGGTTATCCGGTGCCTGATAGGGATCTTTCAGTCGACAACTGAGTCCGCGTATAAGACCAGCAGAAAAGACGCTTAAGTTAATCACACTTTGAAATGCATCTCTTAATGAACGGTTTTTTAGTGCTTTTAAAGCAAAAAAAGCAATGAGCGGTAATAGCACAACAGAAATAATCTTTACATGAAACGTTAGAATCGACACAGCCAAAGCTAGCAGGTACAAAGTAAAAATTGCTTCGTTTTTCACAACATTAAGTGCGTCTTTGAAATGTGGTTTACCCCAAGCACTTTTTAATAATTCGCCAGACGCAAACAAATAGCCACTTCTCCAACGATATTTCATCAATTCGATGGAAGACATATCGTAAGAAGTATGAGAAAAGTATGGAATTGCAAGACGATGAAGTTTATATCCGGCATGTTTTAAGCGCATGCCAAGTTCAGCCTCTTCATACGCATGTAGATTTCGGTTTGTTAAGTAACCTAATTGTTCAATTGCAGAGCGACGATAAAGACCTCCACCTCCAAGGTGAGATGTATCGCCAACTGGATAGATCTTATGAATACGCTGCTTGCGTGACTTAAATTCGTAGCTTTGTGCATCATCCATCTCAACCATACCAGCCACGCCTGCATAATCTCTATGGGTGTCTAAATACGCAATACCCTGCTCAATAAAACCTGGCGCGAGCTCCATATCGCCATCCATTAGAAGAAGAAATTCACCTTTTGCATGTAAGTAGCCCAATTGATGCCCAACACCGCAGCAGCGCTCTTCACCATTCACTAACGTGGCAACTTTTGCTCCATTTTCTAGAGCAATAGATTGGGTATCATCTGAAGACAGGCTGTCTGCGACAATAATCTCATGCGGATAATCAGTTAAATTTTCACGAATACTGGTAATGGTTTTGGCTATCCCAGCCTGTTCATTATACGTTTTGATAATGACGCTGATTTTGATTTCTTCACCCATAGGTAGGCTCACTTATTGTTAATACTGACTTCCGTATAACTAATGCTGCACCTATTGAAAAATAGAACAGAAACTGAAGCATCGGAACTATCATCAAAGTTTGACTGTATGGAAGGCTCAACAAACCCGCAAAACCAAATGCAATGAATGCAGGCTGGAATGATAGAAGTCGTACATCTTCTGCGGTAATTGTCGTTCGAGGGATGAGCGGTTTCGGCATAACGATTCTAAGTGCGTAAAGAATCACACTTAAAAACAATAAAGTGCCAACTAAACCCATTTCCCAAAGCAACATACTTAACGAAGTAGAGTCCAAAAATACGTTAAAGATGATATTAAGGAAACCGGGCGCGACGGTACTACCTCGGTTAGTGGCATTTAATCCATACCCAAATAATTGGCTGGGCAGCCCCCATAAATCACTGTGTTCACCCCAAAAGAATATGGTCGTCATCCTCCCCAGTTCACCGGTTTCCACCATGATGTAATTGGGGTCAAAAACGTAGGACAGTGAATCGATAAATATATCCAGAGCCCCTTTGTCGGAACTGCCTGCAAATGCGGATGCGTATGACGCAGCCAGTATCATAATAGCTAGCGAGATAAGGCCAAACAGGCCGCCGATGATCATCAATGCTGTTTTCAGATCCAAGCGTTTCATTCCTGCGAGATAACTTGGTGAAAACCAAACGAAGGCGAGCAAAAATGGGGAAATTAAAATAACGAACTTCACTTCGCCCAATATACATAGGAAGAAAGCGACAATGATATGTACACCGGTATTCAACTTCGTCGCTAGTCCATGTTTATATTCTGAAAGTTTCAACAACATGATCAACAAGCAAAAAAGTCCCATAGCAGCCGTATTACCGCCTTTCATTGGGTCACCACCAAATGTGCCGACTACCGCATCCCATTTTTCATATTCACCACGAAACGCAACACGTTTAGGCACCACAATGAGGATTTGATACAAGATGACTGGAAACTGTATGTAAAAAACCCAATAGAGCGCTTTAGTTATGCGATAAATCTGTGATTCACGTACAAAGCCCATCAGTAAACAGAACATAATGAGAGAGATGGCCAGCTCATTTTTCATACCGACGATCATCACTTTTATTCCGCTTTGCAAGACTGTAGATACTGTTGCCAAAGCAAACAGACTGATAAACAGTACCAGCAACACGCGTTCCTTATTATCAAGATAAAAAGTGCTGTAGCGAGTTTGCATGGGTAGAAACAGAACCATTAAACAAGTCATTAAGAAAGGGAACCAGAGGACTGCACCAATCCCCGTGAAATACTGAATCATTCCACAGAATATCAATGTAGTCAGTGTCACAACCTGAAGGTAAAGCCCACTGTTTAGACTAAGGTTCACTTCGCTTCCATTCCTTCTTTCATTGAGCGTGCTCTTTGGTTCACTTTTAAATAAATGAATCCATAACGAACTGCAGACAGCACCGCGTAGGCCACAACAGAATAGGCATAGTCGTTATAGAAATACGGCAAGACAACAAATGCAGCTACGACAACCGCTAACTGCTCAATTTGGATACGTAAGAAATATTTAGGCGAACCAAATACCAGTTCGATAACAGTCAAAGGACATATAGCTAGTGCGGGAAACAAATAAGGTAGCATGTAACGAGAGGTTGGAATCGAATCCACCCACTCATGCGTAATCCATCCTCTCGCCGCAGCAAATTCCATGACTAATGGATAAAAGATAAACACACCAGCAGTTGCGATTAACCCTAATATGAAAAGGAGTTTACGAACTTTAAGGAACTCTGGGTAATTAAAGCGTTGGTTACGAAAGTCTAACGACCACTTAGAGAAAATCGAATTTCGAACCGCATTCCCTACTATCACTACTGGTGAAAGGCAAAAACGGCTAACTATAGCGAAATAACCTGCTGTAACCGATGAAAACCAGTAGTTGATGAGAACCGTAGGCAAGTTGCTGTTCGCCATTGCTAGAACTTCGGCACTGCCAATGTTCATAATATGCTGCTTATTTCGCTTGTAAAAAGCTAGATTCGACGCCCAAGACCACTGATTCCAGCTCATTTTTCTAAATGGAAGTGAAGAAATAAGCCATATAAACATGATAACAATTAATGCTATAGCCCAACTCCAATAAAGCAATTCGGCCGTTGGTGTAGTCAACACACATACCAATACTAATGCAGAGGCCATTAAACGTTGAAACGCTAGCAACTTCATTTGTTCGTAACGTAATAGCAGGTTCTCAGAAATCAAAATCCAAGCATGAGCCAGCGTAAGCAAGTAATAAAGGGCAAAGGGTTTATCAAACAACCAAACAATAATGCCAGTAAACGGTAGTGCCAAAATCACCGTCTGAAGAATACAGAACACAATATTTTGAGCTAAATGTTCATCTTGCTGCTTCGGAATCAAAAGCTGTGACGCAAAGGTACAGATCTGCGCACCAATCAACACAATGCTATACACCATTGCGTATATACCGACTTCATCCATGCCATATCGGTTTGATACAAACCATATGGATGACGCACCAATAACTTGAGTAAGCATTGATGAACTGGCAATAGTCGAGATACTTTTGATTAACCCCATTACATTAGTCCTCAGCTAGTAGAGCTGAAAAATTGCCTTGAGCGATAAACTGTCTACTCTCTTCACTTTGTAAATTATCCGGTTGAACTCGGTTCAATACTGCGCCAATGGTCTTGATCTCAGGCTGATTCAATTTCTGAATGTCTTGACGAATATCAGGAACGGACCTCAAAGCAGCGCGGATTACAACAACAACACCGTCGAGAGTTTTCGCTGCCAACTGGGTATCTTTGCTGTCTGTCAGGCTCGGCAAATTCACGACAAGACGTTCGTAAAGAGCAGGTAGCTCTTGCATCATGTGTAGAAATTTCTCGCTCGAAAAATAGACCAAAGGAGACTGTTCTAGCGTGCCTCGAGGCAGAAAATCCAACTTGTCGTTTAACTTAATGAAGAGATCGCTATTGCTCGGTGTTGAAGCACTGCTACCCCATTGTGCCGCACCTTTAACTTCATCGATTTGAGGGCTCACATCGTTATTATTTGATGGGCTTTCAGTGACAATTGATAAGCCTGTTTCACTTCGAAAATCGAGATCTAACAACAGAGTCTTATGGTTACGACTCAAACTATCAGCTAGCAGTTGAGATACTAAAGTCGCCCCTTCATTTTCAGTGCTAGATACGATCCCCAATGAGTATGCGGATGGCGAAGCCAGTTGAATCGCAGTCTTCATTCCATGGAAAGATTCCATAGCATATTGATTGCTGCGAATAAGATTAACCAGTTCACTTCTTTCTCCAGCTTGATCCATTTCTGGTAAATCGGCTAAAGGCTTCAAACCTAGCTTTTTCAGCACCTGAGTTAGGTTATAAATTTTCTGATCCATTGCGGCACGGATAATCACATACAGTGTCGACAATGCAAATGACATGATAAATACCATTGCAAGTAGCAATATCTTGTTTGGTTTTGCGGGAGTTCTTGCTACAGCTGCTGGGTCATATAAAATCGCATCTGGCTCACGATAGCTTGATGAAAGCTCCTGCTCTTTGCTGCGTAAGAACATGTCTTTATAAAGATCTTCGGTTTTCTGCAAATCAGTCTGCATACTTTCATAGGCGTCACGTTTCGCGACCAATGATTTAAAACCGTTCTTTTGCTCGTTAAGCAAAGCCTTGTAACGATTCTCCTTCGCCAACTGAGCTTGATACTCTTTGTACAAACCAAGTTTAAGCTCCACTAACAATCTGCGGAACTGCAGTTCTATCGCCTTTATTTGCGCTTCAGCTTCAAGAATTTTGTTGTGTTTTGGACCGTATCGATTCTGAAGATCAAACAAGGTTCGCTTAGCTTGAATCATCGCAATACGTAAGTCTTGTAACTGTGGATGACTAGAGATTTCCGGAATGGAGGCAAGATCTTCAAGTGGTGCATCTAAGTTCTGAACCACTAATTCATACTGAGATTGTGCAAGCATTCTACGCTCAGTCGCGTTCGCTAGGCGCTCGGTCATAATACTTAATTGTTGCGTTTCAAAACCGTCGATACCCTTAAACGTAATCAAACCTTCTTTGCTGAGGAACTGTTCCATCTCCTTTTTCTTTTTGGTTACTTGGTTACGGAGCTCGTCCATCTGCTGCTCGTTCCACTGTTGCGCAGCTTTAGTTTTCTCTATCTTGTTATCGACCGAATAATCTATAAAAGCTTGCGCAATACCATCGGCAATACGTGCAGCCTCTTCAGCATCATCGGCTTCATATGAAACATGAACTAGTTGTGTTAAACGCACTTCAGATATAGAGAGATTCTTTCGAATATTTTTAACCGTCGCTTTCATTAAATCAGCTTCGGTCATAGGCAGCTCTCTTATGCTGTCATCAACCGTTACACCGCCGTTGTAACGAGCATCATCGTTAAGTTTTAAATCTCTAATCGCTTTCTCTAACACTACCCGTGATTTCATAAGATTAAGCTGAGTGATGTAGTACGGTGAACGTGTCGAATCGTAGCCATCAACGTTTTCTATAGGCGTCGCATTATCTTCCTGCGCTTTTAAAAGCACAGTAGCCGTAGAAACATACTTGGAAGTCATCCCAGAAATAAGTGGGAAACAAGCGCCAGTGACGACAAGTGTGAAAAGCAGAATCTTCCACCAGTGTTTCTTTAGTGCTTTTATGAACGGCGCAAAATCAATGCTGCTTTCCATCTTTTGGCCACTTTCAATCATACCTACTGACATACTAGAAAAAACTCTGCTCTACAATTACGGTATCGCCAGGCTGCACCGGATGTGTCAGCTCAACGTCTTCAATTACTTCATTTGTGGTACCTGAACGTATGCTAATGTCATCTCGGTCAGCACGATCAGTAAATCCACCAGCGATTGCGATCGCCTGTTCCACAGTTAGCCTAGGCTGGAACTCATAACCATTTGGCGATGTCACTTCACCAAAGATATAAAACAGCCTGAATGATTCCATATTGATGGTCACCATTGGGTTTAGAAGGAAGTCTCCTATTAAACGTTCTTCTATTTCGGTTTCTATGGAGCTCGGAGTTCGACCAGCAATAACTACCTCACCAATATAGGGAAAGTTAACGACGCCAGACTTACTGACCTTAAACTTCATCGACATATCAGGCTCACCATAGACGATGATTTCAATTCTATCGCCTGTACCTAACAAATAGTCATCTAAGTTTTCATGCACTTGAGGCTTTGCCGATTGAGCAGCAGTCTGCTGATCATTCGTCGTATTTGCTTTTTTCTGCGTCGACTCTTCTGCCATTAATGGTAATGACATAGCGAATGCGAGTAGAAATACCAACCATGTACGCATCTATATTTGCACCTTTAACTGCAACTCAACATAAGATTGGTCATAACCTAATCGTCTAATAATTGAGTACTGATCAAATTCACCGATGTTTAGTACATCTATATCTTCATTTGAGCTGAACTTTTTCCATTGGTAGTTCATCTCAAACCGTATGGACGGTCTGAAGTCATAACCAATCGCGAATTTCGCTGTTTTGGTTTTATCGTATCGATTGTTATCTTCCATACGATAATCTTCCGTCTCATATTCATAACTTAAAGTGGTAGATAAACGATCTACCCACCAAAAATGTTTCCAAGAAATGCCGTATATCCCATCAAGAATATATCCGCCTTCCTGCCTAGGATCTTTTACTCTTTGAGATGTATGCAGCGACCAAATATCATGCTTTAACGGCTTCCATTCCAACGCTGCATTCCAGTTAGCGCCTAAGAAACTTTCTGAACTTTCGTTTTCAGGAAAATTCTTATAAAGAGCGGCGACATCTGCTTCAATAGTTGTTTTGCCGCTTCGGACGCTTTTAATACCAAACAAGAGGTAGTATTCGTTACTGTCTTTTCGTCTATTGGCTTCGTAGTGACGTCGGTTAGTAATCAAGCTGTATCGAAATCGGGTGTCATCACTGTATTGGTCAAACAACTCAATTAAACCGGTTGTTTCTTGCCACTCTTGTTCCAAAACGTATTGGTAAAAGTCATTATCCGCTGTTTGTATAGGGTCTTTGTCATCGTAATTAAAAGACTTGGTTTGCAGCATTACATCCAACTTCCCACGCCCTTTAGGTGCACCATAGCTGTAGCGAAGGCTGGTATTAAACTGAGAAAAAGCGAGCCCTGATTCACCGAAACCATATTGCTGCATTTGCGATTGATTAAAGCCCTCCGTTAAGCCTAAACCTCTTTGTTCAACCCCGTACCCTTGCTGGATATTCCATTTCAACCCGTGCTTTAAACCATAACGCCAATAGCCATCAAACATCATAAAGTGACTGTCTGAATCATCTTCATGGGAATCTTCATATCGGTTGTAATCCCCTTTGTACATTAAGAGGTATTGGTCTTCACCTCTTTGACCTATCGCCTTCAGCTCAGGGGAAACAGTCCAGTAATTTGACTCAAGTCTGTCTTCATCATCAATTTGATAAGTAACGTTGTCATCAACTCCGTATGCAGTACCAACATTACTTTGAAAATCGATACCTGCTATTCCAATATGTGACTTAGGCTTTAAGTCTGCATGTGCAGAAACTTGAAACAATAAAGCACTGACACAAAGTAAATTAGTATGCAGTTTCACTCACGAAGCCTTTAAAAACTGTCAGAAAGATAATTTTAATATCCAGCCACAACGTCCAGTTCTGCATATATTGAATATCGTATTGAATACGTTTTTCCATTTTATCGACAGTTTCAGTCTCACCACGGTAACCGTTAATTTGTGCCCATCCGGTAATACCGGGCTTAATTTTATGGCGAATCATGTAGTTATCTACAATTTTTCTATATTCCTCATTGTGGGCAACAGCATGTGGGCGAGGCCCCACAATCGACATCGAACCCTGTAGGACATTAATAAACTGTGGTAACTCATCTAAAGAAGTTCTGCGAATAAACGAACCGAACTTAGTAACTCGGGGGTCATTTTTAGTCGCTTGTGTAACTACTTCACTGTTTTCCATTACTTTCA
The DNA here is from genome assembly GCF_058630515.1 of Vibrio sp. HM8-C. NCBI lineage: Bacteria > Pseudomonadati > Pseudomonadota > Gammaproteobacteria > Vibrionales > Vibrionaceae > Vibrio > Vibrio sp. HM8-C. The sequence goes on from NZ_JBMMKS010000008.1 coordinate 74,634, forward strand.
TGGAACGGAACTTCCACACTTTGATTTTTTTACCCCCCAGACCATAGCGGTCTTGTTTGAAGAGTATTGGTCCGGGAGAACTCATCTTCACCCCAATAGCTACAGCCAAAAGCACAGGCGAAATCATCAGAGTAATGATTGAACCGACAATGATGTCTTCTATGCGTTTTATTGCAGCACCGACGCCATCAAATGGAGAACCAAACACACTAAAGGTTTGCACACCATTGACTGACTTCACTTTCGAAATGCTAATGTTGTAGGTATACAAATCTGGGACGAGATAAGTATCCACCGTGCTATCGGAAAGCTGCTCCAAATAATGGCGAATACGGTCTTTTGCCACCATAGGCAAAGCAACATAGACCTCGTCAATTTCACCATTACGTGCCTTTTCTAATAAACCATCCACTTTCCCGTTGTACGGAATTTTAGTGAGATAGCCAAAGCGCTGCTCACCGCGGTCGTCATAATAAGAAACGTCAATATCATTGAGATGGTATTCATTAAGCAATGAACGTGATATTGCGATTCCCGCCGGTGTCATACCTATGATTGCAATACGCTGTTTCTGGTTCATTTTCTGACGAAATAGACGAACCGAAACAATCGGAACTAAACGAGCGGCTAGCAAAACTCCAAAGGCAAGCAAGTACCAAGATGCAAAAACCGTTGGATTTAAATTGGTAATGGTGACGCCATCAACATTCTTAAAGCTGAACTTCACTATCTCCATCGCAATAACAGCGATCGTAAAGGTAGCGAGTAAACGAGAAAGGGAGGCACGAATACGACGTAGCGTTCGATAGCTATAAAGTTTGCAATACTCACCAACGAGAAGAAAAATAACGGAAAATATGAAGGCAGCAAGAATATCAATGGCTGTTTCATGATCACCTAAAGACTCAATAATGCTCGTCAACATTAGATTGATAAGCAGGAAATCGACCATTTTTAATAGCGTTGCGTAGCCATCATCCGCCAACTTCAATACTTTTCTTGGTGTCATACCCCAACCGCCTTTAACGTCACAATTTATTGTTCTATGCCTAGCGCAACGATAGCGCCATCTCATTGTTTTAAAGAATATTAATATCTTCTACGTCAACTCTTAGTAATTCTAGAAGAAGAATAGTTAAACGCGACTAAATTGCTGTTTTTATTACTTCTGTTTATCCAATGAGACAATCAATAGCCGCCACCTATTTATCTAGAACCTTTATTGCAAACGTTGCAAAAATTAAATTTGCTACGAGTTGCATATAAATATAGATATATTTTGCTGAGCATTCAATCGTTTGCAGAGATTATCCCTATTTGAGCCCCACATTGCCACGCCGACATCAGTAGGATTTTTCTTATATTTGATACAATTTGGAGACAATCTGTAGGCGTTCCATTTTTGAGACAAAAAAATAGGAGCACTTAGCTCCTATTTGCTTTTTACTAATTGTTGGTCAGTTATGCGATTTTGCTTTTACAGTATTCAATCGCATCATGCAGAATCTCAAGTGCAGATTTATCACACTCAGGAAGCACTGCGTCACTCGTGTTTATCGGCGTAACACGCTGACCCCATCTAATATGACCTGCTCCCCAAGTTAAGCCTGCTCCGAATGCCGCAACTAAAATGTTGTCATTTGGATTTACCTTGCCTTGTTCTAAAGCTTCACATAAAGCGATAGGTACTGTTGCAGCTGAGGTATTGCCATAGTTTTGAATGTTTATAAATGCTTTATCTTGGCTGATACCCGATACATCACATAACGTTTGAATAATACGAATGTTGGCTTGGTGTGGAATTACAACGTCAACATCTTCATTTGATAAACCGCTTCGCTGTAATACTTGTTGAGATGCTGCACCCATACCGCGCACTGCACGTTTGAAGATGTCTTTGCCAATGAAATTGAAATCCCAATGACCGTTATCCGCAGCAAAGCGATCCATAGCTGTGCCAAATTTAGGTACGGCTAAAATATCGCGCCCTTCCGCATCACAACCAATTTGTGCATCCTGTAAACCTAGTCTTTCTTCAGTACGACTTAATATTGCTGCACCAGCACCATCACCAAACAACACAGCGGTATCACGCTTGGTCCAATCTAAATAGAAAGAAAGACGTTCAGCACCAATAACCAGTGCGTGTTTGTAGTTACCCGCTTGGATAAGGCGAGTTGCGGTTTCTAAACCATATAGAAAGCCTGTACAAGCAGCATTCATGTCAAAAGCAGCAGCACCTTTGTTACCCAGATTAAGCTGAACTTGAGACGCGATATTTGGGATCAACGTATCAGGTGAACAAGTAGCAACAATAATTAAATCAAGGTCGCTTGCTTCAAGTCCCGCACACGCTAGAGCGTGCTTTGCCGCTACAGTAGCTAAGTCAGAAGTATTAACATGACTGATGCGTCGATTTTCGATACCTGTGCGAGTACGAATCCACTCATCGTTGGTTTCCAAAAATGTACTTAGGTCGTCGTTTGACAGAGTTGCTGGCGGCAGACATTTACCCCAACCTGTAATTTCAGCGTAAAACTTGGTCATTATCGTTCCGAATCTATAATCGTTATGGCAATAGCAGTAATAAGTTAAACAAAAATCGTAGATTAATTCATTACTGCTATTGTCTATTGTATTTAAATCAACTGCCCCAACATTAGGCATAAGGGCGGATTATACGCTCATTTACCATAAAGAACTGTAAAGACCTAAAATACAAGTCACGATTTGAGAGGAAATTATGTCTACCTTCAATACACGCTGCCCGTCTTGTCATGGATTAAACCGCGTTCCAAATGAAAGAGTCTCTGAAAGCCCAAACTGCGGGAAATGCCAAACTCCGTTGCTTGATGGTGCACCAATAGAAGGAACAGAAGCGAACTTCGATGCGATTTTGAAAAGCTCTCAACCTGTTGTGGTCGATTTTTGGGCGCCTTGGTGTAACCCTTGCGTCGGTTTCGCACCAGTATTTTCGGATGTTGCGAACGAGAGAAGTGGATCCGTTCGTTTCGTAAAAATAGATACTGAAAGCCAGCAAAATCTAGCCGCAAAATTTCAAATTCGTAGCATTCCGACCATTATGGTGTTCAAAAATGGTCAAAGAGTCGATGTAATTAATGGTGCTCTTCCTAAGTCTCAATTTAATCAATGGTTGAGCCAAGCTTTAGCAAAGTAATATATTTGAAAAATATCTAGTTAAGTTGGCAAATTTAAGGCTAAGATGCCAACTTAACTGACACTTTTATAGATTACACAATCAATTAAAGTTATTAATCGTAAAGATCATAAATATTAGTTTTACCTTTCTAAATTCAAGTCTCATATTCGCCCCAAATTCTCTTCTTTCCCCCTATAACTTTGAGGCGACGTCGTTGGACAACTTGTTGGTATCAACTTCTTCTCAACGCATTTCTGTTCCAGTAATTGCGTTAACTTTCTATGCTGTAGCGTCAGGTTACTTAATGAGCTTGATCCCTCTCATGCTGCCTCATTATCAGTTGGAAACTAGCTTAGCCAGTTGGTTGGCGAGCGTGTTTTACGCCGGCTTACTCATCGGTGCGATGTTTGTTGATCCTGTCGTAAATCGTTTAGGCCATAGAAATGCCTTTATTGTGTTCCTGATGGTGCTTCTTGCATCTATTATTACTTTGCCGCTTTTGGCTTACTCAAGTATTTGGCTTGTATCTCGTTTCGTTGCTGGTATCGCAGTTGCGGGGGTCTTTGTCGTTGTTGAATCTTGGTTATTGCATGGTGATGAATCTGGTCGCGCTAAACGCCTTGGTATTTATATGGCTGCGTTATACGGCGGTTCAGCGGTTGGGCAATTAGGCATTAGCTATTTAGGCATTTACGGCGCAGTACCATTTTTAACCATATCAGCACTTTTGCTATTAGCCTCTGTTGTGTTGATCTTTGGTAAATCTACTCAACCTGCGACTCAGCAAGCAACGAGCTTGTCATTACGTCAAATGACCAAGTTAAACCATGCAGCAATTATGGGTTGTATTGTTTCGGGGCTAACCCTAGGTGCAATTTACGGTTTGATGCCTGTAGAGCTAAACAATAGAGGTTTAGATCACTCAAATATGGGCGCTCTACTCGCACTCGTTATTCTAGGCGGTATGGCTGTTCAACCAAGTGTTCCTTGGCTTTCAAAATACCTTGGACGCACCTTGTTAATGGCACTGTTTTGTTTGATTGGTTCAGCGGCTGTGATTTTACCATTCCTAAATACAAGCCTTACTGTTTTAGCAATCAGCTTATTTGTTTTGGGCATGGCTACATTTGCTTTATACCCAATTGCTATCAACTTAGGCTGCGATAAGCTAGATGCGAGTTATATTGTTTCAGCAACCCAAGTGATGTTATTTAGCTATAGCGTAGGTTCAGTATTGGGGCCTGTCATCGCTGATTGGTTCTTCCAAAACGGGCAAGGTTTGTTGGGCTATCTGTTTGTCATTCAAATGGCCACTTGTCTATATATGCTACTTTCCAGTGTCAAAACCAAACGCCAATGGGTCGCTGGAGAATAATCACTCTAAACCATCGGTTTTGTATTTTGCTTTTACTTATTTGGACGCTTTAAGTCGTTGGTGACGATTTGAAGCGTCTTTTTCGATCTGTGTAGGTGCATCTTTCCGTTCGTGCAATAAATGACGTATAGCAAGAATGGGATGTGACAACAGCATTCTTGGGCCTGAATAACGCATAACCAACCTCATACTCTCTTTTGGTTCAGGTTTATAGCAATGTATTGGGCATCGATTGCAGGTTGGTTTGTTTTGTCCGTACGGACATCTGTCTAACCGCACTTCAGCGTATTCTAAAAGTGACTGGCATTTCTCACATAAGTCACTTTGGGGAGAGTGATGTTTGTGACAATAAATGTGCACCATCGCCGATACAGTCTTGAATTCAGTTTGAAGCGAACCGAGCAAAAGATCACTTGGCTTAGTCATTCATGCACCCTATTTAATGACGACTTGGTTAATTTCTCACTTACTATTGAGCTTAGTGTTTAAAACCTATAAGCTCCCCACCCTCATGTTCCTCAGATGTGAAAATCATGAACCGCAAAAAGAAAATAAACCAAATTTTAAAAAAGAAGATTAAACAGCAAAATTCGAAGCTGCATAAAAGCAACAAGCCTCGCTACATTTCAAAAGCTGAACGCGCGAAGTTAGAGGCTGAAGAAGCTCAACAAGCCTCGAATGAAGGTGAAACTCAATCACCAGAGTAATAACTCATCATCAATAGCGATGTATCTGTCAGCGGCTTCCACTAAGCTGTTTGCCGTTAAACCGGGTACTCCATAGACTTCTACTTGCTTGCCGAATCTTTGCTGAATGCGTTTGGCAAGTAAGTCAAAATCGCCATCACCAGACACCAACACCACAACATCAACTTGTTCAGCCAATTCTATGGCATCCAGTGTAATACCAACATCCCAATCACCTTTGGCACTACCGTCGCGACGCTGAATGAACGGCTTTAACATCACTTCAAATCCGATACCACGTAATATGTGGTGGAACTGCCGTTGTCCTGTATCTTTGCTAGCGATAGCGTATGCATTGGCTTTAACAACCGTGCGATCCTTTGTTACCTTTTCCCAAAATCGATTGTAATTAAAGTTGAGTTGATAACGTTCTTTACAGGTGTAGTAGACATTTTGTACATCTACGAGAATAGCGATCTTTTCCATAGTGTTGTATGTACCTTTGTAAGCATACGTTTGGTTTTACGAATGACTTTAAACAACGACCAAACGGCAACTGCGACCTTATCACAGCAACGCACGTAAAAGTGATTTCATTGTGACAAAAACTTATTTTGTGACATTGTAACTAAACATGGAGTTGATTAGGGTCGACCGAGATGAAACTGTAAGGAAATTAAAGATTTTCGAGGGAGAAATGGAGGCGCGTACCGGAATCGAACCGATGTACACGGATTTGCAATCCGGTGCATAACCACTCTGCTAACGCGCCTTTATAGGAAGTTTGATGGTGCCCCGGGCCGGACTTGAACCGGCACGACTCGAAAGTCGAGGGATTTTAAATCCCTTGTGTCTACCAATTTCACCACCAGGGCAACGCATAATGCGATGGCGACACCATCTGCTCACAGCTTTATCGTGTGAACGGGGCGTACTTTAGCGAAATCAGCACTAAGGTCAATAGAAAATTATCAATTGCATTACCGACTGCTGAATAAAACGACGCCATTGTATAGATGAACAACAGATCGTCTAATTAACCCACACAGTCGGTATAGCTATGCCCGATGTTTCTCTCTTACCATTTCAGAAATACAATCGATGACGTTATGGCTGGCTTTTTCTGCTTTCTCTAATGTTTTTACAATTGAATCCATCACATGATCGTCTTCAAGCCAATCTTGATTAACTAGAGTCATTGCATGTTGTACCGATTCATGCACTTCTTTATGGAAAGACTCTAGGCGTCGATAAGATGGGACATGGCTAAAGTCTGACAGTCCGTGCCCTTCGTAATACCATTTACCTAATCGACAATTATGGTGAGTCACTTTTACCGCTTCAGCTTCATTACCACTACCGCTGTTCTCTAAGCCGATGTAACCATTTTGCATATAAATAATATGATCAAGCTTGACCAGAGAAGCAAAGGAGACATCTTTTGCGAGTGTCACTAGTGTGATTGTTTCCTGAGACGAGTTTGCCACTTGATCGAAATTGACATGGAAGTTCTCCACAGCATTACCTACGTGCTGTGTTTGCTTCTCAACTTCTAGAGTCTGGCTTACCATCTCTTCAATTTGACTGGTAAGAGAAGAGACAATCCCGCTGATTTCCGCTGTTGATTTACGAGTTCTGTCTGCCAATAAGCGAACTTCATCAGCCACAACTGCAAAACCTCTACCGACCTCACCTGCTCGCGCCGCTTCAATCGCCGCGTTTAGTGCGAGTAAGTTAGTTTGTTCAGCGATGTCAGTGATCATACTGACCGTTTCTGAAATTCGAATACTATCGTTACCAAGCTTTTGTGCTCTGCTACCCATTTGTGTCATTCGGGTATTCATACTGTCCAATGCGCTGTTCAGATCTTTCACTAGCGTGCGACTTTGCTCTGCACCATCTCGGTTCTGCGTTGCGATAGCAATAACATCGTCCATTTTCTCGGATAAGGTCACCAACTCTCGCTGATTGTCTTTGAGGTTTATGAGTAGATTACTGGTGTTGATTTTATGCAGAGCACTGCGCAATCGGTTTTGACGAGCAAAGACATGAGCGTCATGCATAGAATTAACCGCTACATTAATGTTCTTCATCGTAGAGGCAAATTCACCCGGTAAACCATCATGTAAACCATTACGGTGAAATTCGTGCTTTGCTGTCCTTTGAAAGGTATTTGATAACTCTTTAAAGTTGGTTTCCACAATATCGAGTAAATCGTTTAAAGCCCAAGCCACATGCCCGACTTCACCCAATCCTTTGGTATCAGTTATGCGAACGTGAATGTTGCCTTTAGTCGCTTCATTCAGGGCATAGCGGATTTTATCCAAAACCATAATGGGGTGTTGGTGATCTGCGTATGCGTATATGGCAAAGATAAAAGCAATGATAGGTATAACAACATCAATAGCGTTCAAGCCGTATCGATAGATGTTGTAGGCCGATAACAAAATCGTCGCGAAAACAAAAAATACGCACAGCACAATAAATTTGTGTTTAAGCAGAAGTACATTTCTACTTACATTACTGGTTCGCATAGCGTTCCCTCTTAGCGATGTTTTTTATACAAGCTCAACGCAAATTCTTCGTAATTCTGGTGGTACTCTTTACGAATAAGGTCGTTGAGCCATTGCCATGACGTCTCTGAAGCTTTGCTACGTTCAGTGCGTTGCTCCAATTCGATCATTTGACGATAAACTTTTTCTATATCAGGAATAACTTGCTTTGGCGGGGTACGACGAACGGAATAATAACCAACAGCTTTACCGTTCACTAAATCAGGGGTGACATTGGCGAAAACCCAATAATAGTTTTTGTCAAAGGTGTAATTTTTAATGAAACCAAAAAATTCGTTTCCGGATTTCAGAGTGCTCCACAATCCATAAAACACGCCACGAGGCATAGTAGGATGACGAATGATGTTATGGTTTTGTCCTAAAAGATCACGCTCTGAGTAATTGGCGACCTTCATAAACGTTCGATTGGCATATGTGACCTTTCCTTGCAAATCCGTTTTGCTAATGATCAGTTCACTACTCTTAAATGTGACTTCCTTTTCTCCAGCTAAATTCATGTTTGAATCCCAACTTAACCGTTGCACATAGTAAATAACTATATGTGTGTATTAATGAATCGCAAGTAACTGAAGAGGGTTTTAAGCGTTGCGTTGAGTATGTCACAAAGCTCACATGGTAATAACGAAGGAATGAGTTAACAAAATACCCAATTAGTATTAGGGTTTATTCTTTTTAAATTATTTAGTTATTAGGTTTAGATGAGGAAACATAGAGAAGAAAATGGAGGCGCGTACCGGAATCGAACCGATGTACACGGATTTGCAATCCGGTGCATAACCACTCTGCTAACGCGCCTTTATAGGAAGTTTGATGGTGCCCCGGGCCGGACTTGAACCGGCACGACTCGAAAATCGAGGGATTTTAAATCCCTTGTGTCTACCAATTTCACCACCAGGGCAACGCATAATGCGATGGCGACACCATCTGTTCACAGCTTTGTTTTGAGAACGAGGCGTACTTTAACGGATTCTTTTTTTCGGTCAATAACAATTTCTATATTTTTCAACTGAATGGCTAAGAAACACTCTTACACGAACAGAACATAGACAACACGAGCAACTGTCGTTCAATCTCTCCTTAGTTTTATATTGGAAAATGCTTCTAAAACGGCCAAGTTTCTAATTGATGCTATTCTCAATAATAAACACTTAATATCAAACTTATATCGTCATCGCTAAATTTCAATAGTGGAATTTTCGTCGCTTTGTAGATGGTTATTGAAGTACATCGCTGTGGGCAACGGAACTGCGCAAAGGTACTTGGAAAGATGAAAAAAACATTTGGATTAAAACAGCTGTTATTAATTTCAGTCATGCTGCTTGTGGGAGCTTCAGTCTCTATCACCAGCTACATTGCCTATATTAAACAGTCTTCAATGATCACAACTATGATCACCGATTCTGGTGAGCAATATACTGCTGGTAAAGCGCAACTCGTGAAGACATTTCTTGACGAAAAAATCAATGGCGTTGCAGGTATTGGTCGTTTATACAAAGATACGCCTTTCCCCGGAGACAGTGCAGACGAGTACATCGCATTAACCGAACTTTTTGCCACAGCGTTGGCAACAGGTAGCTCATTTATCGGCTTTGAGTCCAATGGTGACGCTTACTGGAACCAAATAGCTGAAGCTTGGCCAAACCACAAGTTTAATGGGGATGTGCGTACAAGGAGTTACTATCAGGATGGTCGCAAAGCGATGTCCCCTGCCATTACCGATCCCTACCCTGATGAATCAAATCCTAATATCTATTGGATCAGCATCGTACAAAAAGCGAAAGACGGCATGATTGGTGTCGACATGCAACTCGGTTTCCTAAATGAATTGGTCGATAACTCTACAGCATTGAAAGGCTCGAATGCCATGATACTTAATCATGACGGCACGGTGATCGCCGCTTCTAAAAGCGCCGCGATGAAGGCTGGTGACATTGCCACAAAAGTAGAAGCTTACAAAGATGTCGCACAACAAATTAGTAAAGCTGAGCATGCCATATTGACCTATCTGAACAATGGGCAAGAAAAAATCCTGTTTTCGCGAAAAATAAATATCGCTGACAAAAGTTGGTTCTTTGTTATCGAACAGAACAAAGATGTGGCATATGAAGAGCTGGCAGCATCAAAGCAGTCGGCAATTATCATTGCGGTTTCTGCGACCATACTTAGTGTGATCATCGCTTTTATTGTTATTCAGACACTGTATCGCCCGATTCTGAGTTTAAAGAAAACTATTTTAAATCTATCCAGTGGCGAGGGAGACTTAACGCAACGTCTCGAAGTTCATTCCAATGACGATCTGGGGCAAATAGCTGAAGGCGTAAACCACTTCATTAGTAATGTACAAAACATCATGTTGGAGATTCAGAGCTCATCTCAAGCGTTACAAGGAAATGTGGAGCAGATGAAAGCGCTCTCAGAGCATAACTCTGCCATGCTTCATAGCCATGTAGTTGAAACTGAACAGATTGTGACAGCACTTGAAGAGATGAACTCAACCGCCAGTTCTACTGCATCTGACGCTTCAAACACATCGAATCTGACACAACAGGCACATGACAGCAGTATTGAAGCTCGCAACATTGTTGGGCGCTCTCAGGCTACTGTATCTGCACTAATCGAAGGGGTCGAAGCTTCATCGCTCCATGTACAAAACATGAGTGATGAAACCCATAACATTCACTCCGTACTTAATGTGATTAGTGACATTGCAGAACAAACTAACTTACTTGCCCTAAATGCTGCGATTGAAGCAGCGCGAGCTGGCGAGCAAGGAAGAGGGTTTGCGGTCGTTGCTGATGAAGTTCGCAAACTGGCAAGTCGAACCAAAGACAGCACAGCAGAAATAGAGAATGCCATTTCGAAACTGCTCAAAGGCAATGAAGTGGTCGTGAATTCAATGTCCGACACCAAACAGCGCTGCCATGATACCGCTGAAACTTCACAAAACGTATCTTCAAGCCTCGATGTCATGAGTAATTACATTAACGAAATTAATGATTTGAGTATGCAAATTGCCACTGCTGCGGAAGAGCAAAGCAGTGTGACACACGGTGTGAGCAAAAGCATGAGTGAACTAAATGAAATTGTTAGTGAACTTGATATGACAGGCAAAAAGACGCTGCAAGGAATGAGTGATATAAACAATATTAATAAACGTCTGGTTGAAGTTATTAGTCGCTTCAAACTTTAGTCACTAGACTACATTCAATTACAAAGCCACCAACACAGGTGGCTTTTTTGAACATTTCCTTCGAAAACTCGTGGTTTTTATTGGATACAGAAAGGTGCATAGTGTAGACATGAATTTTCTGTAGATTAAGCTCGTTATGTCTCTGCCTAAGCTTTCAATATTAGATTTAGCACCTGTGTCTGAAGGTGCAGATTTTCACACTACGTTTAAAAATACGGTTTCACTTGCACAACACGCCGAAAAATTAGGATATGAACGATTCTGGATGGCTGAACATCACAACATGCCAGACATTGCCAGTGCCGCTACATCTGTCTTACTTAGCCATGTAGGTGCGCATACCACCTCTATTCGTTTAGGCTCTGGCGGAATTATGCTACCCAATCATGCGCCTTTGGTGATTGCTGAACAATTTGGCACTTTGGAAGCTCTCTACCCTAATCGTATTGACTTAGGGTTAGGTCGAGCTCCCGGCACAGATCATTCAACTATGCATGCGCTTCGACGTGAGCCTGAAAGAATGGACCCTGATTTCGATGAATTGTTGGAAGAACTGCAATTCTTCATGGGACCGATTTCCACTCACCAGCCTGTAAAAGCGTATCCGGGAAATAACTCAAAAGTTCCTATTTGGTTACTCGGTTCAAGTACATACAGTGCCCGTTTAGCTGGTATAAAAGGGTTACCTTTCGCTTTTGCAGCACATTTTGCTCCTGATGCTATGTTACGAGCGCTAGAGATCTATCGTGACAACTTCAGACCTTCAGACCAGCTCGATAAGCCCTATGTGATGATAGGTGTAAACATTATTGTCGCTGACACAGATAGAGAAGCGGAATACTTAGGTACGACAGAAAAGCAGAAGTTTCTTTCCATGATAAGAGGCGCAAGAAGCAAGCTGTCGCCTCCGGTTATGAGTATGGAGCCTATCTGGTTACCTCATGAGAAACATCACATTCAAATGCAATTGCGTGAATCAATTCACGGTAGCCCAGAAACTGTGAAGACACGGATTCTCGATTTAGTAGAGCGTACTCAAGCAGATGAGATCATGGTCAACGCGATGATATTCGATCATGAAAACAAACTTCATTCATACGAACTATTGGCTGGAATTCGTTAATACGTTAATCCACAAGACAAGCGTTAGATCTAATGATAAAGGGAGGCTAAGCCTCCCTTTGTACAATCTTTTATTAATCAACCTATTATTGATTACCACTGTTTGGCCAAACGTCCGAAAATGTTTGGATGATAGCGCCAGCAATGGTCAAACATGCTCATTAATTCAGGATTGCCATAGCGTGACAAACTGATCGCATGAAAACGGTTCTTGGACACTTTTAGTCGGTTTACTTGAGACAGAATTGCTTCATTTTGCTTTGGTGCGATGAAATCGGAAATTACCACCAAGTCGGCATTTTTATAAGTGCCGTTTGACATCAGTTCTACAGATTTTTTTAGAACGGGTTCTAAATCCGTGCCGCCATGAAACGAATAACTTAAGAAATCACTCACCTCTCTTAAACCATCCTGTTTGGTGAGTTCGTAAGTAATGTGTTCCGTCGAAAACAGCATCACATAGCAATCTCTATCTTCGGCTAGTGCAATTTGCATTAGCGCGTAGGCCATTGCTTTTGCACACTGCTCTGGGAAACCGTGCATCGAACCCGATGCATCCACACAAACAATAAACGGCCCTTTTTCGATATCAGCTTGTTTGTTGTTTGGCTTGTGTGCTCTAACTTTACGCAGCGTACGAGACTTACCTTGCATTCGGTAATTCATTAAACGCTTATCCACTAAGTGTTTGTAGAAAACTACTTCAAGTTCTGGATACGCAAGGAATAAGGTTTCGTTTGGTAGCATTTTATTCAGATCATCACTTTCATGAATGCCAACAATGTCATCGGTCGCTTCATCTGACTTCTCTTCTACCATTTGTGGCTCTTCGGTTGGCGCTCGGTTTAAATCCGGATCGTCGACATCACTAGCCATACGACCTAAACGCTCAGCGATTTCCTGCAAAGCTTGGTGCTTTTTCAAAAACTCAGCATGGCGCTTCATTACGGTTAAATCACTACGACTTAACTTAGCCGATGCCATATCCCATAATCTGCCAACGCTGCTTTCATCACCGGATTCGGTAATCTTGTCCATATTGCGCATGGTTTCCATACGCTGATAAAGATCCGTCAGCAGCTTTTCTTTATTGACTTCAAGCTCCATCACCTGAGCTTGTTTAATAGCGTCACTTAACGACTTGTACCATTGATCACAAAAGAAATGAGGGAACATTGGGTTATGAATCCCCTTGTTCTTCTCCATTAAGCGACGGGCTTGCAGATAAAACGCGGAATGCCATTCAAGCTTTTTAATCACATCATCAATGCGATCGAAGAACGTCTCTTCATCCCAATGAATGACTTCCTGATAGTAACCAAGTTCTTGCTGGAAGCGTTCTGTTTCACAAACGCGGGTAATGCGTTTTTTCACACTACCACGCCATTTCAATAGGTGGTTTTTAACCGTAGTACGAACACCACGGTCTTCCGCCATCATCATAACTTGAGAGCGCGCAAGGAGATCATTAACAGCGGTATCTATAATGCCGCTATCAGCAATCATGAGAGCAAGGTTTAGCCCGTCAGCACCAAGCATGATCTCTCCTATTCAAAGAATTGAGCGAGATTCTTATAGCGCTGCGCGCTCTTCTCGCATTCGGTTTGTGTCGCTTCCAACTGTTGTTGCAACGAGTGCAGTGTTGCTTCCATTGCTGTAGGTAACGTTGGATCAATAAAGTTATGTGGCAAAGCGCCATGGAATGTTGAGCGAACTTTACGCAAATGATGTTCTGCGTGTTTCAGCTGCGCCATCGCTTGGTCAGTCTTGGCTAACCATTCTTGATAAAGCCCTTCATCCAAACCTTCTTTTGTAACCAAAGAGACCATTACAGAGCGGTTCGCGATATCTTTTATAACCAAGTTGTTAGTCGCATCCACGTCGAATTTAAGACGACACATATTGGTGTTTTGGTTAACGTAGCCGTAAACATCACCTTGGCCTTCTTTAATCACTTTTTCCAAATCGTTTTTCGGTACATAAACCCAACGGCTATCCCCTTTCTCTGATTCAGAAACCGACATATTGCTTTGCAGTAGCACTAACTTAACCAATTCAGTAGCCGCGCCAACCTTATAGCTTTTCGCACCTTTGATGTCGTACTGATTAATGAGTTTTTTCTTCTTCATTAGCCCACTGGCTGCAGTTTCTAACGACAACATCATGCCAAATTCCGATTCGAGCTCATCTTGAACTGAAGCAAGCTCTTCTCGGCACAAAGATATTTGATGCTCAACTTCCATTTGGTCAAAGGCATACCGTAGCGCGAATTCTTTCACTACATTATGAACCACTTCTCGAGATTCAGGGCTATTCCACAGGCAATCTTGAAGAAGCAGAATATCGAGTGGATTAATGGCATCTCGGCCATTAAAGAAAGCACTGGCCTTCAATAACTTTACGGCTTTCTTCCAGCGACGGTCTGACACATACATATCGTGAACGGACAAGGAACTATCTTCGACCGCAGATTCCAGCATATTTTTTAGCTGATAGAGCTTTTCAAACACTTCATCGGCCAGAGTCAGGCTGTCTAACTGTTGCTGCCACAAGTGATACTCTTGATCTGTAATCGCCAATCCTTCTGGAATTCTTGCTTCCTGAGGCGTACCCACAGTTAACATGGATTTGAAGTTTTGCTTATTTTGAATACGGTTTACGAATACACGCACCAACATGCGATCGTACAGTGCTTCAAGCCCGCTATCTTCGTCCGGCAACTCATTCGAAGCTGAAATCAGCAGACGCATCGGCACACGCTCAATGTCGCTACCATTCTTAAACGTTTTTTCATTCACCACAGTAAGCAGTGTGTTCAAAATCGCAGGGCCAGCTTTCCAAATCTCGTCAAGAAACACTACCTGAGCGGTAGGAAGATAGCCCTTGGTTAAACGAACATAACGACCATTGTCTTTGAGTTCTTGAATACTAAGAGGACCAAATACTTCTTCTGGTGTAGAGAAACGTGTCATCAGATATTCGAAATAACTGCTGTTATCAAAAGCTTGGATCAGTCTTTTTGCGATAAGGCTTTTTGCAATACCAGGGGGACCTAAAAGGAATACACTTTCACCTGCAAGAGCTGCAAGCAAACAAAGTTTGATTGTACTTTCTCTCTCATAAACGCCGTCAGAGAGTGCTTTGGAGAGCTTATTTATACGTTCTGACAATAACGCTTTTTGTCCATGAGAGGCTTGATTTGGACTGATCATGCTAGCGCTCCTGAGCAATACCTAAATTCGTTCTTATATAAAAGTTTATACATTTGTTATCATTTGGTTACAACTATAATCCGAATTTGGACGAACTGTTATATCAGATCTGCCTTATGTGCAAAATGATGTAATCATAGTTTGCACATATGCGACGTGAGACTCAAAATAAACGTATGAAAATTCAGCGCTAAATGTATTTCTGATTGAGATTTTGCAAACAAATACGCTAAGGTAAGCGTTCAACGCCAAAACGGCTCTCCTCCATTAAAAGAAAGATTTGTATGAGCAAAACCATACACACATGGAAGCGCATTTCTCTAGTAGAGGAAAACGTCGTACTTCCTACAGGAAATTCAGTCACACACACAACGATTGTGCATCCTGGTGCTGCCGTTATCCTTCCTGTGACTAACGACAATCGCATTGTCATGATCAATCAATTCCGCCCTTCGCTAAAAAAATGGTTACTTGAGCTTCCAGCTGGAACCATTGAGAACCAAGAATCACCACTTGTCTGTGCTCAAAGAGAACTCGAAGAAGAAACCGGCTACAGCAGCGATTCATTTATTAGTTTAGGTCAGTTCACTCCACTAGCAGGCTTCTGTGACGAAATTCAGCATCTTTTTATCGCAAAACAACTATCGAAAACGTCGAGATACAGTTGTGACGATGATGAAGTGATCGACGTCATTACACTGTCGGTAGAAGAGATAGAACAGAAAATCATTAGTGGTGAAATAACAGACTCAAAAACAATCGCTTGTCTCAGTAAAGCGAAGTTATGCGGCTATCTATAAAATTAAAATGCTAAAAAGGAATTAACATGGATTTTCGTTCAGATACAGTGACTAAACCTACCCAAGCGATGCGCGATGCGATGGCTCGTGCCGATGTGGGAGATGATGTTTATGGTGATGACCCAACTGTTAATGATCTTGAAACTTGGGCGGCGGAACGACATGGATTTGAAGCTGCACTATTTACTACATCTGGTACTCAAGCAAATCTGCTGGCTTTGATGTCGCATTGTGAGCGCGGTGATGAGTACCTTTGTGGACAACAAGCTCATAACTATATGTTTGAAGCTGGTGGTGCTGCGGTTCTGGGATCTATTCAACCTCAACCTATTGAGAACAGTCCTGATGGAACCATTGATTTTGCAAAACTCAAAGCCGCTATTAAGCCCGACGATTTTCACTTCGCTCGCACACGCCTTTTAAGTTTGGAAAACACCATTAACGGGAAAGTCCTTCCACTGGACTATCTCAAACAGGCAAGAGAGTTTGTCAACCAACATAACCTCAAGTTACATCTGGATGGTGCTCGTGTTTATAACGCTGCAGTTGCACTAGACACAGATGTAAAGAACATAGCGCAGTATTTTGATTCCATGACGATATGTTTGTCGAAAGGTCTTTGTGCACCAGTAGGTTCTCTACTTCTCGGTACGAAAGAATACATCGCTAAAGCAAGACGTATTCGAAAAATGCTGGGCGGTGGTATGCGTCAAGCCGGTATTTTGGCTGCTGCCGGTAAACTTGCTCTGACTGAGCAAGTAGCTCAACTTAAAATTGACCACGACAACGCTAAACATCTTGCGTACGGCCTTTCAGCACTGTCGGGTTTCTCCTTAAATCCAGAATGGGTACAAACCAATATTGTGTTTGCAAAACTTGATGAAACCGTTGATATCCACGCAATCGCAAAGCAGCTAAAACAGGACAACATTGTTATTTCTCCGGGAAATCCGATTCGTTTTGTTACACATAAAGACATCACACGAGCAGATATTGACCTTCTACTACAAAAACTGAGTTCTCTACTTTAGTTTTTCCTTATCAATAATCCATTTCTGCTACGTATATCGTGCATTTGGATTATTGATAACTCTCTTTTTCCGTGAAAAAATTTATTAATTCTGGTAAAACATCGCCCATAGATAGCGATGAATTCTTGATATGACTGACAAAAAACAAGGGCGTCGAAGTGCTGATGATGCCCATAAAACTCGACTACATATTCTCCGTGAAGCCACAAACTTATTTTGTGAGTTTGGCTATGCTCGCGTGTCGCTACGCAATATCAGTGATAAAGCTGGAATTTCACACAGTTTGATTCGTCATCACTTTGGCAGCAAAGAAAAAATCTGGCACTACATTAGTGATGGTATGCATCACTATATGGAATTTTACCTTCGCAAGATTTTGTCTGAGATCCCCGAAAATACAGCAGTGAAAGTAAAGCTCTATCGGTTTGTAATGTATGTGTTAGCACATAGCCTTATTGTCAAACAACCTATCCAGTTTATTGCCGACGCGGTACGACAAGAAGATGGACTCTTCGATTACTTTATTGACACAGCTGGCGAACTTGAATCTCTTATTGAAGGGTTAGCCGCTCAGTACAATCAAGAATATCCCGAAACCCCAATCAAAGTTTGGGAAATAAAATGGCAAATGATCATGTTCAGCCATGGCGCAGCAAGCTTAACGCCGTTTATGAAAGAAACTTGGGCGGATGAGACAAAGGACCTAGACGTGTGTCTACTTAAGCAATGGTCTTTGTTTAACGACATTATGGTTCACAAATTCCGCATCGAAGATCAAGATATCTTGCGCCCGTCGAGTGTAAAAGAACTCGTTTATGAAGTTCGTTATGACTGGGAAGAAGAATGCGAAAAACGCATTAATTGTAATCTCTAAAATTAAAGGGCTGCTGTATGCAGCCCTTTAACTTATTTAACCCTTCGATAAGCGTAACGAAGCTATTTTTTCTTACCGCGGTTTGCATGAATTTTCAGTTTCGCTTTCATTTTGCGTTTCTCTGAAGAGCGGCTATTTCGAGTCGCTGGGCGACTGTCATCAAATACAGGTTCAATTGTTGGCTCAAAACCCTGCAACCATTCTTGAGGTAGACGCTGATCAAGTAGTCGCTCAATGGCATGCAGTAAAGGTTCTTCATCTTGGCTCATCAATGAAACAGCTAAACCTTCTTTACCTGCTCTACCTGTACGCCCGATTCGATGCACATAGTCTTCAGCTTTAAATGGCATATCGTAGTTTACAACTTGTTCAAGCTGTTCAATATCCAATCCTCGTGCAGCAACGTCTGTGGCAATAAGTGCTCGCACTTTTCCATTTTTAAAATCGTCCAGTGCTTTTTGTCTCGCACCTTGGCTTTTGTCACCGTTTATCGAAACTGCTTTAATACCATCTAGCTTTAGCTCTGCTGCTAGCGCATCGCTACCCTGCCTCGTTTTAGTAAATACCAATACTTGCTGCCAGTTTCTAGACCCAATTAAATAGGCCAACAACTCTCTTTTGCGCTTTTTATTGACGGGATAAACCATCTGTTTAACTGTCGCCGCTGTCGAGTTACTTGGAGATACTTGAACCTCAACAGGATCTAGCATTATTTTGTAAGCAAGCTCTTTAATCTTTTTGTCAAAGGTTGCCGAGAAAAACAGAGTTTGGCGAGCTCGGTTAAGCTTTCTAAGCACTCTTTGAATATCAGGCATGAACCCCATGTCTAACATACGATCCGCTTCATCAAGAATCAGTACTTCTACCGTACCCAAATAGAGTGTTTTGACATGGGCGTGATCCAACAGTCGCCCCGGTGTCGCAATTAAAATGTCGGCACCGCCTCGTAGATTGTCGACCTGCACTTTCATGCTAGTGCCACCATAAGCCGTTACGATTTTGATGTTTTGACCTTTAGCGTATGCAGTCAAATTATCAAAAACCTGTTGTGCAAGCTCACGGGTTGGCACCAAAACCAATGAACGAATGTCTTTACCTTTTCTCTCTACATCGCTTGGATTGTTAATAAAACGCTGGATAAGAGGTAACCCAAACGCAGCCGTTTTACCCGTACCAGTTTGAGCCCCCGCCAACACATCACGTCCTTCCAATACTTGTGGAATGGCTTGCGATTGAATTGCAGTCGGTACTTCAATACCAATAGCAGATAACGTTGTAATTAGAGCAGGTTGAATACCTAATTGTTCAAAATTAGAGATTTGTTCAGACATTGGAATCCAGTTAATTCAGCGAATAAAGTTCAAAACCTAATGACCAAGTGTAGTGACACATCTTGAAAAACACTGGCTTTTAGTTTGGGCGGCAGATTGTATCAAAAGCGAATGGTTTTTGCTTTCGCTAAAACTTGCGGATAAAAAGCGAAAAACAGTCTTTCAAGTTCCTGATAGGAGTCGGCAAGATTCTCATGGCAATTAGCAAGTGGTTTCATTCTATCCCTTCTCAAAGACATTCTCTGCAAAGCAAAAGCGATATTGTCAAAATCAGAGTATGACTCTAGCCATCTACCCTGCCACATTTTGGCACTCACAATCACGTATCGTTCAGGTAGTGAACTGGAGTGATCATCTCTAATTTTTTTCTCTGCACTACGTACAAACTCTCTTAGGGACAGAGCATGAAAATGATGCCAATTCTTAGCTAAGCAATGATCCCAAAACATATCTAGCGCTATTGGTGAAAAGCGACGAGTCGACGTTGGAAATAAACTTTTCGCTTGGAGCATGAGTTCATGGCTATCCGTGTAGGCATCTACCCAGCGATGAAGCCTAATACCCTGCACTATATTTTCCGAGAACTGTTCCGTTGGGTCACCCTTAACGAAATCACCCAGTAAATTACCAAGTAAGTTGCTGTCAGATTCTTCGGCTATATGTAAATGCGCGAGATAATTCATTTTAAAACACTTAAACTCTCATTCCTTCGTATGCTTGATTATATGTTCATTCACATTCGGTTGTTCAATCTAATCACCAAGTTTATTAGCTCAAACATTAACTTGCGCCAATGTGTATATTTATATTTACACTACCGGAATTTAATGTGTACAAAACAATTGACGTTTACAGTTAAGTTCTACAGAATGTCGCAAAATCAGCGAATAAAACCATATTCTCTGTTTAATATTCGAACAATACTTCAAATAACATAACTATAGTAAAGATAAGTTTACAAAATGATGAAATCAAAGCTTTTGGGCAGTACTTTGATTATTGCGGGCACCACCATTGGTGCAGGTATGCTTGCTCTGCCACTCGCATCCGCAGGAATTGGATTTTCAACATCGTTAATTATTATGCTTGCTCTGTGGGCATTGATGTCTTTTACCGCGCTACTAATGGTAGAAATCCATCAATATGCGGACAAAGATGCAACCCTTCACACGCTTGCAAAGCAAATTCTAGGTGACAAAGGTAAATGGGTAGCGACGTTCGCTATGCTATTTTTGTTTTACGCGTTGTGTGCTGCATACATTGCTGGTGGCGGTGCTCAATTTAGTAACCGCATCGCAAGTTTTACTGGCGCGGAAATCAATGGTCAAATCGGTACGCTGATTTTTACGATAATCGTTGCTGCGGTTGTGACTATTGGTACTGCTACTGTAGACAAAGTAAACCGCCTTCTATTTGCAGGTAAAATTGTTGCTATGGTTGTTGTACTGACATTCTTAGCACCAAACGTAACTCAATCTTACTTACTGAGCATGCCAGTTGGACAAGGGTTGATTGTTGCTTCAATTCCAGTGATTTTCACATCATTTGGTTTCCACGGAAGCATCCCAGCCATTGTTAACTATTTAGATGGTCATACACCTTCTTTACGCAAAGCAATTGTCATTGGTTCTGCGATCCCGTTGGTTGTATACATTTTCTGGCAAATTGTGACTCTAGGTGTAGTGAGCCAACCTGAACTTATCGACAATGCAGGCCTTAGTGCTTTAATCACTACTCTATCTCAAACGGTTCATCAATCGAATCTTGGTAATATCATCGGTATTTTTGCGGATCTCGCATTACTAACATCATTCTTAGGCGTGAGTTTAGGTTTGTTTGAATTTATGGGCGATACGATTCGTAAAAAGAACGGCGGGATGAACCGAATTGCAGCGTCGCTTGTTACATTTACGCCACCATTAATTTTTGCTTTGTACTACCCTCAAGGTTTCATCATGGCATTAGGTTACGCTGCTATTGCACTGGCAATCCTAGCTATTTTCCTTCCTTTAGTAATGGTTGTACGCGTTCGACAAACAGCAACAGACGAACACTATCAAGTAGGTGGTGGTAATATCGCTCTTGTCGCTACAGGCGCTGTAGGTATTGTCATTATCGGTTCGCAACTGCTGATTACAGCTGGCATCCTCCCATCTCTGGGATAACAGAAACCACTTAAAACAATCACCTACTCGAAATAAGCTGGTCTAGGGTTAGAAAATTACAAGGGCAAATACTACGGTATTTGCCTTTTTTCTATAGAAAGAAAACAAATGATCGAAATCTCATTTTTAAAATTTATTTTTCATTTTTTGCAAATATAAATACGACGAGCAGCACATAAATAGTAGGATATTGCTTATATTAGAATCACTATAAAATGCTTTTCGGAGTAAAAATGAAAGAAGTTCAGTTTCGTACAATAGACAGAGTGTTCATCAAGATGTCTATCAACGATAAAATGTGGGTTGTCTTCACACTGTTTTTGCTAGCGATCGCAAGTATCTCTGGCGCTCGTTATTTTGATACTTTGAATAATATCGAAATGCAGTCGAAGCTTGCTGTCGAATACAAACTTCAAGGCATCGTTTCACAGTCAAGTATCAATGAAATTGCTGGATTAGACACTCGTTCAACGTTGAGCTCTACTCAATACAACAACGGTGTAGTTACGGCAACCGCGAAAGCTGCTGATGGAAAGATCTACTCACTAACCAGCAATTTTTCTAAACAAGAGCAAAGCGCTCGCTCGGAAGCATTCAACACATTCTTACTTTCATTCTTATGGGTGATTCCGTTTGCAGTTTTCATTTATTGGGTTGCAACATTCATCGGAGGTGCACTTTGGGTTCTTTACACTACCACTCAAAAAATCGCTGAAGGTGACTTAACCTCTCGATTAGGATTCCATGCTGGCCGTGATGAATTCGGCACTATCGGTTGTGCACTGGATAATGCGATGGATACTCTGACAGATCTAGTGGTTGCCGTTAAACAAAACTCAACGACTTTGAGTGAAACGTCTGCGTCTTTCGCTGAAGAGATGAAAGAAAGCGAAACGCAAATTCAGAGACAATACTCTTCTCTTGATTCAGTTGCGACAGCGATGGAAGAGATGACAGCGTCTGCTCATGAAGTTTCAAACATCGCTTTAAGAGCCACTGAACAAGCTGACAACGACTCTAAGCAAGTAAGAAACAGCCATAACCGAGTTCAACAAGCTATCAATGAAATTGAACAATTGACCAGTTATATTGCTCAAACTTCATCTTCGGTTACAACACTGAATGAAAACGCCATCAAGATTAATGACGTCATCACTACCATTAATGCGATTTCAGAACAGACAAACTTACTTGCTCTAAATGCGGCAATTGAAGCAGCACGCGCTGGTGAACAAGGTCGAGGTTTTGCTGTTGTAGCTGACGAGGTTCGTACTCTAGCTAGCCGCACCCAAGCAGCTACCGTAGAAATTCAAACCATGATTGGCAAACTACAAAGTGAAACTCAAAATATTGCGAAGATCACGGATCAAACAGTCAATCAAGCTCAAACCAGTAGCCAACTTGTTACTGAAATCGGTGGCGATGTAAATCAAATCGCAGAGTCTGCACGTTTAATTAACGATCTTAGTGTGCAAATCGCGACTTCAGCGGAAGAACAAAGCTGTGTTGCAAACGATATAGCTTCAGAACTCAGTGATATCCGTAATCAATCAAATACAATTCGTGGCGTCGCGGAGCAATCTTCAATTGGTATTCGTAACATTGCTCAAGCAACACGCAACTTGGTGGAGACACTCAGTCGTTACCGTACTAACTAATGAAACGTATTTAAGAAAAAAGCGGCTAACCAAGCCGCTTTTTTAATATATTCAATCAGTTAAACAGTAGGATAGCCTTGAGGATTTTTCGATTGCCAACGCCAAGTATCTTGCGTCATTTCATCTAATGTTCGCGATGCTTTCCAACCCAGATCTTTTTCAGCTTTTGCCGGATCAGCCCAACACTCAGCGATGTCACCAGGTCGTCTTTCCACCAGCTTGTAAGGTACTTGCTTGTTAGAAGCCTGTTCAAATGCTTTAACCATTTCCAACACACTATAACCAATACCTGTGCCTAAGTTATAAACGTGTAGACCCGCTTTTAGCCCCACTTTTTGTAAAGCAGCGATATGCCCATCAGCAAGATCCATAACGTGAATGTAATCACGAACACCCGTGCCATCTTTCGTCGGATAATCACTACCAAACACAGAAAGAAACTCTCTACGCCCTACCGCAACTTGAGATACAAACGGCATTAAGTTATTTGGAATCCCTTGAGGATCTTCACCTAGTTCACCAGATGGATGAGAGCCCACGGGATTAAAATAGCGAAGAAGCGTAATACTCCAGTCTGGATTGGCCTTCTGGAAATCAGTCAGACACTCTTCAACCATCAATTTACTGCGACCATATGGGTTAGTTGCGCTGGTCGGAAAATCTTCAGTAATAGGAACAGAAGCAGGATCACCATATACAGTCGCAGATGAACTAAAAACAATCGACTTCACTCCGGCTTCACGCATTGCTGCTACTAATACCAAAGTTCCGTTAACGTTGTTGTCATAATATTCGAGTGGTTTTTGAACTGACTCACCTACGGCTTTTAAACCAGCGAAATGAATGACAGCATCAATTTTATGTTTTGTTAGCAGCTCAACCATCAGTGCTTTGTCGCGAATATCACCTTGTACAAACTCAGGTCTCACGCCAATCACTTTCTCAATGCGATCAAGTACCGTTGATTTACTGTTGTATAAGTTATCCAAGATTACAGGCTTCATACCCGCCTGAATCATCTGGATGCATGTATGGCTACCGATATACCCCATGCCACCAGTTACTAATACGTTCATTTATCTCTCCATAAAAGCGGTAATCCACTGCTTACCTAACCATTTATTAAATTTGTATGTTTAAAGAGCTATTTAAGACGTCTCTACTGTCTTTTTATCGATGAGAACAAACTGCCCTTTACCTAAGCTTTTTGCTTTATACATAGCGTTGTCGGCGATTTTAATCATCGCATCTAAATTGTCTTCTTTACTATCAATGAAGTATACGCCAATGCTCGCTCCAACATTGACACTATGTTGCTTATATTGAATATCTTGTTCAATCAGCTTAATCAGCCTGTGAGACATTAGCTCTACACTCTGTCGCTCGCTCGGGTTAATGACGATGACGAATTCATCGCCAGACAACCTTGCAACGAGATCCTGACTGCGGACCTGTGAAAGTAAACGTTGTGATACTTGCTTTAGTACTTCATCTCCAGCGGCATGACCAAATGTGTCATTGATTTGCTTAAAGCCATCCAAATCAAGATACAACAAAGCAAACGGCCGAAACGAGGTTTGATTTTCTGCAATGATGTCATTAAGCAAACGATACAGCTTTGAGCGATTAGCAAGCCCTGTCAGTGAATCATGATGGGCGAGGTATTCCAAACGCTCCATCTCTTTCACGTTTGAAAGATCAGATATGATAATCACCATGTCCTGACCTTTTGATAAATCTGACTTCGCTATTCGATTAACTTTGGCAAACAAAGGAATTAAATGCCCATCTTGATGCTTTTCCCAAACTTCACCTTGCCACTGACCAAATTCCGCCAATGATTGTTCAATAGTCGGCAACAATGAGCTGAACTGATTCCATGCTAAAACTTCGTCAATGGGTTTATTCGCCACAACTTCATTCGTATATCCTAGTAACTGCGTCACTTTTGGATTGATTACGGTAATTAACCCTTGGTGATTAAGCAAAATGATACCATCTTGGCTGTTTTCGAATACGCCTGCTGCTAATCGTTGACGACGTAACGCATTCTCTATTTCAGTCACATCTTCAATCGCAAATAAGGTTTCGTCTGGTCGTGATAAAGAACGACTGCTCACCCGTAAAATTTGCTGAGTTTTGTCTTCTCTAGTCAGAACCACTAACTCTTCGTCTAATTGCCTGTGATCATTTAACGCGCTTTCGATTATAGAAGCGTTATCTGTTTGTAAAACATGACGTAGATTTTGCCCAATCAAGCTAGACGCAGTATGGTTGAACACTCTATTAGCTTCACCATTAGACATAATGATGTCACCTTTCCCATTGACCACTACTAACGAATGTTGAACAGTATCAACCACTTCATTAGCAAATGACTTTTCTTGCTCTAACCTAGCTAAAGTGAAACGATCTTGCTCTTCATGTGCTTCGATAGTGTCTAACATGGTATTAAATGCATTGACCAAATCGCCAATTTCATCATTCGAAGCACAATTTAAATCTATATTCCGTTCATGATTTTCGATGAAGGCTTTCATCGCACTATTCAGGGAATACACGGGCTTTACAATCAGCCTTTGCACTAATTGATAAAGAGCAACACCACAGAAGGTTAACACCGTAAAAAAGAACAATGCATCGTTTAAAGCAGTCTCATAGATTTCACGAAGAGACTTAGCAGAGACAGTCACGCTCAGTGAGGCGACGACTTGCCCTTCCACTTCTACAGGAACAGTCAGATAAATATAATTATCGGAGATGACATACTCATGAAGTTTAGATTCTTCTCGCTGATGTTCATTAGGTATGGGAGCGTCGCTGCCCTCTTGAACATATAAAGCAAATAGCTGCCGTTCTTGATCATAGAGCTTAACGCGAACGACATCTTCATCCACAGCAAACGCAGACAAAATGTCCTGTGCGATCAACTGGTCATCAAACAGAATAGCGGCTTGTAAGTTAAACGATACGCCTTTTGACAATACATGAACGCGTTCAATAAGACTCTTCTCTTTCTGCTCAATATCTTTTTCATAACTAAACCACTGAGCAATACAGAAGATAGAAGACATCAACACAAATATAGGAAGAATGAGTTTGAACCTTAAAGAGAGAGAATTCATATTTTCCTCCCTTTTTCAATAATAGCGATACGCAGCAAGCTGGCAGATATTGAATAACTTCCAATGTTATCCATATAGATTTTGGGTTTAACTTTCCCTTCTAATGTAGCTAGTTCAATCGCACCGCCTTGAGAGCTTATCGCCTGACTATCACTAATGACAACGGTGTGAGGACTGACATCACCAACATTAATATCACTTTGAGCATCAACGAATAAAATATCGCACTGTTTTTTATAAAATGGAGTAACTGTCAAAGGGAGCTGACGAACTGTTTTATCCTGTGTAATTGTTTCTAATGTACTTGCTATCTTCTCATTTCCGACAATACAGAATTCGATATTGAACATCTCACTTTCACTGTTCCAGTGAATAAAATTGGCAATACGAAAAATATAGACAGCTTTAATATCAGTGGGATCATAGGCTGCATAGCAAACACTTGATAAGAACAGCGTAATCATTATCCAAGTGTGGCGTAAATTAAAACTCATAAGAAGCCTTTAGAACTCCAGTTTCTTCATTAATAGTGCTAATCCAATCGGTTCTATAGCCATCTTTCTCACCAATATTTTGCAGTATAAGTTCAACGCGTGGTGCTTTTGCATGTGCTTGCCATGCTAAACGAGCATCAAAAGCAAAGTAGTTTTCAATCTGGGGATATTGCTCATCGTATTCGATGGAGTGTCCTCGAACGATAAAGTCGAACTTCCACTGAGACGTTATATCCCAAAGAGTTTGTATGCTGGCATTGTGCTGCGCATCAATGTTGTACCAGCTTTTCGAACCCCCATCGGAATACTGACCACCATCCCACTCACCATTGGCATGTAAATAGCTGTAACTGAGATAAAATCGTAAGCTCTCTAATGCAATATAGCCTGCGCTAAGTTCGATGCCGTGAGTCTCCAGTGAATAATCATCAGTAACCGCAACCCCAACAACTTGATCAGGCACTCCAACCAAATCGATATTATCTCTGCCTCTTACATAGCTGTGATGACTTAGGAACAATATCGAATCAAACTCAAATCCGCTTGCAGAATCATAGCGATAACCGATTTCATAAGTACTCACGCTTTCAGGCTTCATGTTTAACTCTGGAACCATAACTTCAGCGTAATAACGGTCATCGCTTCTATCGTAATAGTTGGTGACTAAATAAGTGTTCGACGTTAGGTAGGAAGGCGCTACCGAAGCTCTTCCATACCCAGTCCACAACGTGTGTTTAGGATCGAGTGAAACTAAAGCTCGTAGCTGTGGCGATGCTTCAAACTGTTCAGTAAGTTCAAAATATTCGAGTTTTAGCCCTGCTACCGTTTTGAATAAACGACTCCACGATTTCTCAGATTGGAAATATAAATTCACAATACTGTCTACGTCGCGCTCTTGAACCGCATAGCGTTGATAATAGGGTAAATTATCAAAATCAATCCCGCGATAAGGGTGGAAAAACTCGACTTCAACCAGTCTGTATCCTCCGCCGTAAGTGATGAGATGATCTTCTGTAATCTGATAGTTGTAGTTAACATCCAAATCAAACGTATTGGACAAACCAGCATCATCCGCCATTTCATTTGAATTTCGTTCAAACCATAGCTGATAGTTTGCGGTTAGTTTATCCGAGTGTCGTTTGTCGTAGTCAAGCTGTGAGTAGAAAGAATAGCTATCGACCTGCTGCTCAATTTGATCAATCGAATCTAAGTAGCCACCTGAGTATTGAAACTGATACCAGTCATGGTTATACGAAAGTCGTTCACCGCCCATTCTAAATGCCCAAGCTTCATCCTCAGTTGCAGATTCAGCTACGATCCCTGCTGTTTCCAACGTCCAGTCAGGATAAGACTTTGTATGGTCATTTCGAAGCTGCCTTCTTTTATAAAAAGCTCTCGCACTGACGTCATCGTTCAAGACCAATCCATGTCGAACCGTTGCATCGTAGTCGCCACCCTCAGCCCAGCTGCCTGAAATTAACGTACCCTGCGTATCTTTAGCTGATTTTGTAATGATATTAATTACACCATTGACTGCATTGCCGCCCCAAAGTGCTGCACTCGGCCCACGAAGAACTTCTATACGTTCTATATCTTCCAAAACATAATCAATATCAGCCCAGTAGACTCCGCCGTAAAGCGGGCTATAGACACTTCGACCATCAATCATCACGAGTTGTTTATTGAAAAGTCCATCATGGAAACCACGAGCGGAAACAATCCATTCGCTGTCAGAGAATTTCGATACATGCAGTCCCGGAACTAAAGCGAGAGCGTCAGGAATGGTGCGAGCACCACTTCGAATAATCCTTTCGTTAGTCAACACATATACTGATGATGGAATATCGGCTAGCCGCCGCGCGGATTTGGTGGCCGTCTCCATTTCAACGTTAAGCATAGAGAGTTCTTCTAATGAGAGACTCATAAGATGTTCAAGAACTTTGTCGTCAGCGTATCCTGCTGATGAAATAAAAACTAACGTTGTATAAATACACGTCGCTTTTTTCATTTACGATTTCTTCCATGTGTTCTGGCATTCAGTAGGGGGAAGTTTTCAGCGCCAATGGCCTTCAAACCATGCAATAAACGATGAGCTTTATCGCTGTTTATTTATAATTAATTCTGTATTTTATAGTAGCTTAAATACTAAGGAACGATGATTCACGTGAAAAAACGGACTATCACACTTAACTGCGACATGGGCGAAAGTTTTGGTCATTGGCGAATGGGCAATGATGAAATGGTGATGCCATGGGTCGATATGGCGAATATTGCTTGTGGATTTCATGCGTCAGATCCGCATGTTATGAGCCGTACAATTGATTATGCCATTCAGCACGATGTTCAAATTGGCGCTCATCCCGGATACCCAGACTTGCAAGGCTTTGGTCGTCGTTCGATGTCTTTTTCAGAAGAAGAAATATGCGAGTTATTGATTTATCAAATTGGAGCACTTAAAGCTCTGTGTGAAAGTAAAAATACCGAGGTCAGTTATGTGAAGCCACATGGCGCTTTGTATAACGATATGATGGCAAATGAAGATGTGTTTCGAGCGGTCGCTGATGCTGTTTCCTGTTTCAATATTCCACTAATGATATTGGCTTCCGGTAACAATCAACGTTATTTAGACATTGCAGACAATTATGATGTCCCACTGTTGTTTGAAGCATTCGCAGATAGAACGTACTTGTCGAATGGACAGTTAACGCCTCGGTCTATGCCAAACGCTGTATTGACCAGTGAAGATTTGATTTTGAGCCAAATTAAACAAATTGCGGAATATGGCAAAGTAACAACTTCAGACGGTGTAATCATTCCTATCGAGGCTGACACTATTTGTGTTCATGGTGACAATGACGCGGCAATTGAACTCATTGCCAAAATCCGTGCGCAGTTAGATTATTAATCAGGTGAAACAAAATAGCCTCAGATGCTTACGTGTATCTGGGGCTATCTATTGCTATTTCATACCAACAAACTTAGCCAATGCTTGTGGATAACCACGTTCATCAGCCAATTGCTTTGCTCTAAACTCGATATCGCTTGCCGTGAGCGACATACTGATCGGATGCTGATCTTCTATTGAACTTTGAGTATTAAGATCTGCTAAATGCCATGTTGAAACAATTTTTCTTACAGCTTCTAACGCTGATGAACCTTTGACGACTTCCATACGGGCGTAATGGTTATCCTCAAATGTCACATCTGCCGCTCGCAGCGTAGCGTCATAACCAGGTATTTGCTGGGCTCCGTATAGCGGTTTTCCACCCACTTTCGCACCTTCAAACTGCGGCATAAATTGACTGATATGGTCGATCGCTTTTTGAGTTCGCTCATTTAGAGCGTCGCTCTGCCAACCTTGAAGGATTTTTTGTTCAAGATAATTAGGAAGAACAGGTTGAGACGAATTTTCCGCAGACGTCACCAAGCCATCTTTGAACAATGTAATATCTTCAGTCATACCATGTAACTGGAAAACTCCGTCAGCGTACGGTGTCAATTGCGCCATTCCTCTTGGTGTACCCCGTTCGCCATGAAACACCACTTCTGGCCACTTATGTTGACACTGAGGCCAATAAGTCACATAAGCAGCTTTAAACTCAACCATACGCTTTCGCTGATAGTGTGCCATATCGTCAACTTTACCTGTTTCATATCCACAAGCATTGATCAGAAAATCAGCTTCGATTCGGTGGTTTTGTCCACCTGTATCTACATAACTTAGGTGCCAAGATTTGCCGATATATTCCGCGCTGACTAAAGTTGCGTGAGTCATTACCTGACAATTATTCATAGAACCTAAGGCTAATTCAGCACTGGCGGCGAGGCGGAAGACACTCCACCCATACTCCTGAACAACGACAACCGGATATTTAATGGAATCTAAATCCGCGTATTTAGCAAAAGGAATTAACCACTCTTCGCTTGTTACTGGCTCTTTTGGCTGAGCTAACAGAGAAAGTTGTTCTAGCTGCTCTCTCTGATAGAGAGAATAGTATTGCCTCGGTTCACCCATGATTTGGTTTCGAGGATCTTCATCAACCAACTGTTGATAACAAGCCTGTATCTTTTCCAAACGAGGAATGATGTCATGTGGCTCACCTGCGTCGGTATCAGGAATGGCAATCACTGTTGGACGTTTGTTCAATGTATGTGGATAAAGACGTATCGTTTCAACCGATTGACGCAATAGCTCAATACACTGCTGTTCTGAAATTTCTCTGTATAAATTGCCACCAGCGTGGAGATGGCAAATTGGTGGACCATTAACTAGGCTAGGCCCTTTTTCCAGAAGGAGCACATTAATGCCCAGTTCACCCAAGTGAACGGCTGCTGTTGCTCCTGCCACTCCGCCACCAATGATAGCAACACGAGGCGACGGAAAGTTTTGAGTATTCTGTGACATTTCGCTACCGATAGTCATTCAAACTGAACCCATTCTAAAGCTTATAAAACGTTATTAAAATCACATTTTTTACGCGGCTATAGATCGACTGAATGAAAGTTGCAATACAAAAAAATCAAATAAATCTCTTGACTCACTATCTCGTGATCGGTGCTTTTCTAACCTTGTGCATAACGAACTGTCTGCGGTCTTCGGTTCTACGGGGCTAACAACGAAATACATAGTATAAGCGAGTTGAGTTATCCCAGCATTTATCCACTGTTTTTGTGGATAACTCTCTCACTTACTCAAGGAATCACTAATTAAATGCTTTATTTATAGGAACTAACAAACGTCTAATCAAACTATTCACTACGGCGGCTAATGTGCAAAAAGTGATGATTGGTAGCACCAACCACATATTCAAATGCAGCGATGGTGACAATTGAAAACCAAATTTCATGACACTCGCAACCACTACATCCGCGCTAAGAGCAGCAACCATTCCTGCAACCAAAGCCATTAAGCCAAATTCAGACCATATCGTCTGTGTCACTCTACGACGACTTGCTCCTAATGTTCTATAAAGCCTAATTTCTTGCTGACGTTGACTCAAGCTCAAGCGTAATAGCGTAAAAATCAGGAGTATACCAGCAATTACGCCCATTAAGGCAAGAACCGTTATCGACCAGACGATTTGAGTCAGCAAATCCTGAATTTTCGCTCCCATAGCGCGAATATCCATCAAACTTACCGTTGGATGGTTACGAGACAGTTCAGTAAGTATTCCGTCATGTTGCTGTTCAATTCTGAAACTGACTAGCCACGAACTTGGGATGTCTTTGAATAAATCAGGGGTAAAAATAAAGTAGAAGTTAGGTTTCATCGCTCGCCATTCAACATGACGAATCGTGTTTACGGTTGCTTCTATCGATTGGCTGTTGATAACAAAAGTCAGCTTATCTCCAATTTTCAGACCAAGATCTTCCGCAACGTCTTGTTCTACCGACACACCGTTAGAATGCGTCCATTCTCCAGCAATTAAATCGTTGTAAGTCGGTAGGGTGTCACTCCATGTAAAGTTAAGTTCACGTCTTAATGCGTCACTGCGTCCTTCTCCATGTGCATAAGTTTTAGCTCCAACGTCATTTATTTGTGTTAAACGCCCCCGAATAATTGGGTACGCTTCAGAACGTTCAATATTGGCTTTGTCCAGCGTTCCCAAATAGGCATCTTTTTCATATGTCGCAATGTTGAATGCAAAGGCGTTAGCAGCGTTTGCAGGAAGAGTCTTCTGCCAGTCTGAAAGTAAATCTGTACGAACTAACCACATTACAGCAAGCAGCATCAATGACAGTGATAAGGCGCCAAACTGAATACCTGTGGCAACCGATGAACGGTTAATTCGGCTCAGAGCAAGCTTCATAGATGTATTAAGTGGCAGCTTTGCCAGTGAGCGTGTCACTACCACGCTGATCACTGCAAGAATCAAAAACAGCACTGAAATACCAGCAATTACTATCCACACTAATTTGTTTTGCCAATAGACAGTGAGCATTGGTACTAGAGGCACGAGTATTAATATGATATTCCAACGCATTCGGTTCTGCTTTTGACTCTCTTGCATAACGCTAGCCGCATTGACATTTAGTAGATGTCCAAGCGGGATACCTAAAGCAGGGACCGCAATCAGGATACTTGATATAAGTGCAACCAGAGCAGGTTTTAAACCGTAGCTTGGTAGAGGCGTAGGTAACAAATCGACTAATGGAATTCTGAGCAGATATTCCAGCCCCATACCAATAAAAATACCGCTAACGGCTGCAAATCCAAGTAGCAGAGCAACCTGAATAGCCAGCCATCGCCCAACCCATCGTTTACTTGCACCCAAACTTTTAAGCATTGCTATAGTGCGCTGACGCGTCGAAACATAGTGCTGGCAAGTCAGCACCAAAGTAGTGGCAGCCATGATGATGACGATAGCAACCGTTAAAGATAAATATTGCTGAGTCCTTTCAAATACCTCGTTGGTTCTACTGCCGCTATCTTGATCTCTCCAACGTTCACTCGGCGTTAGTGTAATAGCGTTCTTCAATTTTTCTATCGTGGGTTCTTCAGCATTAATGAACAACTGATATTGGACTCGACTACCGATTTGAATCGCGCCCGTGCGTTCTACATCAGACAGATGAATAAATACCGAAGGCATTTGTTGAAAGGGATTAAAGCTTAAACCCGGTTCTTGTAGCACTCGCCCTGATACCACAAAGTCAGCATCACCAATAGTGACATTGTCACCTATATTAACGTTGAGCTCGTTGAAAATTCTCTCATCAAGCCACAGCTGATTTGGTTCAACTTGATGAGTAACGGTTTGACCGTCCGATAACTCGATATCGCCGCGCAAAGGGTATTGACTATCAACAGCTTTAACAGTCACTAACTTCATACCGTTGTCGCTAAATGCCATGGTTGAAAAGCGAGTCATCGTTGATGTTGGCAATTTATCTTTCTGCGTCAGCTCTAGCAACGGCGTTGGTAACGGGTTTGCCGATACGAAAACGCTGTCTGCTGTTAGGGCATCTTTACCCTGCTTAACAATCACCTGCTCCATTCGATCTGCCAATGCCGTTAGCGCAAAAACACAAGCAATAATTAAGGTTAGAGCAATCGAAATTGGCCAAAGTTGTCCATGGCGTATTTCACTAAAACTCCATCGTAATAAGCGTTTATTGAGTGATGGATCAACAGTCATACTCTTTCCTCCAACATGCCAGCGGTCATATGAAAACGTCTTTGACATCTTGCCGCGAGTACAGGGTCATGGGTTACTAAAACCAATGTCGTTCCGTGTTGAGAGTTGAGCTCAAAAAGTAAATCGATCACTTTTGCTGCAGTTTCTTGATCAAGATTTCCTGTAGGTTCATCGGCAAACAGCACTTGCGGCCCAATCATAAATGCTCGCGCTAAAGCGACACGCTGCTGTTCCCCACCAGACAGCTGACTTGGTGAATGATGAATTCGATGCTCCAAACCAACCGACGTTAACAGTGCTTCAGCCCGCTGCTTGTCTTCAGGTTCACCTTTTAATAGACACGGTAATGTAACGTTTTCTAACGCGGATAAACTTGGAATCAGTAAGAAACTTTGAAATACAAACCCAACAGACTGACTTCTAATAGCAGCTCTCGCCTCATCATCTAACTCAGTCAGTGATTTGCCCAAAAGATGAACTTCTCCACTGGTTGGAGTGTCCAAACCGGCAAGAAGTGTCATCAAGGTAGATTTGCCAGCTCCGGATGTTCCTACGATAGCGACACTTTCACCTTGGTGAATATCAAGATTCACTTCTTTGAGGATTGTTAATTGCTCCTGATTGGTGGAGACTACTTTTGATAAAGATTGAGCTGAAATAACGGATGATTGCATGACTAAACTACTTTCCTTGCTTCTTGTTGTACTTTTCTCGGCCAACGCTAGTAGTAACACACTCTTAGTGTTGGGTGATAGTTTGAGCGCCGGCTATAACATGTCCATTGAACAAGCTTGGCCTAATTTGCTTGGGGATGCTTTAAAAAACAAAGGTAAATCTGTAACAGTAATTAACGGAAGTATCTCTGGTGATACTACAGGCAACGGCCTTTCACGCTTACCTTCTTTGCTAAAACAACACAATCCTGACTCCGTTTTAATTGAACTTGGTGCTAATGACGGTCTACGCGGATTTCCTCCAAAATTGGTTGAAAACAACCTGAAAACGATGATCGACACCATACAAGCACAAAATAGCCAAGTCATTCTGATGCAAATTCGCATTCCGCCAAATTACGGGAAACGTTATAGCGAAGCGTTTTCACAACTTTATCCAACCATCGCCAGTGAAAAATCGGTTCCTCTCATTCCATTTTTCCTAGAACAGGTCATCGTCAAACCAGAATGGATGATGCAAGACGGGCTTCACCCAAAACCTGATGCTCAACCTTGGATAGCAGACTTTATGGCGGAACAGTTAGAACCTTTGCTTTAAAGCATTTCCTACATTATGACTAAAAATATGTAGGTCTGTTGCCTCAGCTCAATAAACTTTACTTAGCTTTACGATATTGTTACTGCCCCCTAGCACCAAAAGGTACCAATAATGCTCATAGAACCCGTAATACAGGGTGTGGTTGCACGTACCGCACACCCTTTCGGTTGCGAACAAGCCATTTTAAAACAAATTCAATACGTTAAATCAGCAAAACCAATTGAACACGGCCCCAAACGTGTTTTGATTCTTGGCTCATCATCCGGCTTTGGGTTAGCTGCACGTATCGCATTAACATTCGGCGGAGCAAACGCAGATACTATCGGCGTTTCTATGGAACGAGGTCCATCTGAAAAAGGTGTAGGCAGCGCTGGTTACTACAACAACCATTTCTTTAAAAAGCATGCCGAAAAAAACGGCAATGTTGCGGTAAATATTGATGGCGATGTCTTTTCAAAGGAAATCCGCGATCAAGTGATTGAAGCGATCGAAACCTACTTCGAAGGCGAAGTAGATCTGGTCGTATACAGCATTGCAAGCGGCATGAGACGTAAAGGTGACAGCAACGAGTTTTGGCGTTCAGCTATTAGGCCTATCGGTGAAGCTGTATCAGGATCCACGATCCTGCTCGAAAACGATAGCTGGGTAAACAGTACGCTTGAACCTGCAACGGACGAAGAAATCACCAGCACGATCAAAGTAATGGGCGGTGAAGATTGGGAAAACTGGATTGATACTCTGATCAATGCTGATTCTATCGCTGAAGGCTGTAAAACTGTGGCTTTCTCGTACATAGGTCCTGAAATCACACATCCTATCTATCTAGATGGCACTCTGGGTTACGCAAAAGTAGATCTTCACCAGACTAGCCATTCACTGAACCTGAAATTGGCTAATTACAATGGCGGCGCATTCGCCTCTGTATGTAAAGCTTTGGTAACCAAAGCAAGCGTATTTATTCCAGGGTTAAGTCCATACATTTTAGCTCTATATCAAGTGATGAAAGAGAAAGGAACGCATGAAGGGTGCATTGAGCAAATGCAGCGTTTATTCAGCGAGAAACTCTATCTAGGAGAGGACGTTACTACACCTGTAGATAACGAACGCCTAATTCGCATGGATGACTTAGAGCTAAATGAAGAGACTCAAGCAAAAGTGTCATTACTTCTAAAAGAAATGAACGAAACCAATTTCAAGCAGTTGGGTGATTACCAAGGATTCAAACAAGAGTTCCTAAATTTGAACGGCTTTGGTTTTGAAGTTATCGACTATTCCAAACAGGTTGATCTCACACAATTCGTCACTGAAGATAACTGATAATAGAAGTCGGAACTTAAAGGACATTCGTCTTTAAGACACTATCAGACAGACCGTCTGTGTTGACAAATACCCTACTCACACTAAAACTGTACTCCTAAATAGAGTACAGTTTTTGTTTATCCTACAAGGATTAAGCAACACATGGCTTTACTCCCTTGATAGGGCTACCTATAATCGCCCCCTTTTTATTATTCCAAGAGCAGTCGTGATGGATGTATTAACAGCAAAACTGAAAAAACTCGAGAAGCAGAATTATCGCGCATATCAGCAAATCAAAGGCGAATATGACTTCGGTGATTACAATCTGTATATCGATTATGTTCAGTCAGATCCGTTCGCGTCTGCTTCACGCTTACGCGCAACAAGAGCCTGGTCACTAACTGGTCTAGCATGGCTGAAAGACAAGTCTGCTGCCTATCAAATGGCCGCGAGAGACTTTATCGCACGATCATTTGCTGAGTTTGCTAAGCAAGAAAACTCTGTGACTATCCACGTTACCGGTCAAACTGTTATGGATAGTACTTCGGTACT
The DNA here is from genome assembly GCF_058630515.1 of Vibrio sp. HM8-C. NCBI lineage: Bacteria > Pseudomonadati > Pseudomonadota > Gammaproteobacteria > Vibrionales > Vibrionaceae > Vibrio > Vibrio sp. HM8-C. The sequence goes on from NZ_JBMMKS010000008.1 coordinate 111,692, forward strand.
ATTTACTGAGCACGGTATTGAACTACGTTTTCGTATGTCACTCCCAGCTGAAGGCCGCGACATTCTGGCTAAAAAAGCATTGAACACACTGACTTTTCACATGCCAAAGTTCATTCGCAAAGCAACAAGCTCACGAGAGCTCGATATCGAAGCTCTAAAGCATCACTGTGAAGTTGTGGAAGATCAAGAAGCATTACGTTCACAGTTGGCAGATAAAAATTTAGTTGCCTTTATTGCTAATGGTAGTGTGTTACCGCGTATTGCAGGTAACTGTGATTTACCAATGAAAGAGGCTGTTGCATTCCAATCACCAAAAGAATTGGAAACAGTGTTGGTTGCTCCTAATAAAGGAAAAGTTCGCGGTCTTGGCATTCCTAAAGGGATTACATTGATCGTTGGTGGCGGTTTTCATGGTAAATCCACATTATTGACGGCAATAGAACGTTCGATCTACAACCATATTCCAGGCGATGGCCGTGAAGGGATTGTCTCAGACTACAATTCTATGAAAATTCGCGCCGAAGATGGACGCTGTGTTCATAACCTTAATCTCGCAAACTACATCAACCATCTACCATTAGGCAGAGACACCCGTGATTTCAGCACTCAAGATGCATCCGGTTCAACCTCTCAAGCGGCTTGGCTTCAAGAATCTATTGAAGCAGGCGTAACAACTCTGCTTATAGATGAAGATACATCAGCAACAAACTTTATGATTCGTGACGAACGTATGCAAGCACTGGTCAGCAAAGGGGATGAGCCAATTACACCTTTAGTTGATCGTATTGGACAACTACGCGATGAAATGGGTATCTCAAGTTTAGTGGTTATGGGAGGTTCAGGTGATTATCTGGATGTCGCAGACACCGTGATTCAAATGCATGATTTCCAAGCTATCGATGTAACAGAGAAAGCGCAGCAAGTTATTGCTCTTCACCCTACTGAGCGCAAAAATGAATGTGAAAGGCCACTGGAGACCATTACTCCTCGCTCATTAAATTGCATAGCTCTACAAGCAATACTGGCAGAGGGTAAGTTTCGAGTTTCAGCAAAAGGCACCGATTCACTGCGTTTTGGTAAAGAGTTTACAGACTTATCAGCCTTAGAGCAGATTGAGTCACCGTCTGAAATCAATGCTATCGGCTGGCTGTGGTTCCAACTGGCACAAACACCAGGATGGTCAAAGAATCCAGCGCAAGATTTAGTAGCAATGCTTGGAGATAATTGGCATGAGAATATGCCAAACCATGGCGACCTTGCTAAACCACGAGTCTTAGATACTATGGCAGCTCTTAACCGTTTCCGTAAAGCTAAGTTCAAGAACTGATAGTTCATTACGCTTCAAACAAAAACAGCGCAATAATCGCGCTGTTTTTTCATCTTACGTTTCCTAAGCTTCTTGGCGAAGGATATTCCATGCTTCACATAGAATCCTAAACTTCTCAGCATTACCGTTATCTCGGTCTGGGTGCCATCTGAGCGCTAGCTTTCGCCATGTTTTACGAATCTCAAAATGCGTGGCATTGTCATTCAACTCAAACAGTCTGAGTGCTTGCTGTCGATTGAGATCTTTACTACTGCCACCCACAAACTTGCGATATCGAGTCCAGAACTCATTGAGCAAGCGCTTCACTTCCCCTTCACTCGCTTCGTAATGTTCCCACTGACAATAGTATTCACGTAATGGATCTTCCACATCGATGTAATGTGATGCATTGCGAAACATAGGCATAAGAATGATGTCCATTGCTTCGACTTGCAGCCATTGTTTGGGATACAAGGTTTCTTGTAGCTGATATAGCGCATTCATCATGAGAAAGTTACGCTTGAACAGGTCTTTCTCTGGAGCTTCGTCCAAAACAGGCATTAGCTCCAACTCACTTAAATGTGCAGCTAACGTATGCACTTTCCAACCAGATGGTTGACGTTTTAACACTTCCAAAATTGGCCACAATAAAGGATTTTCAACATAGTTTTGAAACGATGCGGACAATTGCTGTGCTTCAGTCATAGTCTTTCTCTCATTCTTCCCTTTCTTTATTCAAAGCCATGAGCATCTTTTTGTCGAGTAAGAATAAGACGAAACTATTAAGGCTTTGACCTTTATTCAATTTTTTAGTGCTCAGACAGTGCTAAGTTCTAAACGCGTCTAAGATTAATCTACTCGATTTTTACCAAAACATAATTGAACACTGTTTCTAATGATGTAACCATAGATACAAAAATTGAGTAAAGGATTAGTGATCTATGAATGCCCCAAAAAGCCTATCGTTGATGAGTCTGCTTTACGCTGTCATATTTGTGTTTTCCGCGATAAATCCATCCTCACGCGCCGTATGGATTGCTGAAATCATTCCAGCAATGCTTATACTTTCCCTTGTATGGTTGGTCTCTTTAAAACAAACATTAAGCACCACTTCTTATATTCTGTTCTTTATCTGGCTTACGCTTCATACGATAGGTGCAAAGTATACTTTTGCAGAAGTCCCGTTCGACTGGTTTAACAGTCTCATCGGTTCTGAACGTAATAATTTTGATCGCGTAGCCCATTTCTCAATCGGCTTGTATGCATATCCTATTGCCGAACTACTAATACGAAAGCAAAAAGCAAAACCTTGGCTGGCTTCAAGCTATGCTCTTTTTTGTATTATGAGCATTGCAGCAGGTTATGAGATTGTCGAATGGTGGTATGCCGCTCTAGCTGGGGGGGATGAAGGAATCGCTTTCTTGGGATCTCAAGGCGATATTTGGGACGCACAAAAAGATATGCTTTGCGATACGTTAGGTGCGCTAGCCTCTCTAATCTTGCTGAGTGTGCAATGTCGTATCAATCCCCATCGTTTTAATGCCTAAATTCTACACTTAGCCTAGAGAGTATTGGCTTCAATCCACTCTAAATATGGGTTGAAGCCGTCAGTAATCGGCACCTGTACTAATTGTGGCACTTCATAATTATGAAACTGTTGGATCGCTTCTGTTATTTGTGTAAACAACTTGGACTGAGTTTTGATAACCAGCAAAATCTCTTCATCGTTACACACCTCGCCTTCCCATATGTAGTGGCTACTGATTGGCAAAGTTTGAATACATGCTGCTAATTGATTAGATAGTAAGTAGCGAATCAACTGCTGCGTAACCTCTTGACTGTTTGTTGTGGTTAAAACGATACAGAATTTATCATCCATTTATTCGACTCCACCTAAATATTTTCGCCTGCCGCTTTGATAAGTTTCTATCAAAATCACCATCTGTGTTAATAACGGTTTAGATATCAATAAACTCAATTCATAGATTTATGAATTGAATCTCAAAAAATGAAAGAATAATGTAATTATAACAATCACCGACTGACATTCCGTTTATTCTGAACATAAATGAAGCAATAGCTAATTCAAAATAATAAAAATCTATTCAAAGAGAATGTGTGATGAAAATGATCGAGTGTTGCCCGCTGTGTCAAAGCGAGGAATATTTAATATCTGAAAGTGGGGAAAAATTTGTTTGTGGGAGATGCGGATTTCAAACACAAGAGTTGAGCAATGTGGTTCCAACAATATTGCCCATTAGCGCCGAGTCAGCTGCATACATCCATGTATCGGAGAATACCATACACTAAAAAGCCTTTAAGAGGCTGAATTAGGCTAAATACAGAGTTAACTGCTCTAAACTATCGAGTACGGTAACGTTTGGGTGGGATACTCTGTTTTGCCAAGTCAACGGCGTAATTTGAAAAGTTGTTACTCCGGCATTTAGACCTGCTTTTATACCCTTTTGTGTATCATCGATATACACACATTCATCAAGCATAAAACCCATGTTCATCGCGCAATAGCGAATTAAATCCGGTTCAGGCTTCCAACTATTCGCTTCGAATGCTGAGAAAATTTTGCCTTGGAAATAGCTGTATAAACCCGCAGATTTTAGAATAGCTTCAATACGCTCTTTAGGTGCGTTTGACGTAACACAGAACTCTGTTTCTGTTTCACGTAACCAATCTAATAATGCAATGGCTCCCCTCATTGGAGTCAGTTTCTGCAAAAATAAAGGCTCTAGAACTTCGCGATATCTTTGTTCGAGCACATCAACATCCGCCGTTTTTTCAGCAAGTTGTAGAGTTGAGTGCATAATGTCGGCTATTTTACCACCTTCAAAGTTATCAATAATATCTTCGATAGACAGCTCAGCCCCAATTTCATTGAATACTTGAACAAGGGCTTCACAACACAAACGTTCGCTATCGACTAATGTCCCTTCACAATCGAAAATAACGCAGCTCGTCTTTTTGCCAACCATAATATTTCTCCTTTCTTTGCAGTTTAAATACAAAATAAATAGGAAAAATGATTCAGTTAACAATTTGAAGTGAGCTTATGGGGCAATGTTCATAATTTGTAGCATTGTCACTGTTTAAAACAATGCAGAAATTTCTGACATTTAAGCCTGTTTAGAATTACTGCTCAATATAGAACAGGCCGGAGAATTCATTACTGATTAACCACTTATCGATGACTGCTTGAGCAAACTTATCGCAACTCGCATAACTGGTGTCTTTCACAACAACATCAGAAACCAATAGTTCGTTGTCTGAATAAGTTATAAGTGCAGCGGCAACTGGCTCAGATTGTTTAAATCCGACATATAAGTAGCAAGGTTCGGAAAAGATAATTTGAGTAAAAAACTCTAGCAGATAATTTTGTTCTTGTTCGTCTCGACCACGGGACGCTTGTAGCAATGAGAACATGACGGTTAAACGATGGAAATCAACCAGAAATATCTCTTCCAAATTGATACCTGTTGTTTCATTAGCCTTAGGCATTGATGTGACATGTTTTCCTTCGCAGATCGCCTGATAGATAGATCGACCTTTTAAACTTTCTGGTGTAGGAAATTCGACTTCAACTTGATCGAACAGCCACTGATTTTTCACTTTAAAGACGTTTGGATAGGAATCTGTCATGCATTTTTCTTCTGTTGAAGTGCTTACGCTAGTATTTCTTTTAGGCGTAATGAATAAGCGAAGAATACTTAGCTAGCTTCAAACTAACAAGTCTTCATATCTCAACTACAGATATTTCTTCGTTTACTCTCATAGATTTGCTTCGGCATATGCCAGCAAGTTGGTATATCATGGACACAATTTTGTACGAAGTGCCAAAGGACAACAAATGAAAAAATTACTGTTAGCGGTAGGTATTTCTAGCCTGCTACTCGGCTGTTCAGACAACGAAGTCGGTGACGTATCATTAGGTGTATTCACCCTAAAAGACATTAAAATAGCCTCCCTTCACGACGACAAAATACAAGGTGTTACCTGCCATATTGCCTCTATCGAAGCGAATTTGAGTTTATCAGATCCAAGTGACAGCTCTATCTCATGCAGACAGACAGGCGATATTACGCCTGAGATGATTGCATCTATTGATAAGTCCAAGTCTGGCGAAGTCGTCTTCAAACAATCAAAAAGTATCTTTTTTAAAACGATGAAAGTCAGAAGAATTTTTGATCCTGAAAATCAAACCCTTCTCTATTTGTCATACACGACGAAAGAAACTGACGGTAGCTTTAAACACAGTTTATCGACAGTACCTCTTTGGGGAACGAAAGCATACAATGCTTTTCCTGCCAACCAAACGACTACTCAGTAGATTAGAAATGGCAGTAGAAATGGTCTCTGAATTAAAACCATTTCTACTGCAATAAAATGAAAATAAAAAATTTATTTTGTGATAATATGCACGAAATATTTCTATCTACTAACACTAAAGATGAAGTTTCCCGGACAGCGTAAATCTAAGCACTACTTTCCGACACATGCTCGAGATCCACTGCTCAATCACATACAACAGGCGCCTAAACTACACCGACCGACTATCGTTGGCGTAGGCCAGACAATTGTTGATATTGAAGCTCGAGTAGATAATGACTTCCTAGCTAAATACGATCTGAGTAAAGGGCACTCGCTTGTTCTTGAAGAGAGGATAGCTGACGCTCTGTATAAAGAACTGGTTGACCTTGATCTGATCACCCATCAGCACCCTGGCGACACAATAGGCAACACACTGCATAACTACTCTGTACTTGCGGACAGCAAATCAGTGCTTCTAGGTGTTATGTCGAAGAACATTGAAGTTGGTTCTTTTGCGTACCGTTACTTATGTCGAACTTCATCGCGCATGAACTTAAACCATCTGCAAACCGTCGATGGTCCGATCGGTCGCTGCTATACCTTGATCACTGAAGACGGTGAGCGTACGTTTGCGATCAATGAAGGGCATATGAACAAACTGCGCCCAGATAGTATTCCAGAGCAAGTATTTGAAAAAGCGTCCGCGTTAGTGGTTTCGTCATACCTAATGCGTGGTAAACCTGAAGATCCAATGCCACAAGCTGTTCAACGTGCTATAGAGCTCGCGAAGGCGAACAACATTCCAGTGGTGTTAACTCTTGGCACCAAATATGTGATTGAAGGCAATGAAAAATGGTGGCAAAAGTTTCTTAAGGAAAACGTCACCGTTGTTGCTATGAATGAAGAAGAAGGTGAAGCTCTTACAGGTGAAAAAGACCCGCTACTTGCTTCAGACAAAGCCTTGGAATGGGTTGATCTTGTGCTTTGCACCGCAGGGCCGATTGGTTTATTCATGGCTGGCTACACTGATAATTCAAGCAAGCGAGAGACTGAGTTACCATTGCTTCCAGGTAATATTCCTGAATTCAATAAATATGAATTTAGCCGTGCAATGCGCAAGCAAGATTGTTCGAATCCAGTGAAGGTTTATTCGCATATTGGTCCTTATCTAGGTGGACCATTAGAAATTAAAAATACGAATGGAGCTGGTGATGGTGCGCTTTCTGCACTTTTACATGATATGGCAGCAAATGCTTTCCATCTTGTGAATGTGCCAAATTCCATCAAGCACGATCAACCTTATTTGACGTACTCTTCACTTTCTCAAGTTTGTAAATATGCGAACCGAGTAAGCTATGAAGTTCTGACTCAACACTCTCCACGTCTTTCAAGAGCACTACCCGAAAGAGAAGACAGTTTGGAAGAGGCATACTGGGAACGTTAACACCCTAATAAATAAGAGAGAAAGCGGCGTGACGATGCCGCTTTTTTTTGTTCCTCACTTTTTAATTTCCATATTCGATGGACAATTTTGTCGTCAAAACATGCGCTATAGCACGATTAACAGTAATCATTATTATCAATAATTGAATCAATATTCATTTGGCATTAGATTAAAACATTGTTTAGGTTTATTGCTCTAACGCTCAATCATTTGTAAATGTTTTGGTTTAATATTTCCTTCATCCACGTTTCGGATTATGTTGCTAGCAGTTGTTAGAGTTGGTATGCGGTTATGTCGTTAACACAAGATAAGTTATCTGTTATAGAAAACGTTCTGGATGACACGTATTTAAAACGGTTAATCCACATTTTCGACGTGTTCAATCACGGCGTTTTCTATATGGATGAACAAGGTGTAATGACCTTCTACAACCCAGAGTTTTACCACCAATTTGGTTTCGAATCGAAAACCATTGAGCTGGCAGACTGGTTTGAAATCGTGCACCCTCTCGATGCTGCGCTCCTAGATAGCCGAATCGGACAACATATTGATGAAGGTGGAAACGTTGTCACCCAATATCGTTTACGTAAAGCGAATGGACAATACATATGGGTTGAAGGTGTCGCTACAACCAAAACCATATGCGGGCAAACCTTTATGATTGGATGCCACAGAGATGTGTCCGATCAAAAGCTAATGGAGTCTTATCTTCATCAAGCTGCCTTTTTTGACAACGCAACTGGGCTTTCAAATCGAACCAAACTTTTACATGACATCGAAGCTCTAGACAAGAAACGTCAGATTAACGCTACCCTAATCTACATCCAGATTGATGACATCAAGTCATATCTAAACCAATACGGTACTGACGTCTTACAGCATATTATTGAGCATTTAACCAGTGCTCTGCGTGTTCTCCCTGATGACGCTTGCGAACATTATAGAGTGAGGTCAGATGATTTTGCCGTTTTGTTATACGGCGATTACACAACTGGCGAACTCCAACGTCTATGTCAAAAGATACTCAAACATTACGCAGAATCGACCTTAGAGTATGGAAAACTTTATGGGGATAAAATTAGCATTGGCGTCTACCCATATATTGATACCAGTTTGACTCCAGCAGAGTGTTTAAGTATTGCTTCTCGAACATGTCAATTCGCCGGAGAAAATAATCGCTCGCGTGTAGAGGTTTATACCGGTAGGACACAAAATAGCGTCGATAGATTCTTCTTTATTGAAAAAGAACTCAAAGAAGCGATTCACTCACGCTCTCTGAGTGTGAAGTTCCAGCCAATAATCAATGCCACTAACGGCAAAGTAGCTAGCTTTGAAGCACTAGTTAGATGGCGCTCAAAAAGCTATGGCGAAATATACCCCGACGAGTTCATCCCTATTGCAGAAAAAAAAGGCTTAATTAACGAACTGGGGTATTTGGTTTTCGGCAAAGCTTGTGAATTCATCAGCCGCTATAACCAACTGAACAATGCCAACATACGAGTCAACGTTAACGTCTCCGTATTACAACTTCTAGATACAAACTTCCCATCGAACCTATACACTCTTGCCGTCAGTTCAGGTGTTGCTCCTAAGTCTATCGTTTTGGAATTAACCGAAACGGTAATGCTCGACGGTAATAAAAATGCGTTAAACCAAATTTACATTTTAAGCAGCATGGGTTTTTCACTATCTTTGGATGATTTTGGTTCCGGCTTTAGTTCAATTCACAGTTTCTTGGGTCTACCTTTAAAACAAATCAAGGTGGACCGAGTAATGACAACAAAATCAATGACTAATGCTGCTTATGAGCAATACCTGCAGTTTATCACTCAGTTATGCCGCTCAAAGGGTATTGATATTGTTTTTGAGGGGATTGAAGACCAAGCCATGTTCCAAAAATACAAAGACATGGGTGCATCCTATTTTCAAGGATATTGGTTCTCTAAACCATTAACGTTAGCTAGTGCGAGTCGATATACACTTCTTAGAAGTGATGTTATTCCTCAAGCAGCGTCAAAAACATCTACTTGAGGATAGTTGTTTCTTAATTACTTACCGCGTAACTTTTTTGAGCTGTATAGTAGTTGTTATCAAATGCTAAGTTACCCCACATCGCATTGGCATACGCTTTTGTAACTATCTCGTCATCAAGCTTCACAGCTGTCAGTGAGTCTTCATCCGGATTATAGCTGTAGGTAGATATTCCTTTTTCTGGCTGTATGACCACTACTTCATTGCTCTCCGTCATCCAAGCGAAGTTCTTATCACGTTGCATCATCGCACGTTGCTTTTCAGCAGGAACGTCCATTGTTAGATCATGCCCAATCATAGGGTTTTGACTACTAATACCAGCCAATGATAACAAGGTAGGAACAAGGTCAATTTGACTCACTAAACGATCATCAAGTTGAGGCTCAATACCACCACCAAATATAACAGCAGGAATCTTGAAGTGACCGATAGGTACTGGCAATGTACCTGTTGCACGAGCATCATGGTCTGCAATTACAGCAAAAACGGTATTATCCCAGTATTTAGATTTCTTGGCCTTTTCGACAAACTCACCCAATGCAAAATCAGCATACTTAACTGCATTCTCGACGGTCTGCTTCGGTTCGTTATACGGTTCAATAACACCATCAGGGTATTCAAATGGACTGTGGTTAGAAGATGTAAACACTAAACTGAAAAATGGTTTATCTGCATCCACAAGTTGACTGAACTGCTCATCTGCCTTGTTAAAAAGATCTTGATCAGATGCTCCCCAAGAACCAACAAATGTTGGAGATACAAAGGTCGGGAAATCCTGCATATCAACAAAGCCATTGCCTAAGAAGAAGCTCTTCATATTGTCAAAATGACTTTCCCCACCATAAATAAATTGTGTGTGGTACTGATTCGCCTTCAACAGATTAGCGATGCTAAAGAAATTTGTTTGGCTCTTACCAAGCTTGACGACGGCGCGTGCAGGTGTTGGTGAAAATCCAGTAGTAACAGCTTCAATACCGCGAACAGAGCGAGTTCCTGTGGCATACATTCGTGTAAAAGCCCAACCCTCTTGAATAAGATTATCGAGATTGGGTGAAGCATCGATGCCACCTAAGCTTTTAACATAACGAGCCCCGTGACTTTCGAGCAGTAAAATTACGATGTTCTTTCTTGGACCATTATAAGACGCTACATGATTAGCTAATGTCGGTTTTTCACTATCAACGAAAGCACTTTCTGGCAAGTTCATTGAGTCTTTAACTTGTTCGACGATCAATTGCTTATCCATCTTAGGATAGAATTCAAACGCGCTTGCTTCCGAACCCATTTGCTTAGCAGCAAATATTACAGAATATGAAGAGTTCAATGTTAAATCATTTACCAAAGGATCGGCTGCAAAAGCCACCATCGCAGGGTTTAAAGGACGATGACCTAGAGAAGAACGAGCTCCCATCATACAAACCGCAACAACAGTCACAGCAATAAACGGGCGCCAATACCAACGAGGATAACGCAATGAACTTACCAAAGAAGCAGACCACTTCCAGCCAACAACTAAAGTAACAACACTAACAGCTAGTCCCAAAAACAGTTCCAACTTATAGCCAGACCACAGCATACCGAACACTTCTTTAGGATAAATTAAGTATTCAACGAATAGGCGATTCGGGCGTAAATCATATTCAATAATAAATGGAGGTGTTGCGGCTTCCATGTAAACAACGAGCCAAAGGCCAGCGGTAATCCAGATTCTCAGAATCCAGCTCCAGATGCGACCGATAAGATGTTCACCTGATACAAGGGATGCTAATAACGCAGGAAGAATAAACAAGTAAGAAATGGAGGCGATATCAACTCTCAATCCACTCAGCAGTATCTCTGCCCAACCATTAGCATCTGAAACACGGTCAAAGTGCCAAATGGAGAGCCCAATACGCGAAAGAGTAAAAAGCACAATCATGGCAACTGAAGCAGCTGCTAAAGGGTAAATTGGCCCCAAAAACGATTTGAGTTTATTCAAGATAATTCTCTTTTATAGTTAAAATTACTTACAGATAACGATATCAATAAGTTATTAGCGATTTTGCATGTAAACAACATGTAAACAAGCCATAGCTAATAAACTATAGAGGTAGATCCCAATAATGAAAACGTTAGAGAATTATGTTGCATAAGATGTGAAAAAAATGTCGTCACTCGATGAAAAGATGAACTTTCCCAACTGCAACGACAATTGTAATAATGCGATAAAAGCAACTGAACTTAATAGCGTTTGCTCCTTACGATAACGGCTAAACTGGCGATAATAAGTGTTAACAGACCAAGTGAGCCACCACCAGAATCACCAGAACTGGATGTGGAATCAGAATCTATGCTATCAACGTAAGATTGCCTTTTAGCATCAGTAGCTACATATTTTGCTGTTTCAGTACCCGCTAGCACACTGTCAATCCAAGACTTGTAATCATAGACTTCGGTAAATACAGAAGTAGCACTTTTAACTGGGTCACCGCAAAAAGTAGCTGGTCCATAACTAGTTATGCCAACTTGTTTATAAGCCCCGCCATAATACCAATATAGTGGACCACCTGAGTCACCTTGGCATGTACTTGCTTCCAGACCATTCGAACTATTTACATCACCTTCCATACACAACTTTGTATAAGTGACATTACCATAGGTAACGTTACACACACTGTTTTCTACATAGTTTAATGAGGCATATTGCAAAGTAGTTGTATCATCGATTCCTGTTTTAGTATTCCCATGTCCTACCGCATAGAATTCCATAGATGAATATCTGTAATCAGAATCGTTATCCGAAAAGTCTAAATAGTAGCTTGAATCGATGGTAGTTAGCTCAGATTCAAGCACTAGAATCGCCAAATCATTATTTAATGTTGAATTATTGTAGTTATCTGGGTAATAGATTTTTGAAACGCGTTTTTTTTCGTTGATGCTATAAGGGTAAAAATTTTCGTACTGTAGATTTGGAACGACAACCGTAAATAATGAGTAAAGGCTGTTATCTGGATCTGTACTGTAAACACAGTGAGCAGCGGTGAGAATATGAGTGGAATCTAAGATTGTTCCCCCACAATAACTGCCAGCATAATAAGTGTTTTTGTACTCAATCAAATCGACAAACAGTGCAACGTAAGAGGAAAAAGTAGTAATCTCTGCGCGGGAGCCATTCACTATGTACGCGGTATAGTCTTCAGCCGCTGATGCATAACTACACACACCTATTAGGGTTGATACTATTGCAGCCTTTTTCTTCATAGTGATAATCCGTTACTTACGTCTGCTTCTAATAATTTTAGAAGGTTGATACAAATAAAAAAGCAGCAAGACTAGACTTACTGCTCTTTGGACTAACATATTTACTTATAGTTACTTAACCGCGGTAGTATCTTTGTGGTACGAAAGGCATTTTCTCTACCAGCATTGGCAACATCTTACCGCGAACTTCTGCATACACTTCTGTGCCTATGGCAGAGAAATCCGAGCGAACATAAGCCATAGAAACGGGTTTATCAGCTGTTGGACCAGCAGTACCACTCGTAACTACGCCGATTTGTTGCCCGTCTGCATCAAACAATTCCGTGCCTTCACGCACTGGAGCTTTGGTTTGACCAACTAGACCAACACGTTTACGAGCTACATCTTTTGTCGCAATTTGGTTAAGAATAATGTCTGCGCCTGGGAAACCACCCTCACGAGCGCCACCCATTCTGCGAACTGGCTGAATTGCCCACAATAAGCTTGCTTCTACCGGTGTCGTTGTCGTGTCTAAATCATGGCCATACAAACATAAACCACACTCTAAACGGAGTGAATCACGGGCACCTAGACCGATCCATTCCACTTCGTCAAACGAAGTTAACTTACGAGCAAGTTCTTGCGCCTTTTCAGCTGGAACAGAAATTTCGTAACCATCTTCACCTGTGTAGCCACTGCGACTAACGATACATTCAATTCCATCAATGCTAAGTTGTTGGATATCCATAAAAAGCATATCTGCAACAGCTGGTTGCAAACGAGCAAGTACCTCAGCAGTTTTAGGCCCTTGTAGTGCCAAAAGTGCTCTATCTTCAATAACTTCAAGCTCTACGCCTGCTGGCAAGTGCGCTTGCAAATGGTCAATATCTTGCTCTTTACACGCTGCGTTAACCACAACGAACAAATGATCACCTAAGTTTGCAACCATTAGGTCATCTAAAATCCCACCCTGCTCGTTAGTAAAGAATGCATAGCGCTGTTTACCTTCAGCCAAATCAACGACATCTACAGGAACCAAAGTTTCCAAAGCTTCTGCTGCGCCTTCACCATGTAAGCGAAGCTGCCCCATGTGAGAAACATCGAACAGTCCCGCAGCTTCACGAGTATGTAAGTGCTCTTTTTTTACGCCTAGCGAATATTGAACAGGCATATCGTAGCCCGCGAAAGGAACCATCTTAGCACCCACTTCAATGTGTAAAGCGTGTAGAGGAGTTACCAAAAGTTCCTGAGTCGCATGTTCTTGAGTCATTTTATTCTCCATTTTGCCAAGCTCTTAAATCCAGAGTTAGCCATCTCTAAAGCAAGATTTCCATCGAGCGGAAACCATGTTTCCAATAGTAAACAAGAATGCGCCTGTTTTAGCTGTTTAACAAGTTTCAAACAGTGACCAAAGTCTAAGTTAACAACTCAATCACATTAGTTACGCCCAACAAAAAGCCGCATTGTGTCTTAAAACATCAATGCGGCGTATTTTTCTTCAAATTAAAACAAAATGCAATCGTTTGCCTTCACTATTGGAAACTTTACTATTTCGATGTCACCCACAGGATATGTGCATCTTCTTCACTCAGTGATACTAACATGTGTCCCATATTGGCATCGTAATAAACACTGTCCCCTTCTTCCAAACGAACAGGCTCATAAAACTCACTGTAGAACATAACAACGCCTTCAAGGATCAGTAGAAACTCTTCGCCATCGTGACGAACCCAGTCTCCGTACTCATCAAAAGCGCGAGCTCGAACGCGACTTTTAAAAGGCATCATTTTTTTATTGGATAGCTGAGTAGCTAAGAGCTCATGTTCGTATGTTTGCGTTGGATGCGGCTTACCAGCGGAGTTTTTAGTAATATCTCTACGCCCAGTTGCTAGAATTTTCTTAGGTGGTTCAAATAGTTGTGGCATATCTATTTGCAGACCATGCGCCAATTTTTGCATTGCCTGAAACGTAGGTGAAATCTGTTCGTTTTCAATTTTGCTTAGTGTAGAGCGTGCAAGACCCGTTCGGTTACTCGCTTCCTCTAAGGTTATTGCTAACTTAGTGCGAATATCTTTAATGCGTTGCCCAAGCTTTAACGGCTCTATATTTTGTTCACTTGCTTCTTTGGCAAGTATCATTGATGGGTACTCATCATAAATGTCTTCTGACATGCTTTCCCTCTAATGAATAGCATTCCTGTATTTGAAAATCATTGTTGCACAAAGATATCGTTCCCTTAAAGAGCATGCACAGAAATAAAGCGTGCTTTAGGTAACAAAAACATTACCTATGTTTCCTATAGGAAATTTTTCGTTGATTGTTGTCACTCCAAAGAGTATGTTACTGGCTTGTTAGCCAAGCCAGTTTAGGCGCTGAGAATCAAAGCGATGTTTTTAACATTTTTCAGCTAACAAAATGTACATAGCCAAGATCAAATTGAAAATAGAACACCCAATAAAATGACTAACTAAAGGGTAGTTATCCACAAATTGTCTTTCGTTGGATATGTAAATAAATCATCTCTTTTTGCACCAGAGATGCCTATCATTACTTTTGATGTGGACATTACACATCAGACGGAATAAATAGGTAGCTGTTTAGAATTTGAAATCGTTGTTGATTAGGTCTATCTAAAAAGTCTGTCAGCAACAAAACATTTGATGAAGCTGTGAGATTGGATTAAACGCTAAATCGCAAGTACACATTCAATCAACAGCAACAGTTTGGATATTTTTTTGGAGAATTAGCAATGGACAATACACTTAAGTTTACAGAAAGCCATGAATGGGTTCGTGACAACGGTGATGGCACTGTAACTATCGGCATTTCTGAACATGCTCAAGAAATGTTGGGTGATGTCGTTTTCGTTGAATTACCAGAAGTAGATACTGAGATTGATGCTGGTGACAGCTTTTCTCTTGTTGAGTCAGTAAAAGCAGCTTCTGACATCTACGCACCAGTTTCAGGCGTTATCGTAGAAGTGAACGAAGAACTACAAGACAGCCCTGAGCTTATCAACGAAGAATCTTATGAAGGCGGCTGGATTGTTAAAGTGAAAATGTCTGATCCAGCAGAGCTTGATGACCTTAAAGATGCCGAAGAGTATCTGAACTCAATCGAAGAAGACTAATTTATACAACAGGAAAGCTGTCCATTTTGGGCAGCTTTTTTTCAAAGCCACGTAAGCGAGTTGTCTCGTGGTTTTAGAAGGTAAAGGGAAAATGACTGAATTACTTCATAGCCTAAGCACACAAAATGAATTTGTTGCTCGACACAATGGTCCTAATCTTAATGATCAAGCAAAAATGCTTGCGACCATTAAAGCAGAAAGCTTAAACGCACTTATCGCAGAAACTGTTCCAGCAAGCATTCGTCTTGAATCTCCAATTAAGCTTGCTCCAGCCAAAAGCGAAGCGGACATGCTTACTGCAATGCGTGTTTTCGCAGAGCAAAACCAAGTTAAAAGAACATTCATCGGTCAGGGTTATTACAACACGTTCACCCCAAACGTAATCCTACGTAACGTGCTTGAAAATCCGGGCTGGTACACAGCTTACACACCATACCAACCAGAAATTTCCCAAGGTCGTCTTGAGTCTTTGTTGAACTATCAACAAATGGTCATGGACCTAACGGGTATGGACATCGCGAACGCTTCTCTACTTGACGAAGCAACAGCGGCAGCAGAAGCAATGACACTATGTCAACGCGCAGGTAAAAGTAAGAGCAACCGTTTCTTCGTAGCAGATGATGTACATCCGCAAACTATCGAAGTGGTGAAAACTCGCGCAGAATTCTTTGGTTTTGAAGTTATTATCGGCGCAATCGATTGCCTTTCTGAGCAAGATGTATTCGGTGCCCTGCTTCAGTACCCAAGCACGACAGGTGAAGTTCGTGACTTAACCGATATCATCGAGAAAGCTCACGCAAACAAAACGCTAGTTACTGTAGCAACAGATCTACTTGCAAGCACACTACTGAAACCTGCGGGTGAGATGGGTGCTGACGTTGTGATTGGTTCTGCTCAGCGCTTTGGTGTGCCTATGGGTTACGGTGGTCCACACGCAGCATTCATGGCTACTCGCGAAGCTTATAAGCGCACAATGCCAGGTCGCGTAATCGGTGTATCTATCGATAGCAAAGGCAATCAAGCTCTTCGCATGGCGATGCAAACTCGTGAACAGCACATTCGCCGCGAGAAAGCGACATCGAACATTTGTACTGCTCAGGCCCTATTAGCAAACATGGCTTCTTTCTACGCTGTATATCATGGCGCAGAAGGTCTATTGAAGATTGCTCGTCGTACTCATCACCTGACCGCTATCTTAGCTGCAGGTTTAACAAAATCTGGTTATGAGTTAGCACACAATAGCTTTTTCGATACCATCACTATCAACACTGCTAGCAATACTGAAGCGCTTTATCAGAAATCTCAACAAGCTGATATCAACTTACGCAAATTGCCAACACAGCTTGGTATTAGCTTAGACGAGACAACCACGCTAGCCGATATTGAAGCACTGTTTGCTATCTTTGATGTAAAAGAAGACATCGCTACGATTTCAAACACTGTTGCAAGCAATGAATTCGCGGCAATCCCAGAGAACTGTCGTCGTACTTCTAAATATCTGACTCACCCAGTGTTTAACACTCACCACAGTGAAACTCAGATGATGCGTTATTTGAAGAAGCTTGAAAATAAAGACTTCTCTCTAACCCACGGTATGATTCCGCTTGGCAGCTGTACAATGAAATTGAACGCTGCAGCAGAAATGATTCCGGTAACTTGGCCAGAGTTTGGGGCTCTTCACCCATTTGCTCCGAAAGCACAGGCAGCTGGTTACACAGCTCTAGCTAATGACCTAAAAGAGAAGCTATGTGAAATCACAGGCTACGATGCGTTTTCTCTACAGCCGAACTCAGGTGCTTCTGGCGAATATGCAGGCTTACTAGCGATTCAACGTTACCACCAAAGCCGTGGTGAAGGTCATCGCAACGTATGTTTGATTCCAAGCTCAGCACACGGTACTAACCCAGCAACGGCTTCAATGGTTTCTTTGAAAGTTGTTGTGGTTAAATGTGATGATAACGGAAACATCGATTTAGTAGACCTTGCAGATAAGATTGAAAAACACAAAGACAATCTATCTAGCATCATGATCACTTACCCTTCTACACACGGTGTTTATGAAGAGCAAGTGCGTGAAGTCTGCGATATGGTGCACGCAGCAGGCGGTCAAGTTTACCTAGATGGCGCAAACATGAATGCTCAAGTTGGTTTGACTTCACCTGGCTTCATCGGTTCTGACGTGTCACACCTAAACCTTCACAAGACGTTCTGTATTCCACATGGCGGCGGTGGTCCAGGTATGGGACCAATTGGCGTTAAGTCTCACTTAGCACCATTCCTACCTGGTCATATTGAAGGTGGCGTTGAAGGTACAGATTACGCGGTTTCTGCAGCAGATATCGGAAGTGCATCTATTCTTCCTATCTCATGGGCATACATTGCTATGATGGGTACAGAAGGTTTAACAGAAGCAACAAAAGTAGCGATTCTAAACGCTAACTATGTGATGGAACGTCTACGTCCTCACTACCCTGTTCTGTACCGTGGTACAAATGGTCGTGTAGCGCATGAATGTATTATCGATATTCGTCCGCTAAAAGAAGAGACAGGCATTAGCGAAGAAGACATCGCGAAGCGTTTAATGGACTACGGTTTCCATGCGCCAACAATGTCATTCCCAGTTGCTGGTACCTTGATGGTTGAGCCAACTGAATCTGAAGATTTAGCTGAATTAGACCGTTTCTGTGATGCAATGATCGCTATTCGTGAAGAGATCAACCAAGTACATGCTGGTGCTTGGCCATTGGAAAACAACCCATTGGTAAATGCTCCGCACACTCAAGTTGATCTATCAAGCACAGAATGGGATCACCCATATTCACGTGAAGTTGCTTGCTTCCCAAGCAAACAAACGAAAGACTCGAAATACTGGCCAACAGTTAACCGCGTCGACAACGTGTATGGTGACCGTAACCTAATCTGTTCTTGCCCAAGCATAGACAGTTACGAGTAATGAATAGTAAAGGCGAACTGAGTGGTTCGCCTTTTTTATCTGTGCAACAAAATTCCACAAATTGGACTTAAATTAAGCCATAAACTTGTTAAGTCATAAGCTTCAGACACTTAAAAACTTAACTCATCAATTAACATATAACCAAATATCTAAATACCAAAACGTTTAATTTGTTCTTTCAAAGATGAGAGTTGCGCTAGTAAATCATCTTTCACGTTGACACTCGATTCGGTTAAATCAGCATTTGTGCGAGCATTATCTGAAATGGTCGCAATGCGATGTTGAAGTAGCTCTGCAACGGTACTTTGTTCGTTAGTATTGACTGTTATTTGCTGATTTTGAGAACTGAAGTCCTCAATGGAAGTGATAATTTCGTCGAAAATGACGATTGCTGTTTTCGCTTGCTCCGATACTCTATGAGTCAACTCTTGAGATTCTCTCATCACTTTAGCCGCATTGGCTGAACCGTTCTGAATTCGTTCTACTACAGTTTGAATTTCGATGGTCGATTGATGTGTTCGATTCGCGAGATTACGCACTTCATCTGCGACCACAGCGAACCCTCGTCCAGATTCACCTGCTCGTGCCGCTTCGATTGCCGCATTAAGAGCCAACAAATTGGTTTGCTCAGCAATACTGCGAATTACCTCTAGAACAGTACCGATGTTTTGACCATCCTGTTCAAGAGTACTAATCACATCTGAAGCTTGAGCCATTGCAGAAACAACACTATCTAGCGAAGTCATCGTACTATTTAACGTTTGTTGCCCTGATAACGATTTCTCTTGAACTTGTTCCGATCGTGTTTGGGTGTGTGCGGATGAAGAAGCCACATCTGCCAATGACGAAGACATTTGGCTGATTGTAGATGATACTTGTTCTGTCTCTTTGCTCTGTTGTCTCGCCGTGTGGTCGATATCTTGCAGATTAGTTCCGATGGTATTGGCTAAATTAGTGGTATTGTGGATGGTATGCGTGACCTGAGAAACCACATTGAAGACGACTTCGATAAAATTGTTGATGTTGGTTGATAATTGTCCCATTTCATCGTTCGTTTTCACATTTAGACGAGAATTGAGATTACCCGAACCTTGCGATAAGTCTGCGATTTTATTGATGATTGTTTGTATTGGACTAATCACACCTGACTTGATAAAAATCACAACAAACAGCGCAATTAAACACGCAATTACGAGCACTACCCGTTCAGAAAATTTAATGCTTGCTACCGTTTCTTCTAAAGTTTTCGCTGTGAGTTCAACCTTCGCATCACCTTGTTCTTCAAGGTCACCAATAAATACATTCATCCCCTCAAGATGAGCCATCAACTGAGATAGTTTTTTTGAAATATCGTCTTGGTTTGATTCTAATAACATCACCTTATATTGATTGAACTGAGCTAATTGTTGATCGAGCTCTTGAGTCTTCTTGAACTCAATTAAACTTGCCTCTTTTAGACGCGAAAACGACTCATTGACCATTTTATCAAGTTCAATCAATTCGGCTTTCGCTTGCTCTTTAGTTAATGCGCTCAAAGCATAACGCTGCAGCACAATGACCTCAGCCTGAATACCAATGGTACCTTCCATCGCCCCATCAGCAGTTGACCACGCAGGACCAGTAATATACTCAATTGCACCGATTAGTTTTGAAGAACTTAGATGACTGAACCATGCATTAATTGCGATAAGTGACGCCAGAACTGCAATACATAAATAGAGCTTGGTACTGATTTTCATAACCTATCTCTCTTTGTAAACGATTTGTTACTTTAGTACTTATAAAACTTTAGATGAGTTTGAAAAGTTTTCTAATTTATCGTTCATCGATAGGATCACTTACCTAGTCTGAAAGAGACATTTATAAATCTGCTAGGCAAATGAAGGCTGATTAACATGGGGGTCTTATTACAAGAAAATTCGACACAGGCTGTTGAGCCGACTAAATATGTGAAGTTCCTTGACTTTAGCCCTCGCAATAACCACTGAATACACGGTTATTACTTTGCTAAGCCAGCACTGAAGTATTACTAAGAATATGATTGCACACAATATAATTGTGCGTTACTTTAATACCACTAAATTTAACCATCTTGAAGTTTTGGCATTAACCGCTACAACTTCATTAAGAAATGTAGAAAGAAAATACTTCAACCTAAATACAAGGACAGAATAATGAGCTCAATTTACGATATCGAATTGGTAACAATTGAAGGCAAACAACAAAAGCTGGCTGACTTTAAAGGCAAAGTATTGCTTATTGTGAATACCGCATCTGAGTGTGGTCTAACACCTCAATACGAAGGCTTAGAGAAACTTTATCAAGCTCAAAAAGATAATGGCTTAGAAATTCTAGGCTTCCCATGTAACCAATTTGGCGCTCAAGAGCCTGGGCAAGAAGCAGACATCCAATCTTTCTGTACTATGCGTTTTGGCGTTACATTCCCTCTCTTCAGCAAGATCGAAGTGAATGGACAAGGCCGTCACCCTCTGTATCAACAACTTTTCTCTGCGCAGCCAGAGCGCACAACTGCACCTGACAGCGGTTTTGTTGCAAAACTAAAAGGTTACGGTATTGAAGCAAAAGAAGGCGATATCCTATGGAACTTTGAAAAGTTCCTAGTGAGTAAGGAAGGTGAAGTCATTGGTCATTTCGCACCAGATATGGCACCAGACCATGAAATTCTTTCTAAAGCAATTGAAGAAGCACTAGCTTAATTTCGTTTTAATGAAAATGCCCCGTTGTTCGGGGCATTTTCTTTTTGAGCTATTCTGTGAGTTCAGAAAATCTGATTTGCAGGTTGGGAAAAAGCTGAGCGATGTAGCGCGCCGTTGTATAAATCAACAATGCAATACCTATCATTTCTAACAACTCTTCGAAAGTGTAGCTTATGGCATATATCAATGAGTCGGTACCTGAACTTTGAGCGATGACACCACCAACCAACTCTAACCCCAGAGCGCCAGATAAGAAAACCAAACCGGACAGCACAAATAAACCCAGAATGTTTCTCGGAAGATTGAATAGAAACTTAAAATAAGCAATTCCCAATACGATAGCTAAAATTCCATATGGAATAACCCAAGCGAAATAAAACACTCCAGATGTATGAAGCGTTTCGCGCACAGGACCCACCAGCATTTCGTGAAATTCTGAAGATTCATCAATCGACAAAAAGGTAAAGATAAAAGCAAGACCAAACCAAGCTAAAGACGGTTCTTTTCTCGTTCTGTGGATATATCCAACAAGAGCTAATAATGCACTAGCAACAAACATAGCGAACGATGAATACAAAGTCGGTACGTTCATTTCTGTATCGAAATCAACAAGGCGAATAAAGCTCTTAATATGCGGGAAATTCATATAGAACTTAGCGACAATCCCAGCGATATTCGCCAATAGTAAAAGACCGATAATCATCAGAAAGAACTGCAGCACTTTCTGGGGCTTCAGCGTAATAGCCATTTTTACTCTCTATGGATGAAATACAATGCATTAAGTTTCATCAGTATAGTACTAAACTCAATGAAAACTCATAGAATCAAAATGTTAATAACCACTACTTTTACGCTATTTAATCCAATTCTTACTTTTAACTCAGCGATTAATTTGAATTGCCTTTACCGTTAGACTTTCCGTTGCCTTTGTTCTCATTCTTTTCTTTATTGCTGTTGTTATTTTTGTACGCTTTAAGTTCTCCAGTTCCATTGCCTGGGTTTGAATATTTTGCATGTGCTGCAAACTCAGCTTCAGTAATAATACCGTCTTTATTTTTATCAAAAGAAGCAAAAGCACTGACGGAATCTCTGCGATTCATCTGTTTTCCGTCTTCATTACCCATTTCTGCACGCATAGTTTCACGATATGCATCTAGCTCTTCTAGACTCACAGAACCATCTTTATTGGTATCAACATCTGCAAACGTAGGAGGAATAAACTTTGGAGCTTCGGCTTCTTCTGCTGCCATCACATTGAAAGGTAGGACAATGGTAAGGGCAACTAATGTAACAATATGTCTGTTCATTTTTGTACCTATAACAGTTCATTAGCAACTACTTAATCATAGGCAAATATTCGAGCAGACGTGTACCTTTGCAAACGATATTGGAAGCCTCATCTAATCTTTTCCAATTTTGTCATTCCGCAGCTTGTATTGATTTTGCCTCTCATAGGTTTAACCTTTTAGGTAACAAGGAGAGATTATGAGTTTATTAATTGATCGTATTGCCGAGCAAAGAATCATGAAAGCGATTGAAGATGGTCAGTTACAAGACCTCGCAGGAAATGGAAAACCGCTTGAACTAGACGATGACAGAATGGTTCCAGAACATCTTCGCGTTGGCTATCGTATTCTAAAGAATGCAGGTTATATTCCGCCGGAGCTTGAAGACAGAAAGCTCGCACTTCAGCTATGTGACTTATTAGAACAATGCAAGAAAGAATCTAACGAAGAGTTGGATATGATTAAAAAATTAAGGCAGATCGAGTTACGTATGAAATTGAGAGGTGCAGATACACGCTTTATTTTTCAGTATCTACACCGTAATAAATTCCTATAAATCCTGTATCAAGCCTTTTTTACTACAAAGCGAATATGCAAAAGACCAGCGACTAATCCCCATACAACAGAGCTGATACCAAGAAATGTAATTCCAGACATTGTAATCAAGAATGTATATAAGGCAGATTCTCGTATACTTTCATCCTTAAATGCTGTCTGGAAACACATTAGCAAGGTTCCCAACAGCGCCAAGCCCGCCAGAATGTGTGTCACTTCTTTAGGTAGAGCAAGGAAAATTGCTACAACGGTCGTGGCCCATATGCCAGCAATGAGATAAAACACCCCTGCCCAGATGACTGCTTTGTATCTCTGCGCTGGGTCTTCATCGACATCTTTATTCATGCAAATTGCTGCAGAGATAGCAGCCAAGTTCACGCTAAAACCACCAAAAGGTGCGAACAAGATATTCGCAGCACCTGTACCTAACAGTAGCGGTTTTACCGGCACTTCATAAGCATGCGATCTCATCATGGCAATACCGGGTAAATTCTGAGACAGCATAGTAATGATATAAAGCGGAAGGCTTAAGTTAATCATCGCTGATAGTTCAAAATTCGGAGAGACCCATTCTGGCTTAGCAAAATTTAGAGTGATGTTTTGATTATCGAAAGCACCACTTACTATAGAGCAAGCTATTCCAACAGCCAGTAAGATTGCCATCGTGTATTGCGGTAAAAAACGTTTACCGATTAAGAACGCTGCAAACATGACAAAGAAAATATTCGGATTTGTCATCACTGGACTAAAGGTTTTTACACAGAACGAAAGTAGAATAGCGCCCAACATAGCCGTTGCTAACTGAGGGGGAATGTTCGCCAGCGCTTTGCTTAATGGCGATATCAATCCAGTCAGCAATATCAATAAGCCTGAAATAACAAAGGCCCCTATCACTACAGACATCTCGTATTGCCCAACCGCGGCAACAAGCATTGCTGCCCCCGGAGTTGACCACGCGGTTAAGACTGGTTTTTTAAAAAACCAAGAGAACGAGATGGAAGAAACACCCATTACTAAACCAAGTGCTAACAACCAGCTTTCTATTTGAGTAGATGTTGCACCAGCAGCCGTTGCTGCTTGAATGATGATGACAACCGAGCTGGTATAGCCGACTAATACCGCAGTAAATCCAGCCGATACATGGCTTAGGTTAAATAATCCCTTATGCATTCTCTTCCCTATTTCTAGAAATTCATTCCATTGTGCGCTATAACGTACGCAGCTGAGAATATCACTGTGCGCTATAGCGCACAACAAGGAAATCAATTGTGGACGACACTATTTTCAAAACTCAGATTGCCAATTATTTACGCTCACTTCGTACAGAGAAAGGGTTAAGTCTCGATGCAGCATCCAAGCTAACCGGGGTTTCCAAAGCAATGCTGGGACAAATAGAGCGAGGTGAATCAAGCCCAACAATTTCAACCTTATGGAAAATCGCCAGCGGTTTGGAAACTTCATTCTCTGCGTTTTTTGCTGATGAGCCAGAACTTCGCAGCAGCGAACTAACCTTTCCAGACGACCCTAAGATGAAAGTGAATACACTCTTTCCGTTTCGTGAAGATGCTGGTTTTGAGATGTTTGAAATCACGTTGACTGATAAACATCTACAGATGTCAGAAGCTCACGATGTGGGCGTTATAGAGCATGTTCACGTACTCGACGGTGACCTTATGCTTTATTTCGAAGGAGAATGGCACAATGTGGTTCAAGGAGAGAGTATACGTTTTATGGCCGACCAACCACACGGCTATCAAGCAGTTGCTGAGAAGACGATATTTCAGAATATCGTGAGTTACCCGAGAAGATAGTTGCTGAAAATAAAGCCGCCAAATAGGCGGTTTTATTTTAGTTTGATCTGAAAAACTGGTTACCTGCAATCTTAACTAAGACTGAATCTTCTTGAGACTCATTCCCTTGATATGTTCGAGCTTAAGTTTTTTGTATTGAACAAGAAACAGTTCAGCACAAGATAGCGCATCGCTTGCTGCTGAATGCTCAAGATAGTTCGGCAACTTGTAATGACGCCGCATGTCATTAAGTTGGTAACTTTTATGTGAACCCGTTTTACCCGCGTAACTGAAGCGTTTTTCGATGTGAATCGTATCGATGAAATACGCAGGAAACACATCTATCTGAAAGTTTTGTTCTAAAAACGCCTCAATAAAGCTTTTTTCGATATTACAGCTATGCGCAAGAATCACTTTTCCTTTTGCCCTTTCAAGCAAACGCTCCATGCCCTGTTCTAAGGAAACACCATCAGCTAATGCTTGTGGTGTTAAGCCATTGATCTCAGCAGATTCCGCTTTGATGTATTCACCATTATCAATCAACAGCTCTTCAGAACTGGACAGTTCAATCTGATCCAACGTGAACTCAACCATGCCAATCGACAGAATTTTGTCCTTTTGAACATTCAATCCCGACGTTTCAAAGTCGATAGCTAAATACTCAAGCTGGTCGAGTGATGTGTCTAAATCAGCCAGAGGTTGTGACATATAATCTTTAAATGCCTTGGACCAATGTTCATTGACCGCTGCAGACCTTCTTAACTCTTCTGACGCCGAATGAGACTCAGTCCCTTTAAACATACGACGAATCATGTTTTACCCCACTAGGAACTTCAGTTTTGCCACATCCTGTAATTCACTGATAATTTTAAATGCATCTTTCAGGTGCTTTCTTTCAAAACTACTGAACTCATCCGGTGAAATATTGTTGTTCGGCACACGACCAGACAATACAGCATTGAGCTGATGACGAAAGCGAACCTGAGTTAAAAATCGATATGCACCAATAATGTTCTGGCAACTATCTTCCGATAAAGTGCCGTGTTCAGCCGCATATCGAAAACGTTCTTCAGTCCCGGTTAGAGACCCTCCGGCAGCCAAGCTAAATATGCGAGCTAAGTCGATGATCAGATTTAACGCGTACTTTTTGATATTCAGCGTGTTGCTATTCTCGCCGCCTTTTTCCAAAACTAAACTGTTGAAGATGCTTAGTGGCGGCTGAGTATCTATAGCATCACGCACTAGAGCTGGAATAAACTTACCACTCTTTTGAATACAGTCATGCAGATGCTGCTGGATTTGTTCTGCATAGTCGCGGTTACCATAGATAGAACGCACTTCGAGGAACACACTGATACTTAGTAGCTTGTTGTATTCAGGGCTAGAGACCCACTTACTGTAATAGTCTTTCCACACCGAAATTGGTTGGCACCATTTCGGTGATGCAGCCATATATTTGCCATCACATAACGGATAACCGCATGCCGCTAGGCCGTTACACACTTTCATAGCTAAGTGAGTGAAGTACGCTTTTTGGTCATCTGTCACATCGTCAGATAAAACCAAAGCGCTATCCTGATCCGAAAGCATATGCACTTCATTACGCGCATGTGAACCCGCAACAATCCAAGCGTAGTCGCATGGCGCAGGACCAAGCAGATCTTCGCTCAATTGAATAATGCGACGTGTAAAGGCATCCATAATAGTCGACATGACTCGACCCTGAATTTCAGCACTTACACCACTTTCAACCAAGGCTTGGAAGATGGTCTCACGTTCTTCTTTCAACACAGCCAATGCACTAATAGAACTGGTGTATTTGATTTTCTGAATTAGGAACAGTGACTGAGTTCTATGGTTGTGGACAAGGTGCGTTGTCGTTAATAAACCAACTACCTTCCTGTCGTTCACTACAGGTAAGCAACGAATGTTGTATTGCAACATCAACGAGATTGCTTCGATGACTTTTGAGCTGCTTTCTACCAAAACTGGATTTGGAGTCATAACCATAGAGATAGGCATATCAGTGTCGATACTGGTTGCAACCACTGAGCGAGTCATATCTCGGTCAGTAACCAAACCAGCAATCTCGTTATTCTTCATAACGACCGCACACGAACTGCGTTGTCTGCCACACATCTCTCGGGCAACGTCTTTGATTGAATCCTCAACATCAACGATGGTGATGTTTTCACTGGCTATTTCACCAACGGTTCTGAAGAATAAGCCCTTGTCTTCTTTACGAGCCACCTGTTTAATCGCCGAACTCAGACGAATATTGGCTTTCGCTGCGAAGTAATCTTCGAACTCTGGGTGACTTTCGCACACATCTTTTAGCACTTGATGGGGAATCAAATACAGTAACGAATCTTCAATCGCTTCCGCCTGATAACCATCTTCAGAATGCGCTAGTGGTTGCAAGAAAGTAAATCCGAATTGGTCTTCTTCACCTAAACGCGAGCGTAGCTCACCGAGCGGAGTTCTCTGTTCAATCGCACCTGTTCTAATAATGTAGAGGTAGCGCTGTTCACACAAAGCGCTAAAACCAATCACCTCCCCCTCAACCAAGTATTTTATTTTGATCGAGTTAGCGATCGTTGCCACTACTGAGGAAGGTAGTCGGTCAAAAGGATCTATTTTGACCAAAAAACTTTGGATGTTGGGAGTAATTGAAGTACCCATAATTACCTATCTTCATTATTAATGATGAACTGAACTATTTGCCATTGAAGACGATTAATTCGTGTCCGATGTATTTCAGTTTAGCTAGATAAACACTATAATACTGAAACGCTGTTTTAATACCATCATTGTATAGTAACTAATTGCTGCTTTGCTATGCAAAAAAATTAGCAAACTTCTATTGGTGGACAGCGGTTGGCGTGTAAAAATCGACCATTAAAAACTAGTTATCTTCATGTTTTCAAATGTAAATTTAACCACACCCAATTAGAACTCCTATTCATTGTTTACTTGTATCTTTGAACAAGAAAAGTGTCACAAATCACTAAAATGAAAAGCGGTTTTAAAAATAATTGATAAAAAATAAATTTTTGTGTACTGTACGATTCATAGAACACTCTGATACTAGTGCCAGACTCCTCAAGTTTAGCGTTAAGCGGCAAGTTAGCATTAGTGGCAAAAGTGAGATTACCTGAATGGCTCGCTACAAGACGGGGAACCGACTAGCGAAGTACAGTCAAAAACGGTTCTGAGTAGATTTTTATCTTACTCAGTGGTTTGTAACCTTTTGGGTGTGAGAGTTTGATGGAATTTTCGTTTGCTCAGGCTTTAGGTTTTGTCAGTTTTGCTTTAGGTATTTCTACCTTTTATCAGAAAGATGATCGTAAATTGAAAATCATCATGTTGATTTTTAACATTAATCACTTGATTCATTTCTTTTTACTCGGATCTATGACGTCGACATTGAGCGCGGCGTTATCGGCAGCAAGAACGGGGACGTCTATCTATACGTCTTCAAAATATGTCGCTGCTATATTTGTAGTCTTGGGCCTTGGATTAGGTCTAAGTATTACCAACCATTGGTGGGACATGTGGCCTATCCTTGGAACAGTTATCGGTACATACGCGGTATTTATGCTTAAAGGCATTACCATGCGTATCGCCTTCTTAACCGGAGGCATTTGTTGGTTAATCAACAACATTATAGTCGGATCGATTGGCGGGACTATGCTGGAAGCAACGTTAATTTGCGTTAACTTGCTGACCATTTATCGCTTAGTTAGCGATAAAAAGAAAACTGCAATTCCATCAGAAGCAATATAAGTAAGGGCAAGCTATGTTCGTATACAACAAAGACGTGAAATTAGAAGATCTAGGCAATGGTATTTCTCGCAAAATCCTTGCATACAGCGAAAACATCATGAGCGTAGAAGTTTACTTCGAAAAAGGTGCTGTTGGTACTCTACACAACCACCCACACGAGCAGCTAACTTACGTTCTTTCTGGCGAATTTGAATTCACTATCGGTGATGAGAAGAAAATCGTAAAAGCTGGTGACGCACTGTACAAAGAGCCAAACGTTATGCATGGCTGTGTATGTTTAGAAAAAGGCGTTCTACTTGATAACTTTACGCCAATGCGTAAAGACTTCATCGCTTAATTAAAAAGTTTCTTATAACAACGATATTCCTGTTCCCGACGCATAGGGACTAATGGATCTCCTTGCCAGTCTTATAGACTGGCTTTTTTTATCTCTGGAAAACAATAGCTTTATCCATTTTTCAGTGCTGTTTAGTTGTTATAGTGACCCGCTCATAGAATTGTGTTTAGAGAGATTAAGATGGATTCTAGCCAACAGTTTTCTTCGTTATTACAGCTCAACGAAACCCAACATGTTTACCAATATTGGCCTAAATCTGCGTGTGCTGAAAATACTCAAGCATCCGTTTGGCATAGAGACCCATTAGACCTTTCATCGAATAGACTCATCGCAGGTGTATCCGCTCCTGAAATCATGGTATATGCCCCTGCACAGTCCAACGGCATTGGTATTGTTGTGTTTCCCGGTGGTAGCTATCAAAGAATATCGATTGATAATGAAGGCCGTGATGTCGGAAACACCCTTATAAAACTTGGTTACACTGTGTTTGTTGCCACCTATCGTATGCCGGGAGAAGGACACCCTCTTGGAGCGGAAACTTCACTGGCAGATGCACAAAGAGCTATACGTTGGGTACGAGGCAACCGTCAAAAATGGAACATTGAAAAAATAGGCGTACTCGGCTTCTCTGCCGGAGGTCATCTTACTGGACAACTTGCTACTCGATTCGACACTCCTACCTATGACGCTTTAGATGAAATAGACAACCTATCGGCCAAACCTGATTTTTGCGGGCTGATGTATCCCGTTATCACTATGGATACAAAGTTTGGTCACAAAGGTTCAGCGATTGAGTTACTAGGTTCAGATATCACAGAAGAGACTTTACAGCGTTATTCGATTGAGAAATGTGTACATAGCGAAATGCCTGCATGTTTTGTAGTGCATTCAAGCGATGATGAATCAGTACCTGTCGAAAATAGCCTGCTGCTCTGGCAAGCCTTAAGGGAACATCAAGTCCCTGTAGAAATGCATTTGTTCAACGAAGGCGGTCATGGGTTCGGAATTGAAAAAGTAAAAGATATGCCTGCCCACCAGTGGCCTACTCTATTTCATAACTGGATTAGCCATGTTTTAGGGGCTAGCCATATTCAAATATCAATTTGCTAACAACAAAATGGCCCATGATATTTCTAGACTTCAGGGGCCATTTGGGTTTATTTCGTTAATGCAGAAATGGCTTTCACTTTTAGGTAACTCTTAAGCCATCCGAGCCTCATCATCCTCAAATAGAAGATTGATCCACGAATCCACCAGTCTGCGAACATACCAACCCAAATACCATAAATGCCAAATGAGAAATGAATCCCCAGTATATAACCAAGAATAATGCGTCCACCCCACATGCTGGCAATGGAAATGTACATGGCAAACTTGGCGTCTTTTGCTCCTTTAAACGCAGCTGGTAGTACCCAAGAAGCGGCCCAAACAGGCATCATTATCGCGTTGATAAATACCAGATTGAGTATTACTTCGACAACTTCAGCTTCATCTGTATACCAAGCTGCCATATAAGGAGACAGCGGAACGAACACCGCGGAGAACAAACATAGTACTATCGTCGCCGTCCAGAAAATAAGCTGCATTTCCTGAAAGGCAACTTTAGGTTTGTTTTGTCCCAGCCTTTTCCCTACTAATACCGTTGATGTCATCGCTAATGCATTTCCAGGGATGTTCAGCAGTAACAACAATGAGAAGGTAATAACGTTCCCTGCCATTGCAACAGTGCCAAGGCCTGCAACCATGATTTGCGTAATAAGTTTACCCAAATTAAACATGAGGGATTCAACACTGGCTGGAACACCAACGCCCAAAATGTCGAATAGGATCTTCTTATCAAACCCAGTAAAATACTGACGGAGAGTGACGATAAAAGTACTGTTGCGAGTTAAGCAGACTAGGATTATTACGGCGCCAGCCCAACGAGCTAAAGTAATACCTAGTGCAGCCCCGAGCATTCCAAAACCTTGCCATTCGATGCCTAGCAAACCATGCAATCCATATATCAACGGATAGCTGAAAAGTATGTTTAGCACGTTCATAGCAATGTTGGACATTGCGGGTAATCGAGAGTTACCGACTGCGCGTAATATACCGCTACCCACGAGCGTTATCGCCAACGCCGGATAACTTAAAGCAACCAGATTTAAATACTTATCACTGAGCGCAATAACCTCATCTTCCGCACCATAAGCAACGATATAGAGCATGGAATCGGAAAACAGGAAGATTGAGAGCATAGATACAAGGGCAACGAACATCCCAAGCACCATAACCTGCCCCGCAGCAGATAATGCAGAAGCCCTATCCCCTCGCCCGAATGACTGGGCGACAACAACAGAACCACCGAGTGCAACAGCCGTCATTACCGAAATAATGATCCAAGTTATACCGTCGGTGAAACCCACTGCGGCAGTCTTATCTGCACCAAGTCGAGCAACAAGTACCGTACTGATGATTCCCATTAGCACGACGCAAGAAAGCTCTAGAATGATTGGCCAAGTAAATGGCCAAACATGGCGTATTAATAAAACTTTATGGCGATAACGAACTTTTAAAGATAATTTTGGAAACAAAGGCCCATGAGGTTTATTCCCTATGGGTCCAGGTTCCGAAGAAGAGTTTGACATGGCGACTCCTACTTAACGCGCAACCATAGCCATTTCATTGTGAGGCTGACCATATATTACATCACGGTCATATACCACTTTTATTTCGCCGTTTACATTACGGTCACCGTGCAAATATCCACCCGTAGAAATCATCTGTGGGATGTCATCATATACGCCCGCATACGCAGCTTCTAAAGCCACTAGTGCATAAGCGATTGGGTCGTCTAAACGTGCATGCTCTTGAGTAAGATCTTCAACAAACAACCCGCTCTCTTCGTGGTAGTGCTTTGCAATCAAGTTCTGTGCAACACAATCTGCCAGAGTAAGAAGGCGAGTATCTTCACTATGTTGATACAGTTCCAACAGCGCAAATAGTAGATACGTTGATGCAATATCCGTTTCAGTAGCAACCGATGTTGGTACTAAAGAGTTTACATCTAAAGAACCAAGACCAAAACGCTCGAACATCTTCGCAGTAAGTTCTTTCACTTCAGGATTGCTGCTTGCACGAGACGCACGAATCAACGTCAGAAGATAAGCGGGATCGGCTGGGCGACGTGCCAGAGTTGTTCCCATCTCTCCGTAATAGCCATGACGTTTGAATGAAAAACCGGTTAAGTCTGTGCCATCGGTCCACATTGGCAATACTTCATTGGTTTCAGCATCCCAAGCATGTGAAAAGTACCCCACAATGCCTTCGATAACCCAGTTGAGCCATTCTTCGTCATTCAGGTTTTGTACACACGACAACATGGCTAAAGGATTGTCGACGACCACAGCCCAACAATCACGGAACAACACATTCGCCTCGCGTGCAATAGCGCCAAACTCTGGACCAAATTGACGCTTAGCTCGGTCACCAAACCAAGAATAGGTCAGACGATCATCTTCAGGGATAGGCTCACGCTGTTTCGGAGAAGAGAATTGATAAACCGGCATATGTGTTTCAGGATGACGAGCCGCTACAAACTGACGATAGAGATGTTTCGCCCATTTGAGCGCATCTTCATCACCGGTATAGCGGTAGTAATGACATGCAGCATAAATTAAGTCTGTAGATGCGTTAACAAATGTGAGTCCAACAGTTTCTGGCAGCTCTGGCCATTTAGCAGGATCAACGACGTCTTTTGGTTGATGAACTTTAAACAAATCTGCTGGGAACGATTTACCGTATTCCCCATGACGCGTTAAATCGAGCTTTTCCCAATCCGTTACATGGGCGGCCCAGAAGCCTTTCAAAAAGTTCTCTGTTGCCTCAGGCTGCATTTGAAATAGCAAGTCATAAAAAGGGAAATGATGCTTGAGTTCGTGTACACATTCTTTACTTGCTGGGCCTTCAATGTCGCCATTCTCTAAGTTAACAAAACGGTGACCGCCCCATTGAAGCAAACCACTTGTTTTATCTGCGTAGTGTTCTAGGAAATATTCTGTGATGTTTTGCGCTTCATGAAGATAAAGGTTATTACCCGTCAACATGCTCAATGCCAAATAGCCACGCATTAAGTTTTGCTGACTAGCAAAGTTGCTCATTGGTACGTGATGACCATCAGGATAAATCCATTCAACCGGTTTTAAGGTTTTAACATTGATACCGTCTGCCATTAACGGGCTATTGGAAGATTTACCAAGCTCTAAAGATTGCTGATAGAAGCGATTAATAATGGGAAGCAGAGAAACACGAGACTCAGACATAATACTTTCTCCAAATATAAGGCAAGCGTAGATAGCTACATGTGCTTATGGCTACATGTGTTAATAACAAAAAGAAAAACACACGCCGCTAGGTTTTACTAAAAAGACATTAACGGGATAAGAATATTTTTCTGTTTGCTATGAACCTATCAGCGATAGATCTGTGAGCTAAAATCCGTCAGTTAACAACCTGTAAGTTACAATTTCAGACTTGGCTACACAACTTGGTACAAGCAAAAATATATAAACAAATAAACCCAAGTGACATTACGCCACTTGGGTATTTAATCTCCCCGAAGGGAGACTAAACCAACGCATGATTAGTTAATGCGTTTTAGGATACGGTTACCGCGACGAATGAAGTCAGACGCTGCAGATTTAACATCTGTTTGACCGTAGTCTAGTTTTTCCATTACTTCACCGAATAGCTCCATTAGCTGTGCGTTATCAGTGTAAGTTGTTGGAAGAATCACTTTAGGTAGTGATTGACCTTGTAGGTAACCTAGGTAACCCAAGCTGTTTTGGTCGATCTTGTTTGCTGTATGTAGAGCTTCAAGACCTTCTGAGCTTAGTGGGATACCACGAGACAGACCTAGAATTTGAACGCCATCTGCATCATTCAACAGGAAGTTGATTAACTTAGCTGCTTCTTCTGGGTGCTTAGTGTTACGACCCATAGAGAACATCATTGATGGACGAGCTAGTAGACCTGAGTCAGTTGCGCCTGGTGCCATTGGGTATGGAGCTAGTTCTAGAGACATTGAAGGATCTAGGTTAGCTGCGTATTTGCTGATTGCTGTATCCCACATGTATAGACCACCGAAGCGACCATCAATCCAAGGACGCATTTCGTAAAGGTTACCTTTACCGTAAGAAGCGAACTCTTTAGTTGATGGGAATACGTGGTTCTTAACTTGATCAACGTAAAGTTGGAAGAATGATTCCATCTCTTTTTGGTCATAGTTCAGAACAACTTTTTCTGCATCGATAACGTCTTTGCCCATTGTTTGGATCATATATGAACGGTTCATAGCAAACACGTCACGTGATTCAACAACTAGTGGGTAGTAATCTGCACCAAGATTCTTCTCGAATGCTTTACCAGCAGCCATTAGCTCATCCCAGTTAGTTGGGTATTCTACGCCTGCTTTCTCAAACATAGTCTTGTTAAAGTAGAACACACGAGATGTCATACTTACTGGAAGACCGTTAACTCTGCCACCGATAGTAGTCATATCTAGTGCAGATTTAGGGAACACAGCCATATGAAGAGCATCTTTCTGCTGGTTCATATCGTAGAAGCCGTCACCATTTTTAGAGAATAGAGGTAGCCAGTTGTAGTTAGTTTGCATTACATCTGGTTCAGTATTACCTGCAACCTGAGTAGTCATACGTGAAGTGTGACCATCCCAGCCAGTGTATTCAGCTTTCACTGTGATACCTGGGTTTTTCTCTTCAAACTTTTTCAACGCTTGCAGTGTTGATTGGTGACGGTCGTTACCACCCCACCATGACATACGCAACTCAACGTCAGCAAAAGCTGAAGCAGAAGTTGCACCGATTGCAGCAGCGATAAGTGTAGTCAATACCTTTTGATTCATGGATATATCTCCAGTTTTATTTTAGTAGAGAAATGTTTTTCTCAGTTTTCTTATCGAAAATGTGTACCTTGCTCATATCAACAGCAAACTTCACACCTTTCTGTAATTTCATATCTAGTTTCGCGCGAACATCGTCCACTGGAACGCGAGCTGTTAGCTCTTTGTCACCAACGCGGAAGTAAACAAATACTTCGTGACCCATGTTCTCCATGCGAACTACATCACCAACAATAGTTTGAACACTTTCATCATCAGCTAGTGAAAGAGTGATGTTATCTGGACGGATACCAAACACAGTTTTGTCGTAACCACTTGCACGAACCGCCTGTGATTTAACTTCTGGTAAAGCCAAACGTTGTTCACCAAGAGTGACAAACATTTGGTTATCTTCATCAATGATGTTTGCATCAAGGAGGTTCATTTCTGGCGCACCGATGAAACCTGCTACGAACATGTTTACAGGGTTGTTGTATAACTCAGTAGGAGTATCAACCTGCATGATTTCGCCAAGTTTCATTACACAGATACGGTCACCCATGGTCATCGCTTCTGTTTGGTCGTGCGTTACGTAAACCGCAGTTGCTGGATTACCTGACTCTTTCAGGTGACGGTGTAAGTCAGAGATACGAACACGCATCGAAGCACGTAGTTTTGCATCTAGGTTAGATAGTGGTTCATCGAATAAGAACACTTCTGGTTTCTTAACGATTGCACGACCTACTGCTACACGTTGAGCCTGACCACCAGAAAGCTGACGTGGTAGACGATCTAATAGCTCTTCAATTTCAAGAATTTCAGCAGCTTCTTTAACGCGTGCTTCAATCTCTTCTTTTGGTAGCTTTTGTAGTTTCAAACCAAAACCTAGGTTCTCTTCTACAGTCATGTGTGGGTATAGAGCATAGTTCTGGAACACCATCGCAATACCGCGATCTTTTGGTGCTAGGTTGTTTACTACTGTACCGCCGATAGTGATTTCACCACCGCTGATTGTTTCTAGACCCGCTAGCATGCGTAGCGTAGTTGATTTTGCACAACCCGATGGACCTACGATTACTAGGAACTCACCATCTTTAATTGTTAGGTCGATACCGTGTACTGCTTTGAAACCGTTTGAATAAACTTTCTCTAGTTTATTAAATTTAACTTCTGCCATTTTACTTACTCCAAAAAATTAACCTTTAATACCGCTGCTAGCTGCGCCTTCAATAAAGTACTTCTGAGACATGAAGAACACGACGATTGACGGGATGATAGCGATAGATGCCATTGCTAGGATTTCATTCCACTTCGCGCCTTCTGTAACGTCGATAGACATTTTTAGAGCAAGTGCAATTGGGTACTTCTCTACACTCGATACGTAGATAAGTGGACCTAAGAAATCGTTTACTGACCACATGAACTGGAACAGTGCAACAGAGATAATTGCTGGGCGGATAACTGGAACCACTACGTGCCATAGCACTTGGAACGAGTTACAACCATCAATCATTGCTGCTTCTTCCATGTCTGTTGGTACGCCACGTAGGAACTGAACCAGCATGAATACGAAGAAGCCTTGTGTTGCAAATGCCAGTGGCAAGTACAAAGGTAGATAGCTATCAAGTAAACCCATTTCGCGGAACATGATGTATTGCGGAATAAGTAGTACAGATTGTGGAAGCAGGATGCTTGCGATTAGCGTAGCAAACCAGAACTTCTTAAACGGGATTTCAAAACGCGCGAACGCGTAAGCTACGATTGTTGAAGAAACAACAGTAAAGAATACTTTTGGTAATACATAGTAGAATGTATTCAGGATGTAGTGACCAAATGTAAATTCAGTACCGGTTTTCCAACCGTTGATGAAGCCTTCCATACTCCATTCGCTTGGGATCAAGCTCATTGAAGAGAAGATTTCATGGTTTGGTTTCATTGCTGCAGTAAACATCCACAATAGTGGGTAAAGCATCAGGAAACCAACAGCAATCAATACGATGTAACGGATTGCTGCGTTAATCTTTTCACGACGAATCGTGCGCTCATTTTCTACGTTAGAAACAGCAGTGTCTGAAATTGCAGTAGTCATTATGATCTGCCTCCCTTATCACCTGAGTAGAACACCCAGTACTTCGACGAACGGAATGTGATTGACGTAAAGATTGCAACTACGATGAACAGTGCCCATGCCAATGCAGAACCGTAACCCATATCAAAGAACTTAAACGCTGTCTCATAGATGTATAGAGAGATCAGGTAAGTTGACTTCATTGGGCCGCCGCCAGTGATAACGTAAGGAGCCGTAAATTCTTGGAACGCTTGCGTTGTTTGCATGATGAAGTTGAAGAAGATAACTGGAGTAATCAGTGGCACAGTTACTTTAAGAAACATCTGCCATTTACTCGCACCGTCGATCATCGCAGCTTCATACTGAGATTGTGGAACGTTTTGTAGGGCTGCAAGGAAGATAACCATAGCAGAACCGAATTGCCACGCACGCAATAATGTAATAGAGAATAGCGCGAAAGCCGGTTCACCCAACCAGTTGATTGGATCGACGCCGATGAAACCTAAAGCACCGTTAAGTACACCATCGATAGCAAAAAGAGCACGCCAAAGAACCGCGATTGCAATACTACTACCTAGAATAGAAGGGATGTAGTAAGCAGTACGGAAGAAGCCAATACCTTTTAGCTTGAAGTTAAGGATAAACGCGATACCAAGTGCAAACGCTAGTTTTACTGGAATGGTCAAGAAAACGTACAAGAATGTAACGCTCATTGATTTCCAAAAAGTATCATCTTCAGTGAGCATATACCGATAGTTTTCAATACCGATGAATTCTGGTGAAGTCATCATGTCATAATCGGTAAAGCTCATCACGAATGATGAAATGAATGGAAAAGCGGTAAACACTATCAACCCTATAATGTAGGGAGATAGGTACGCTAATCCTAGCTTACGATTTTCATACATTTTCTCGTCCTCGTTAAGTTTAACTGCCGGTGGGTTAGATAAGTTCTTTCCTAAGACACCCATCGACTTCTGTTATCTATTAAACGCGAATTTATAACGATTACCATGCGGAAACTTATAATTTGTGATCTTGGATATTATTTTTGATGGGAAATTATAAAAAAGTGAAACACAGTTCCTATTTTGAAGGTTGCGTGTTTCTAAAAGTAGATTTAACTTGAAATTTGACGTTTTTTATTTACAGGTCATACCAGAACAAATTAAAAAATATATCCATAATAATTAGATAGTTAGTAAAGCAATCAACAATACATAACTAGCCTGTAGGGCCAATCTGACACAAAATCTCCGTGCTATTACATACCTCAAAATGGTTACTTGATCTTGGTCAATAAATATTTATTTCACGATGAAAAATATATTAAAAACACGTTTATCGTTCGAAATGAGGAGCTCTATAAATAAACTAAAGTATGAAACAACCAAGACAATTGCATTTTGTTCAATTAGTTAGCTATCAATTACGATAAGAAAACAATATCACCTTAAAAGTTTGTGTATTCAATAGATTAATTTTTGGTTAATAGAATGTTCAATAACCAAAACTGATGTTCAACACCGTTTCTTATATTTACGTTAGATTTGCAATCCAATTAATCGCTAAGAAAATTCGCACAAAATGGTCAACCTTATTTTATATAGCTAAGTATTTGAGTATATAAATTAGGTAATGAAAGGTTCTTCGTAACTTAACATAGCCAAAGTCATAACTGGATGTGCACACATTACTTCCAACTACAGTTCTCATGGCCAACCGGTAACGATTTTAACTCCCCCCCTGTTCCAGACACAGAGGGCTTTAGCCTTAACCATTAATAACTACATTATTTCAGCAACTTAAGTGAACATCATTCGCAAAATCTCAGAAAAGACTATTTATATCACTAGAGTTCACACGGCAGAAAAATCGAGGTAATGCGTACGACAAAGACGCCTCCCCCTTTCATAATTGACCTTTATTTAAGGAAACACTTAAATAGTGATAATAAATAATTGGCAATTATTATTTTTTTGAATAAATAAAATCACCTCATCTGACCAGAATGAATTTCAAGCCAACTAATAATGCCAACTTGATCACGCATAAAATGAGTTTATATATAAAACACTGTTTCAATGATCACACATTTTAGATATTCACATTTTAAAAAAAGTTTTTTTAGTTAAATTAAACACCGAACCACAATTACAAAAACGGTGTTTTAATATGAAAAAAGTACTTACTTCTGCCATTCTACTGGCTCTTACTGCTACTGCTGCTAACGCTGCTTCTCTTAACGTACGTCACGAGTTTGTACCTGAAGCTGGTGATATGAAGAGCGCTCATAAAGACCGCTTACTGCTGGATCACCGCTTCGCTAACGGTATTGGTATCAGTGCCGAAGTAAAATGGGGCTATAACAGTGATGGTCTAGACTTTGACAACATGAAGAGTAGTGGCCATGAAACTAAAGTTAGTTACAACTACAAGTTGACTGACACTTTCACTCTACAACCAGCTTATGCTCTAGATTCAAGCTCTACAGCTGTCACGCATAAGCTTGATCTAAAAGCAACTCAAAAGCTTTCTGACGATTGGAGCGTTGATCTACGTTACCGTTACGGTTACAAAAACAATGCTTCTACAAGCGTAGACAGCCACTACAACCAATTAAACCTAACCAGTGGTTACAAAATGGGTGACTTCAAGTATGGACTTGATATCGAGTACAAATTTGATCAGTCTGCTGAAGCTGGCTACAAAGGTGATAACCAATACCTAAGCTTAGTAAACCTATCTGCAGAATACTCTGGTTTTGAAAGTGGTTGGCGCCCGTTTGGTGAGTTCGGTATGGTTGCACAAAATACAGATACTTCTGAAAATGCTGTGGGTAAAGATAGCTACGAGCCACGTTTCCGTGTTGGTGTGAAGTACAGCTTCTAATTTGACCTGAAAGTAAATCCTAACTGTCTTTTCAAGGCTGACTTAACATCCACTAAGTCAGCCTTTTTTAATGCTTTAATAAGGTGAGCTATGAAACTATCAAGAATTACCCTAGCGATTAGTGGTGCTTTGGCACTTAGTGCCTGCTCTATGATGCAAACCGAAGTCACACCAGAGAGTTTAACCTGGCAAGCTATTACGTTCGGTCAATCTACAGATTTGAACTTTGGTTCCACAATACTGCCAGAAAAAGTGGGAACCAATGAAGTATTAGTAAATGGCAAACCAGTTAAAGCAGGCAAACTTGCAGAAACGTTCACTATTGAAAGCCGTGGCGGAAAATTGGCCAATTCCCACGAAGGCGTTACGTTTTATTACACTAAGATTCCTACCAATAAGAACTTCACCCTATCAGCTTCTATCGTCCTAGAGCAATTAGGCCCAGAAACTGGTTCTACGCCTAACCGTCAGGAAGGCGCAGGTATTATGGTTCGCGACATCATTGGCGAACCTCGACTAGATCCGCAACCTGAAGGATTAGAAGAATTCCCAGCAGCTTCAAACATGGTGATGAACCTGCTAAGAGCGAACAAAAAAGAAAATAATGGTTTGGTTGACGTCAATGCGAACTATCGTGAAGGCATTTATCAGCCTTGGGGAACTGGCGGAAACAAAATGGCTCGTGATGAGTTCCTAAAAGGTATTCCATTCACTGATGGTACTCCATTTAAAATGTCACTAAGCCGTAGCGATGCAGGTTACGTTGTTACCTATGATAATGGCACAATCAGTGAATCACGTGAAATCAAGGGTGCAAATGCCAATATCGTTAACATGCAAGACCCAGACAACCAATATGTCGGTTTCTTTGCATCCCGTAACGCAAAGATTTCAGTCAGTGACGTTCAAATCGAACTTAGCGATGCGCATACCCTTGATGCACCAAAATATTCAGCGAAATTGACGGATGTTGTCTTGCAACAGGCATCACCTGATAAAAGTGCAGTTGAAAACTACAGCCTGCAATCACGAGCAAACTACTCTGGTACTTTCAGTGTTAGCCAACAAGGTAAAGTGGTTGTAGAAAAGCAAGATGTTCCAGCGGGTGATTTCTTCCGTTTTGATGCAACACTTACCTCGCCTAGCACAGCGTTTACAGTTACATACACTCCAACCGAAGGTCCAGATTTCACACCTAAGACTTATGAACAGAAAGTAGACATGGTCAACTTAGTCGACCCAATGAATATATCTGTAAATCCAGATGGTAGTAATGGGCATTTGGATCTTGCTACCGCTATCGAACTTCTTGCGCCAGGTGGCATTATCACTTTAGAAGATGGTGACTACCAAGGCATCACCATTCCAGTTTCAGCGAGCGGTACGGCTGAATTGCCAAAAACGCTTTTGGCAAAAGGTGAGCACGTTCGCTTCCTTGGTGACATTCAACACAATGCTAGTTACTGGAACGTTTCAGACATTGAAGTTTCAGGAGCTCGCTATATTGTGTGGGGTAGCCATAACAACTTTGATTATATTGTAACGCACAGCGCTCCCGATACTGGCTTCCAGATAACTTCTCCCGACAAGTTAGGCCGAGCTTTATGGGCGAGTCACAACATCGTCAGCGACAGCGAAAGTTACAACAACATGGATGATTCTCAAATCAACGCAGATGGTTTCGCGGCCAAAATGCGAATTGGTGATGGCAATACATTCATCCGATGTGTTTCTCACCATAATATTGATGACGGTTGGGACTTATTCAACAAAGTAGAAGACGGTGCAAATGGCGTTGTGACTATTATTGATTCTGTTTCTTACAGAAACGGACAAACATTAACAGTTGCAGGGAAAGGCGGAAGTAGAGGTAACGGATTTAAGCTCGGAGGTGAGGGTTTACCTGTTGCTCACGTCGTGAAAAACAGCCTAGCTTTCCAAAACAACATGGATGGCTTTACTGACAACTTCAACCCTGGTTCTCTTGTACTTGAAAATAACGTTTCTATCGATAACAAACGTTTCAATTTCTTATTCCGCAAGAGCCCATACGCAGGTCAAGTTAAACAAGGTCATTTTGAAGACAACCGTTCATACCGTTTCTTTGTTGAAAGCCAATATAGTGATGTTGTAAACGGCGAAACCTTGGTTAACAACCAGTTCTATGTAGACGGTCATACTGTTGACCAAAACGGAAAAGCCGCGAAGGAAGATGTCAGTGCACTTAAGAATGCAAGCGATGTCACTTCTGCTGACGAAGAGTCAATGCGCATGCAAGTGGAAAAACTACGTTCGCTAGTGAACTAATTATTTCCATCATTAAAAGGCTCAGTCAATCTGAGCCTTTTTCATTTGAACGCAGTTTTAAAACGTAGTAGAACGAAGCAAAACAAATCAATAAGTTAATTAAACAGGCTTAGCTATGAATAGTGAACACGACATAATTGTGGATTCGTCTGGACATGGAGACGTCACCACAATTCAGCAAGCATTAAATTTGGCACCGAATGGCGATACCCCATTTACGATTTTCATCAAACCGGGACGGTACGAAGAGAAATTGCATATTACTCGTCCCAACATCCATTTAATCGGAACATCTAAATCAAGCACTATCATTAGCTATACCGATGCTAACGGATTATTGGCTAAAGATGGCAAGATATGGGCTACCTACAACAGCTATGTTGTGAATGCCGATGCCACTGATATCACTTTCCAATCATTAACCATTGAAAACACTTTCGATTTCATTGGTAACCAACGAAAAGACAACACCGACTCATCTAAAATTTCTGCAACTCAAGCTGTCGCACTGCTGGTTGGGCACAAAGGAGACCAAGTTCAGTGTAGAGATTGCACACTCAAAAGCTTTCAAGACACTCTGTATGTAAGTTCTGGAAGAAGCTATTTCGAATCCACAGATATTTGGGGAACTGTTGACTTTATTTTCGGAGGTGGCACAGCTGTATTTAATCACTGCGAATTGATATGCCGATGGCGAGAAGACACAGTTGAAAACGATCCATTAGGTTACGTCAGTGCCCCTAGTACGCTAATCGAACAAGAGTATGGGTTGGTTTTCTATCGCTGCAATTTAATGAAAGAGAACGAAAGAGTTCCTAATAAAAGTTATCGACTTGGCCGACCATGGCACCCCACTACTGAGTTTACCGATGGCAGCTATGCCAACCCAAATGCAATTGGACATTGCGCATACATAGAGTGCACGTTTGACAACCATATTCACGGCTGGGACAAAATGCATGGTAAGTCGAAAGAAGGATCGCAAATTTGGTTTTATGCCGAAGATTCGAGATTTCATACATTTAAAAACCAAGCAACATCAACACACGTAGTGCCGAATGACTTTGAGATGAACCAAGATCAGTTCAGTACATACACAATGAAAGCTATTTTCCCACATTGGCAACCTAGTCTGATGAGAAATTTGATTCTCTAGCCCGTATGCATCGCATGTTGCGCGTCCAATCCATTCGTTAACGACAAGATACTCCGCAACAGATTCTCACTGTTAGAATGAACTAATAGTGAGAATTAATCCAAATCTGACACCCGCCACTGGCGACTATCGCCTAAAATCAAACTGTACAAATAACACCCAGACATTGATACCCGTAATGGTAAGTATCACGAAACAAAGCAAACGTTTATATAAATTCCAATTCTGACAA
This sequence comes from Vibrio sp. HM8-C, assembly GCF_058630515.1. Classification (NCBI taxonomy): domain Bacteria; kingdom Pseudomonadati; phylum Pseudomonadota; class Gammaproteobacteria; order Vibrionales; family Vibrionaceae; genus Vibrio; species Vibrio sp. HM8-C. The sequence goes on from NZ_JBMMKS010000008.1 coordinate 155,102, forward strand.
AACGCTATTAAGCCTTATGCAGCATAGGAAATAGATGAATTCATAGACAAACAAAGTCACACAAAATGTAATGTTTTCTGATTGCAATAAACATTTTGAAAATGCTAATCTATTTAAAATAAACCGACGTTTTGATTTTAATCACATACTTTTCTAATTTTTTGGTAGAAAATACCTGAAAATTTTTTTTGATGTAAAACTTATGAGATATCACTATGCAATATGATTACATTGTAATAGCTGGCTACTTCGCACTGATGGTTGCGATCAGTCTGCTATTCAAAAAAATGGCTAGCAATAGCACCAGTGACTACTTCCGTGGGGGCGGTAAAATGCTCTGGTGGATGGTTGGTGCAACAGCATTCATGACTCAATTCTCTGCTTGGACCTTTACAGGTGCAGCAGGTAAAGCCTTCAGTGATGGCTTTGCAATTCTAGCCGTGTTCGTTGGTAACATGGTTGCATATGTATTTGCATACTTCTACTTTGCACGTCGTTTCCGTCAAATGCGCGTTGACACTCCTACTGAAGCTGTTAAACGTCGTTTCGGTGATACGAACGAGCAATTCTTCACTTGGGTTATCATTCCACTTAGCGTAATCAACGCTGGTGTTTGGTTGAACGGTCTAGGTGTATTTGCTTCAGCAGTATTTAATGCAGACATCACAACAACAATTTATGTAACAGGTGCAGCGGTTCTAATCATCTCTCTTCTGAGTGGTGCTTGGGGTGTTGTAGCATCAGACTTTATTCAAACTCTGATCGTTGCTGTTATTTCAATTGCTTGTGCGGCTGTTGCTTTATACTTCGTTGGCGGTCCTTCTGAAATCATCAATAACTTCCCTGGTGGTTTCGTAATGGGTCCAGACATGAACTACCCATTACTGCTTGTTGGTTCTTTCTTCTTCTTCATCGTGAAGCAGCTTCAAAGTATCAACAACATGCAGGAATCTTACCGTTTCCTAAACGCTAAAGACTCTAAGAACGCAAGCAAAGCGGCTCTTATGGCTCTAGTGATGATGGTGTTTGGTGCAATCATTTGGTTCATCCCACCATGGGCTTCTGCAATCATGTATCCTGATGCAGCTGCGGCATACCCTAACCTAGGCGCTAAAGCTAGCGATGCGGTTTACCTAGTGTTTGCTCGTGAGACAATGCCTCTTGGTACTGTTGGTCTACTAATGGCTGGTCTGTTCGCTGCAACCATGTCTTCTATGGACTCAGCACTGAACCGTAACTCAGGTATCTTCGTACGTAGCTTCTACGCAACTATCGTGCGTAAAGGCAAAGCAAACGACAAAGAACTTCTACGTGCAGGTCAAATCGCTTGTACTATCAACGGTATCTTAGTAATTCTAATGGCTCAGTTCTTCAGCTCACTGAAACACCTAAGCCTATTCGATCTAATGATGCAAGTTGCGACGCTACTTCAATCGCCAATCCTAGTACCACTATTCCTAGGTATCCTTATCCGTAAGACGCCAAAATGGGCTCCTTGGGTAACTGTTATCTTCGGTATGTTTGTATCTTGGTTAGTAGTAAACGTATTTACTCCTAGCTACGTGGCAAGCTGGTTCGGTATTGAAGAGCTGACTCGTCGTGAGACTGGCGAAATGAAGACCATGATCACAATCGCAGCTCACCTATTCCTAACTGCTGGTTTCTTCTGTCTAACAACTCTATTCTACAAAGAAGAGAAAGACACTCATAAAGAAGTGGCGGTTGAATTCTTCAAAGACGTTGACACTGAATGTGTTGAAGAAGAAGGACAAGACGTGGTTGACCGTATGCAACGCGCTAAACTAGGTACTCTAGTTATCTACATGGCGGCAGGTCTAACAACCATGGTTCTGATTCCAAACCCACTATGGGGACGCCTACTGTTCTTGGCATGTGCAGCATCAGTATTCGCTGTTGGCTACGGTCTGAAGAAGAGTGCAAAAATTGACGATTTGAACAACACAATTTCTGTTCGTTAATCAATCTTAAGTAGGCAGCGTTTGGCTGCCTACTTCATTTATATTAGGAGATTTATCGTGGCTAAAGGTGACATCCTAAACCTTGAATTCGAAACTTTTACTGATAGTGACACTAACGTAAAAGTAACGCGTATTACCCCTAAAGACGTAATCTGTCATCGTAACTACTTCTACCAGAAGTGTTTCACTAACAACGGTGAAAAGCTGCTTCTTGCTGGTGATTTTGACGGTAACCGTAACTATTACCTTGTTGATCTTAAAACTCAAAAAGCAACTCAGCTTACCGAAGGTAAAGGCGACAACACATTTGGTGGTTTCATTTCTACCGATGACAAGTCATTCTTCTATGTGAAAAGCGAACTCAACCTAATGCAGGTTGATCTTGAGACCCTTGAAGAGCGCGTGGTTTACACGGTTGATCCAGAATGGAAAGGCTACGGCACTTGGGTTGCAAACTCTGACTGTACTAAGCTAGTAGGTATCGAAATTCTTAGAGCAGATTGGGCTCCCCTCACTTCTTGGGAAAAATTCGCTGAGTTTTACCATACAAACCCAACGTGTCGTCTAATCAAAGTAGACATCGCGACTGGCGAGCTAGAAGTTGTTCACCAAGATAAAGCATGGTTAGGCCACCCTATCTACCGTCCATTCGACGACTCAACTGTTGGCTTCTGTCACGAAGGTCCACACGACTTAGTTGACGCTCGTATGTGGCTAGTAAACGAAGACGGTAGCAACGTTCGTAAGATCAAAGAACATGCTCCTGGCGAGTCTTGCACGCACGAATTCTGGATCCCAGATGGTAGTGCAATGGCATACGTATCTTACTTCAAAGGCCAATCAGATCGCGTTATCTACAAAGCGAACCCTGAGACTTTAGAAAACGAAGAAGTCATGGTAATGCCACCATGTTCACACCTAATGAGTAACTTTGACGGTTCTCTAATGGTGGGTGATGGTTGTGATGCTCCAGTAGACGTTGCAGATGCAGAAAGCTACGACATTGAAAACGACCCGTTCTTATATGTCCTAAACACTAAAGCAAAAACTGCGACTAAACTTTGTAAACACAGCACATCATGGGATGTACTAAACGGTGACCGTCAGATTACGCACCCACACCCATCATTCACTCCTGGTGATGATGGCGTTCTGTTTACCAGTGACTTCGAAGGCGTACCTGCTGTTTACATTGCAGACCTACCAGAGTCATTCAAAGCTTAAATTAGGCTTTAGACGAAAAAACCGAGGCTTAGTACCTCGGTTTTTTATTACCTCTATTTTGTTATCTATTGGCAATTCGCAAAGCAGCAATTATTTGGCGATATGCATGTACTCAATAATAACTTGGTTGCCTTCTACATGTACTTTCTGAATCTCACCATCGACACTGATTCTATTTTGTAAATAGACCGCTGACTCCCCTCTCCCATATTGATATTTCAACGTAGGTAAAACATTCTCAGGTTCAACATGTAAATGCTTACAGAATTTCGTCACAAACGACATAGATAGTGGCTCAGTACCACGTAATAGATTGGAAAACTCGACTTGGCTTACTCCAAGACGTTTAGTTATCTCCATTTGGGTTAGATGCATTTTCGCTTTTTGCGACATCCATACATCATATAAGGCTTTGCGATCCTCTTGGCAAAACTCCATGCGACTTCCCTTAACTCATCACTCATTTATATGGGTACAATGCCAAATCATTATATGAAAAATGTCAGTACTGAGTGAGTTTCTGTCCAAGGTTTTTGCAAAAAATCTCCTTTCGAAGCATTAAAAAGGACTTAGAACAGTAAGGGGAAAAGTATTGGTTAGAATTCAACCAATAAAAGAAAAAAGCCGTACATAGTTAAACTACATACGGCTTCTTGTTAAAGCATCTAAAAATTAGTCTGCGTAAGGGTAATCTGTACAGCCTAATTTTTGTGAAATACGGCGAGCTGCTGCGTGAAGCTCACAAATGTACTCAGCTTTTTTCTCTTCAGTAAAACGAATAGTTGGAAGAGAAATACTTAAACCTGCAATAACTTGGTTGAAACGATCGTAAACAGGAACAGCAATACATCTTAAACCGATTTCCTGTTCTTCAACGTCTTCCGCAAAACCTTGCTCTTTCACTAGTGCAAGCTCAACCAGTAGCGAGTCTACATCTTTGTGAGTACGCTCTGTCGTTTGAACGAATTCAACTTCAGCAAGAATATCGCGAACTTCTTGTTCTGGACGAACACAAAGCAGTACTTTACCGATTGCAGTTGAATATAGAGGGTTTCGACGGCCGATACGCGATTGCATACGCAAGTTATACTTAGAGTCCAACTTGTGTACATAAATAATACTGTCGCCATCAAGCGCACCTAAGTGCAGTGCTTCCATAGTCAAATCAGAGATTCGTCGCATTTCGCCATTCGCTAATTCCACTAAATCAACGTATTCAAGTGCAGCAGCACCCAGTTCGAATAGCTTTAGAGTTAGCGAATAGTTCTCGGTTTCGCCTTCTTGAGAGACATAACCAAGAGACTTCATCGTTTGTAGAAAACGATATACCGTACTTTTCGACATCATTAATCGTTGGGCTAACTCGCTAATGCCAATATCTTTTTGCGTAGCAAGCGCCTGTAAAATTCCGAATGTTTTTAATACGGATGAAACCGATTCGGGTTGCTTGTCAGCTGTCATCTTGTCTTACCTATTTTTAATATTCATTTTTATCGACACACTCTATATCGCCCAATAGACAGTTGGCATGAGTTCGATTCAAGTAGAATGCCGCCCAGAGCAGCATTCAAAAAAACTAAAACACGTTTCCAAACGATCAAACGTCCACCCGTTAATTTAAAATAATGCGCTATAAAAAAATAGGGTTCAGTTATCTTTTTTCGTAATTAATCGCTGAAATTAACAGATTTAGTGACTTTTATTGCCTTTCACACAAAAAAAGGCAAATAGTCAAACAATTACATATCAATCTATAAACATTATCTTCATGCTGTTTAGATCACAAAATCACTCACTAGAGCTCGCTGTTTAGTGGAAACTTGCTTGATCTCTTCGACACTGCCGGACAGTGCTTCAACACTCTTACTGTTACTCTGTGCACTGATTTTTATAGCCGACAACTTTTCTACCATTATGTGGCTTGTCGTCAATTGTTGCGCGGTTGCTACTGATATTGCATGAGACATTTCAGCCGCAGTATCAATACACAACTTCACTTCTTTAACCGCATCGTAGGAGATCTGTGAACTGTGTGTCGCCTCTACCATGCTAGTTTTACACTGCTGTATGAGTTTAACGGATTGTGAAACACTTTGTTGTAGTGACTGGATATTACCAAGAATACCATTGGTCGATTCAGTCGTGTTCGTTGCAAGCTGACGAACTTCATCCGCTACAACAGCAAAACCTCGACCGTGTTGCCCCGCTCTCGCTGCTTCTATTGCTGCATTTAGAGCCAACAAATTTGTTTGATCTGCAATTTCTTCAATCATGGCAAGCGCAGATTCGATTTGCTTCGCATCCTTCACAAGATGATCAATCGTGGCTACAGCTTGGTCTAATAAAGCCGATGTCGAGCTGATGCATCTATCGTTTAACTTGATGTGCTCATAGCCCTTTTGAGACTCTTCTACAGCCAAAGCCATCCTGTCATTGGTCGCTTTTGCCTGCTGAGCTACATGTTTGATAACACCTTCCATCTCTTCCGTTAGAGAAGCGACTTCATCGGTCAATTCAACTTGCTGTTGAACTGCTAGCTGAGTTTGGCGTGCGTGGACACTATTGTGTTCAACCACTTCATTAAGTGAATGAGACGATTGTTGTAACTGCCCAAGCAAACCACACTGTAGTTCTCGAACAGATTCAACATGCTTCGCCAGCCAAGCCATTTCACGGCTTTTGCTGTAGGTTGTTTTATGAGTAAGATCTCGATTGGCCATCGCATTTAGAACCAACCTCAGCGCTTTCAAGCCTGTTTGGATATTTCGAGATGTTGCAATTACAAGCCCTAGCGAAAGAAAGCCTACAGCGATGATGAAAGCAACTAATTGTAATATATAGCGGCTTTGTTGCTCTTTTACTTCCAACACCTTGTTTTGCGCTTCAACGATAACCAAATCCCTAAATGATTCTAACGCGTTTATTTGTTCTCTAACGTTGTGCGACATCCCTTCTGTCATATTCTTTTCTTGCTGAGACAATCTAATCATCTGCAAATGGTTACCGGCCACACCATCTTCGCTTACGCTATGCGCAATCAATGCCTCTATCAGAGTTATATTACGTTTTGAAACATTGCTCGTGCGCGATGCTAAGTCAGACACCATGACAGTGATATCTTGACCAATGGCCTTATTCTTCTCGTAAAAGGCTTCGACTTCCTCAATTTTAACCGAATCAAGAGCCTTATCTGTATTAAACATTAAAGAGTCGAGGCGGCTACTCAGATTTTCAGCCAACATTGCGTTATTAATGTTGGATTCAGTTGCGCTCAAGGTATAAATAAAACGTTTAACTTGGGCAGAGAGTAAGCGATATTCTCGAGTATATTTTTCTTGAGATATACGCAATTCATCGTGCGTTTGCATCATATCAGTCAAACGTTGAAAATCTTGGTCAAAGCTCTCTTCCACTATCCATTTCAGGCTTGTACCTTCATGTTGTTTATCTATCTTGGCAATGGCTTGCTTGGAATAATGGACATGTTTTAAGACGTGTTCGCTTATTTCCTTCCAAGTCTCCGCATTAAAATGAGCAATATCCGATTCCAACTCAACCAACTCTTTTTCGACTATAGATAAAAGAGCAAGCTCATCCATTGAATACTTTCCTATGTAATCCAATTGATTGGTTAATTTTTGACTTTGCCAAAAACCGATACCACCAATCATTGCGATAACCACCAGCAAAAAGCTAGTGACAAAATAGAAGCGACTAACGATAGACATTTTGTGCCAAATATTCATGCAAGACCTCCAACGAAACAAGCCTTCTCAATATCCCTAATGAGAAGGCTTCAATTAATAGAATTAAACTAACTCTGCTGATATTTCCGGAGCCAATTCAGCTATGGGGACTGCTGCAATTAGCTGCTGTGTATACGCTTGCTCAGGGTGATAAATCACTTGATCGACTGAGCCTTGCTCAACGATTTTTCCGTGTTGTAGCACTAACACTCGATCGCAGAAGTATTTCACTGTGGCAATATCATGGGTGATTAAAATGAATGCTGTTCCATAGACATTTTGGAACTCAATCAGTAAATCGAGCACTTGTGAACGCAGAGAAACATCTAGTGCAGCTGTTGCTTCATCTGCAATCACAACTTTAGGGATCGTCACCAAAGCTCGTGCAATCACTATCCTTTGCCTCTGACCACCGGAAAACGCATGAGGGTAGCGACTTGAGAACTGAGGAGGCAGCCCAACCCACTTCATGATGTTACGTACTCGCTCTTCACGTTCTGCTTTGTTCATTTCAGTGCGAAGCTTTAGAAGCGGTTCTTCGATGATATCGAATACTGTCATACGTGGATTTAATGATGACCAAGGGTCTTGGAAAATGAGTCGCAGATCGGCAAACAGCGGGTCACGTACGGCGCGCTTATAATTAGAGAGCTCAATTTCCACATCGCCTTTTTCATCGACATATTGAATCGTGCCAGATGTCGCCGGTGACATACCCAATATTGCTCGTCCCAATGTACTCTTACCTGACCCTGATTCACCCACAATACCCAACGATTCTCCCGGATACAGTTTGAGACAAGCGTTATCGACCGCGGTCATGGTGCTTTTTTTCTCAAACATTTTTGCAGGCTTATGGAAAACTTTGGTAACTCCACTCAAATCTAAAATAGGACGGATTTCCCTACCTTCTTGCAAACGAGATGCTTCTTGTAAACGGTACGGAACCTTAACTTTTGAAGGCTTTTCTAACGATCTCGTCGCTTCCATGAGCTTCTTAGTGTATGGATGCTCTGGACGTTCAAATACTTGTCGTACGCTTCCGCACTCGACCAACTCGCCCTTTTCCATCACCACTACTCGGTCTGAAATCTGCGCGACAACACCTAGATCATGAGTGATGAACAGTATCGCCATGCCAATTTCATCTTGGAGTTTTTTAAACAGCAGCAAAATTTCAGCTTGCGTCGTCACGTCCAGTGCCGTTGTAGGCTCATCGGCAATTAATATGTCTGGGCGAGAGGCAATTGCCATAGCAATCACCACACGTTGTCTCTGTCCACCAGACAATTCGAATGAGTACTTGTTAATCAAGCTAGCAGGTTCTGGCATCTGAACCTGTTCAAGAAGCTCTATCGCACGTAAGTGTGCTTCTTGCTTAGTAATGCTTGGTTCCACTAAACAAAGTACTTCTTTGATTTGATCACCTACAGTATGAACAGGGCTCAATGCAGCCATCGGTTCTTGTGATACCAAAGAGAAATTAAAGCAGCGTAAAGAACGCATACTTTTGCTTCTAGGGTCCATCTGCGCGATGTCAATGACATCACCGGTTTCTGTGGTATACAGAATTTCGCCAGAGTCGATACGCCCCGGCTTATCCAATAGCTGCATAATTGCCGATGACGTGACCGACTTACCCGAGCCCGACTCACCAATGACAGACAATGTTTCGCCACGATAAAGATCGAATGAGACATCCTTAACTGCATGGAAATGCTCCATGCTGGTTGGGAAACTCACGTGAAGATTTTTTACTTGTAGAATTTTATCGCTCATTATTTCGCACCTTGATCATGGTATGGGTCACACGCATCACGCAGGCCATCGCCAACGAAATTCATTGCCAGAATAACGACGATGACCGCCACAGCTGGAATCAACAACCACGTTGCTTCCGCCAAAGCTCGGATGTTTTGTGCTTCTTGAAGTAGAACTCCCCAACTCACCATTGGCGCTTGCAGACCTAAACCGAGGAAACTTAATGCTGTTTCGCCAAGGATCATCATAGGAATGGCAAGAGTCACAACCGCAATAATGTGGCTCATGAAATTCGGCACCATATAGCGACGAATAATTTCGAACGGGCTGTTACCATCCAACCATGCAGCGGCGACATACTCCTCTCCACGCAAAGACATAAAGCGGCTTCGCACTACTCGCGCCATATCTGGCCATGAAACAAGCCCCAAAATGATGGTGATTAAGAAATATTTCGTTAAAGAGCTCCATTCCGCTGGCAAAGAAGCGGAAAGCGCCATCCATAAGGGAAGAGTCGGAATAGATTTAATGAATTCAATGATACGTTGGATAACGTTATCTATCGTTCCGCCAAAGTAACCAGACACGCCACCAATCAAGATGCCCAAAACAAAAGTGGTGAATACCCCCATCAGACCTACAGACAAAGAAATACGCGCACCATAGATTAAGCGTGACAACATATCTCGACCCATACGGTCAGAGCCCAAGATAAAGAATGGTTGCTTTGTGTCATGAGGAACAATGAATTTGTAACTCATAGGAATAAAGCCCATAAGCTCATACGATTCTGTTTTTCCAAAAAACGAAAAGTACACTTTTTTATCTGGATCTAACTCGTAATGCCTTTTTAAGGTGCGTTTGTCAGTATTACTTTGGTAAAACTCTAGGTGTGGTGCCCAACGCCAACCTTCGTTCGTGTTTTCAAATAAGCTAACTGACTGCGGTGGTGCGTAGGTATAACGACGCCAGTTTTCACTAGGGTCGAAAGGAGCAAAGAACTCAGCGAATGCTGCAATAACGTAAACAATCACCAAAAACTTCAAACTGTACCAAGCCAGTTTGTGTTGACGCATTTTCAAACCAATCAGTTGCCACTGAGTTGCAGTACTTAAATCAATAGTTTTCTTGCGGCGCTTAAACAGATGCCCAAGATTTCGAATAGCAGACGTAGTCATAATTAAAACTCCTTCGCAACGCCAACACGTACTCGAGGATCAATCCAGTACAGTAAAAGGTCAGAAATCAAAGTACCGATAATGGTAAGAATGGACATAATCAAAAGAACGTCCCCTGCTACATACATGTCTTGAGAACGCAATGAAGCAAGCATCAATGGACCTAAAGTTGGAATGTTCATAACTTGGCTGACGATAATGTCTGCACCTAGAAGAGCGGGAAGCATCCAACCAATCGTTGACACAATCGGAAGCACGGCAATACGCACTGGATATTTCAGAATTAGTTTCGCCTCAGTCTGACCTTTCGCTCGGGCTGTTTTCACATAAGGCTTTTTAAGTTCATCAAGCAGGTTTGCTCGCATAATGCGGATGATGCCCGCCATACCCGCAGTGCCTACCACTAAGATGTAAATCCAACTTCTCGATGCGGCATCCATCAGTTTTGCCCAAGACATTGGCTGGTCGAGATATTCATCGGAATACAAGCCAGAAACGACGGTATCAAAGCTGTAATACCCGATAAGTAACGCAACAATCGCGATAACAAAGTTCGGGGTCGCCATACCAATGAAACCGAAAATCGTCGCAACATAATCGCCCCAGGAGTACTGACGCAAAGCTGAGTACATACCAATTGGGATAGCGACTAAAAATTGAAAGAAGAAGACAGCTGCTGCTAACGACACCGTTGGCCAAATTCGCGGTTCAATTGTGGTCCATACCGATTGGTTTGTGGTTAATGAGATACCCAGATCACCAACTAACAGTCCGGAAATCCAATTCAGATAACGCTCCCATAGTGGTTTATCCAACCCATACATTTCGCGCATGGTGAATATCATCTGTGGATCCACCGTTTGCCCCATAGACTGAAGCTCAGCAATTTTGGCAGAAGCAAAATCACCAGGAGGAAGATCAATGACAGCGAAAACGACAATAGATACAGCTAACAGTGTGACGAGAATCGACACCAGCCGCTTACCTGCAAACAGAAAAAAACTGCTCATTACTGTTCCTTATCTTGATACCAAAGATAATGACATCAAACTCTAAATAGTGTTTAAGGATGCGTTAAACGAATAAGTGCTTAGGAAACGCTTCATAAAACGCACCACTGACAAATTTAATAATTGCTATGAAAAGCCATAGAAATGCCCCACTGCCTTGTGGGGCAAAATCTATGCAAAGCTAAAAACTAAGCGATACTAATCGTTATTGGCTTTTCCAAAGCTGACTCATGCGCATTGGTCCCGGAGTTGGGAAGTTGTAGTTTTGCGGCATGTTTTCAGGAACGTTGTGCAGCTTATTGTTCACAACAACACCCGCAGGCATAGCTTCAACAGTACCCATGACATAGAAATTGTCCTTAGCGATTTGGATAATTTCTTTCATGTACTTCTGCTGATCTTCTTGAGAAGAGGTCTGCTTCAGTTTGTTCCACAAGTCAATTTGATGCTTGATATGCTTTGGCGGCTCTACTGCATACTCATTTTCAGGCTCGCTCGCCCATAAGTAATAACCTAGACCCCAAGTTGATTCCGGGCTAAATGGTAAGTAGAAACGCGCTTCATCGATGATACCCACACCGCCATCACCGATAATTGGGATGAGGTCGAAATCATTGGTCAAACGTAAGTTGATCACATGGTTAATTTCAAGCACACGAATATCCAAGAAAATGCCAGCCGCTTTCCATTGGTTCTTCACAAGCTCTAGAGAGTCAGCTAATACGCCCTTATTTGAAACTTTTGACAACGCTTCAATACGCAGACGCTCACCATTCTTCAATAAACGGTAACCTTCGCTGTCACGCTTGGTCAGACCAAGGGAATCAAGAATCTCATTCGCCTTTTTAAGATCAAACTCAGTGTATTGTTTCGCCATTTCTTCATCGAAGAACGGTGAAATGCTTAGTGGTGCAGCTTGATACGCTTCTACAGCACCTGAATAAACTGTCTCACTGATCTCTTCACGGTCAATAGCGTGTGAAAGTGCGATACGGAAATCTTTGTTTTGGAACAGTTCACGCTTAAGTGGGTCTTTCACTGTTTGGTTCAGTGCGATTGCCAGCTCAGTGCTTTGCGTATTTGGACGGAACTCATAGCTGTAGCCGCCTTTTTCTTCATTCTCAATCAACAAAGAACGGTAAGACGTTTGTCCAATGTGGCGATGTTGATAATCTGCTTCACCATTTGCAGCACGAAGTACCATCTCTTCTTGGTCTTCACTGTAACGCCAGCGAACAGCATCTAAGTACGGTAGCTGGTTGCCTTCAGTATCCACTTGCCAGTAGTAAGGGTTACGTTCAAATACTGCGTAACTCGCATTTGGTCCAGGAGGCGTTGTCACTTTCCACGCTGTTAGAACAGGACGATCAACGTTTGCGTAGTGTTCAATGAAGTAGTGCGCTTCACACTTAGTTGAAGCGTATTGGCGCCATGAGTCAAAGCCAGCCGCTTTCGCATTCTCTACCGCTTTATCATTAAACTTAGGCAAGAATTGAGAACAGTAGTGTTTAGGGAATGCGGTATAGCTTTCACTGTCCACTGTCGCTAGGCTGCGGATGAACAAACCATTAGGTTGCGCCAACGTGATTTTTACTCTGTGTGTATCTACCACTTCAGCTTTTGCAGAATCATGGTTAGGAAGAACTAGAGGACGGTTACCAGAATGCTCTGGGTCGCCTACGATATCATTGATATAGAAAGCAATATCTTCAGCAGTAAACGGTGTACCATCAGACCACTTCACACCTTTACGCAGATGGATGGTGAACTCTGTATTTTCTTCGTTTGAAGTAAAGCTGGTCGCTAAGTTAGGGATGACTTTCGAATACGTTGTATCGAAGTTAAACAGGTTGTCGTAAGCAATAGTACGAGTACGATGCCCGTTATCCACTACTTTACCGACCAAGTTTAACGTACCGCCATATTGACCAATTGACTCATTGGGCTCAACAATTAATGGGTTTTCAGGCAGGCGCTGCTCAACTTTCGGCAATTTGCCAGATTTCACCAATTCAGCCAGTTGAGGCGCTTCATTATAAGAGCCTGCCCAACTAGAAAAAGACAGTGCTGCGGTAACGGCAATCGCTGCTTTTCCAAGATGAGGTATCTTATTGTGTTTTTTCATATTTAACTCCATAAGATGATCTAATGTTTCAAGGTTTATGTTTTTAAGATTTTTAATGTCAATTTGATTGTCCTAGATACCTAATGCATACGTACCTAGTGCATTACGCACGTAACGCTCACAAACTTCCTGCCAGTACATGTACTTCGATGTCTGAATCTCCAGCTTGAATAACGCCAGAAATAGCGGGAACACTGGAATGCGGGTATAAAACGTTGGTGTTGGGGGCACATGGATAACAACAAGCTTGTCCCTGACCTTTCACTAACCGCAGTTCACTAAATAGTTTTTTTGATTCAATACGAGATGGCGCTGCAGCCGCGTGGCTAAACCAGCTTCGCCATTCATCGACACAATATCCTGTCATCAGGAAAGAGAGCTCTCGGTCGCTAGAAATAAGGTGCTGACGAACTTCACGATCACCCTCTAATCGTTGATAGGTAGTGACCTTACAACCGATAAATGGAGACCAGATAGAGACTAAAGTGTCTCCTTCTCTAAAAGCTTCAATGTGACGAGGTCTGCTGTACCACTGCATCGTATCAGGATGCTGAAATGCCAGAATGTTATCGCCCGCCCAGCCTTGGTTTATCCATCGAACACTGTCGATACAAAACCCATGCGCCGAGCTATAGGCAAACTTGTAGTACTTATCGACACACTCTCTTAGTTCATTGCTACCTGAAGCGTTGGTCAGTAGATAACTGCCGTCATTTCTCCATTGGAGATGTCTGTCGTTATTCCATTTAGGTTCAGTTATATCCGCCAATAATTGTGCATCGGATTGCCAAAATGGATGAGACTCTTCCATTGCTAGCGCATTGAATGCCTTAAACGCCAATAGTGGAGAGACAGAGCTGGTATAGAACTCACTCATCAGTAAATTCGGATAAGCGAAACCTGGAAGTAACATACCGTTACTGTCGGTGATCGGTTGGTTTGCCCACCAGTTCATTCCCTGAGTCCACAAAGTGCGCCATAACGCCACATCCGCATGTTCAGGATTTACTCTTGCAAGCTCTGCCCAAAACGCTAACGAAGCGAACCGATAATTAAGAGAACGACCATAGGCTAGCTGTCGACCTTCGGAATCAAACCAAGTGCTGTAGGTTTTCGAGAACTCTAACGCATTATTAAGCAGCGTATCTTTACGCGGTGATTCTGGATTCCATCTGCAATACATCAACGCATAGAGCTGAAACGCCATAGGGTTGTAATAGTCCATTACCCCTGTCGCACCATCTTGATACCAGCCTTGCTGCAGCTGCATTTCATCAATAGCCTGCAAGTCGAACTCCAAGTTCAGGGTATCAATTTCAATACCCAAACCAGAAAGCGATTCCAAAATGAGGACACGGAACCAATACCAGTTATTCGGTGGAAGGGCGATGTAAGTTGACGATAGCAACCACTCTGCGAGGTTCGCTTTTTGCTCCTCGTCTAGTGGTTGCCAATAAATTTCGGGCGCTTCTACTAATGCCATCGCAATGGCAGACATTTCAACCACACGCTGATCGTAGTCCTTCGCGTGCTGCCAGAAATTGCTCGACTCTGGCGTAGTACCATCAATGATTCTCTGGCTCAATAAGTGATTGATTTCTGAGTGTATGTGTTTAGAAGGAACCGCTAACCATAGTAAGCGACACACATATTCAATATCCGCCGTCTGGCGGGTGTAATGTGCCGCGCTATTCGCTTGTACATCTAATTTAACTTGATCAGAAATAATCATGACGTGCTTGTGCAACACGTTTTTGGCTAATTCTGCAACACTCTGGCGAGTGGCAAATAAATTTTCTTTTTCAGTTAAATCTTTCCAGCAGACAGACATTATAAATATTCACTCAGTTAAATAAGCTGTTTTGTTGTAAATAATTAAATATCACGGGATATTAATATTAAAACGACTTTTTATATTTTCGATATCTGAGTCATAACTCCATCCATTCACCTCAATTATTTTTCGATTGCATCGCAATTTTTAACGGAAATTAAATTCAACATTTCACACAAGTAAAATAATAAAATTTAACAGAACGAATAAATTTAAAATTTGAAGTGATATTTTTATTAAACACATCGCAATAATGGATGAAATTAATTACCAGATTGAATGTTGTTTATTCGTACTTATGAAGAAAATGTGAGTAATAAACAACCGGTAATTGCTGTCTTAAACAATCACTCATCGCTTTTAAATAGGGTTGGATATGCGAATAGAACATGAAGTAACCTTCGCAGAGATAATGTTTTTCTTTAAACGATATCTCACCATTGGCATTTATCCTCTGTGCTGGGCAGGCACCATGACACAAATGACGCTGGGAGCAAGTAACACAGTGGAGAGCGCTCGCCGCTTGTTTTCCTTGCCCAAAGCTCTGCTGAATTGGAGTCTCGATTAGGTCTGGATATTCACTGCGCTTGATATTGCCAAGTTTAAATTCAGGAAAAACAAAGTGATCACAACTGTAGACATCACCGTTGTGCTCTATCACCAAGTTATCACCACATTTCGGTGAATGAACACAAATAGAAGACGGCATTCCTAAAGTCATACCTAATGCATTATCAAAATGGCTGACAAATACCTTACCAATATCCTTTTCACGCCATGCATCAAACACATCTATCATAAATTTACCAAATTGTTCAGCCACAACACTGCGCTCAGAAACTCCAGAACCTTTCACCGCCTCCACAACCGGAATAAATTGAATGAACTGAACACCCAATGACGTTAAATGTTGATATACACGCCTCCCATAGCTGCCGTTGTGTGATTGCACAACCGTCAGAACGTTATATTCCACTTGGTGTTTTTGAAGCAGTTTAAGACCTCTCAAAACTTGCTGATAGGAGCCTTTGCCATTTCGATGCTTACGGTAGTAGTTGTGAAGTTCTTCATCGCCATCAATACTTATCCCGACCAAAAAGCGATGCTTTTTAAAAAACACCGCCCATTCTTCATCGATTAAAACGCCATTAGTTTGAAATGTGTTTACCACCGTCATCTCTTCGCGCTTATGCAGCTTCTGAAAAGCCAGTGCTCTTTGGTAAAAATCAATACCCCGTAATGTCGGCTCTCCGCCCTGCCAGCCGAAGGTGACTTCTCTTGTTCCGCGAGGTTGGCTTTCGATATAGCCCTTTATGTGTGCTTCTAATACTTCGTCGCTCATATCGAAACGATTTTGATTTGGGAAAAGATCTGTCTTATCAAGATAAAAACAGTAATCGCAATCAAGATTACACAGAGGACCAATGGGTTTAATCAACACATGGAAAGGATTGCGAGCGGAAGGTTTCACCGTCGTGATATACATATTGATAACTTCTATGGATTTTTAAAATGAAAATATTAAAGCAATAAATAAAAGCTGTTGAGGATAAACGCTCGATTAAAAAAATAATTTTTTGTTTGCGACCGAGTTAAAGAAATACCATTAAATGGAGATTTTAAACAGTTATAAAATTGCCAGTATTTTTCATACAGAAGTATTAATTATGAATAATCCTAACCTGTTATATATTTTCCCAGACCAGTTCAGGCAAATGTCAATGAGCTTATGGAATGAATTATTATTTAAGGAGTACTGTTCTGGTAAATCAGACCCAGTATATACACCAAACCTTGATAAATTTTCCCAACAAGCTTACGTATTACCGAATGCTGTCAGTAATTGTCCCGTTTGTAGTCCACACCGCGGAAGTCTATTTACCGGTCAGTATCCAAATAAAAGTGGTGTGCCATTAAACTGCAATTCTGACCGTATTATTTCCGACCTACCGAAAGATGAGACATGCTTTACCGATATCCTTGCTCTATCTGGTTATCACGTCGGCTACATTGGCAAATGGCATCTTGATTTACCCACACCAAATGCACCAGATAGACCGGGTGAATATGTATCCCCATCGACTCCTGCATGGGATTCCTATACAGAGCCAAATCGCAGACACGGAATTCATTATTGGTATGGATATGGTACGTTTGATGAGCATCGCAATCCCCATTACTACGATACACACTGTGTAAGGCATGAACCGCGCACTTGGTCTGCTGAACACGAAGCCGATAAAGCGATTGCCTATTTGAATAATCAAAATGGAGAACGAGCGTCAGACAAACCCTTCGCTTTATTTGTCTCCATGAACCCACCACACAGTCCCTATCAAAGTCTCGATGACTGCCGTGAACAAGACCTAAAGCTCTATGAGAATTTCATCGACGAGCAGTTGCTGGTGCGAGACAACGCTAATATCGATATGGATAAAGCGGCTAGCGCTCGATATTACTTTGCTAATGTCAGCGGTGTAGACCAACAATTTGGACGGATTATTCAGGCGTTAAAAGATATTGGTGAATGGGATAACACTGTGGTGGTATTTACCAGCGACCATGGTGAAACCCTTTGCAGCCATGGTCTAACCGATGCTAAAAACGTTATCTATGAGGAAGCCTTTCTGGTGCCGTTTCTAGTTAAAGATGCGGGACAAACGTTACCTAAAATCTCTCCAACTTTCCTAAACAGTGCTGACATTATGCCTACGGTGTTAGAGCTGTTAGGGCTAAAAGAGCATTTGCCTTCAAATATCACAGGTCAAAGCAAAGCAACATCGATTGTTAACGGCAGCCAAAGCGATTCTGCGCATTGCTCACTTTACATTCGCAACTTGGATGGCGAGAAGAATAGCCAAGGCAAGGTCATTAGCTATTTCCCTCAAAGTAGAGGAATTAGAACTGAGCGTTATACCTTTGCACTGGAAATCGACCGAGATTTGAAACTCGACAACATGCTGCTTTTTGACAATAAGAGAGACCCATACCAACTCGCCAACATCTCTTGGCAGTGCTCTGCCAGTTTAGCTAGAGAACTGCTTTCAATGCTAGCCAATGAGCTCTCACGAATTGATGACCCATGGGCGGAACAAAAAATTTTGAACGAACTACTACCCTATCCGAATTCTAAGGACTGCTAATGAACAACACTCTTCCAAATGTCATCATCTTCTACGCCGATGACTTGGGTTTTGGCGATTTAAGCTGTTACGGTGCCAACGACATTCCTACGCCAAACCTAGATAAGCTGGCAGCAGAGGGAATCAAATTCCATCAGGGTTACGCAACGGCGGCTACCTGCACACCCTCTCGCTATAGCTTGCTAACGGGTAGTTATCCATGGCGTAACCCTAACGCGGCAGTTTTACCTGGCGATGCTCCGCAAATCATCAGTAAGAATCAACCAACCCTTCCCAAAATGTTTAAAAAGCAAGGCTACAACACGGGTATTGTCGGTAAATGGCACTTGGGTTTAGGGGATGGCAATCTCGATTTCAACCAAGAAATTTCAGGTACGCCAAATGATGTAGGCTTCAACCAATCTTTCATAATGGCAGCCACTAACGACCGTGTTCCATGCGTTTACATCGACAATCGACACGTTGAAAACTTAGATCCCAGCGATCCCATCGAAGTTACTTATGAATGGGAGAAAGCCTATACGGATGTGCCTAATGGACGAAGCCATCCAGAACTACTTGATGTCATGTATGACCATGGTCATGACGGGACAATCATTAACGGCGTTAGCCGAATTGGTCATATGCGTGGAGGAAAATCGGCAATCTGGAATGATGAATCCATGGGTGAGCGTTTTGCCGAGAAAGCGATAGAGTTTATTGAACAAAACCAGCATGAGCCATTTTTCCTTTACTATGCGCTTCATCAACCACATGTGCCTCGCATTCCAAATCCAAGATTTAGAAATACAACCCCTCATGGTGTTCGTGGTGATGTCATCGTCGAAATGGATTGGTGTATCGGTGAGGTATTAAACAAACTTGAAGCTCTGGGATTAAAGGACAATACCCTAGTCATCTTTTCTAGTGACAATGGACCTGTACTCAATGATGGCTATAAGGATCAAGCAGTTGAATTAAATGGTAATCATATGATGGCGGGACCATTACGTGGTGGTAAATACAGCTTGTTTGAAGGTGGTACTCGAGTACCATTCATCGTTCGCTGGCCTGAAACAATCAGCGAAAAGCACAGCCATGCATTAATCAACCAAGTCGACCTCTATCATTCTCTAGCTAAAGTTATTGGCTATGAACTTTCCCATGATGAAGCACCTGATAGCGAAGAGCTGTTAGCGACATTAACAGGAATAGATACTCACGGTAGAAACAACATGGTTCTTGAAGGGATGCAGTACAAAAAAGTATTTCGTGACCAGCGCTACGCGTATATTCCTCCGCACGATAACGACTTCATCTGTCAGTACACTGGGAATGAGAAAGGCAATATGCCATCTCCTCAGTTATATGATCTGTTTGATGATATCGGGCAGTTAAACAACCTTGCAGAAGCTATGCCTGAAAAAGTGGCAGAGATGCAAAAGCTACTCGATGAGTCAATCCATAAAGGAAAGACTCGTTAAAGCGATACCTAACTGTAATTAACGTCTACAACAACCATAAAAGTAAAAAGGTGCATTACGATGCACCTTTTGTTCAATCACTGGTTCAAGATTGACTAGTTGGAAATCCACTTCCATTCATAACCAGCTAAATTCACGTTCACCAACTCACCGTGCGTATTTCGAACTGTCACCTTCTGAGGTTCATTAGAGTAGTTCACCGCAGTGGCTTTACCGGTTTGCGGGTAATAAGCCACATCCACATCTGGGTAGTCTGATAACCATGCGTGATGCTGAGTTTCGTTACTGCTCAGCCATATCAAAACCTGCTGCAGCAAACGTGCATTCTGCATATTGAATGGCAAGTTGCCCATATATACCGAACGACCTTGACCATAATTTCTAGCCGTTAACGCCAAATGCTGACCTTGAGCTGCAAGCACTGCGATATCTGTCGCTTGTGGATACACATAACTTGGATTGCCAAAATCGAGCTTATCCGTAACGAACTGGCTGAGATAATGATCTGTCGCGATAGAAAGAGGCATAGCAACTCGCCCCATGGTTAATGCGGTTTCCTTTTCTAATCCAAACACATCACCGAGCTGGAAATAGCGTCCATTTTTCTGGAATGCGGAAGGGTCGCACACCCCAAGTAATCCACCTCCTTGACCAACAAACTTACGCAATGCCACCAGCACATCGCTGTTGTCCCAGCACTGTGCACCACTCCAAGCAGAGTTCGCATCGCCAGTGTTGATGATTACTTTGATCTCTTCGCTGATGCCATTTTGAATAATGTCATCAAAGCTGATGAACTCAACATCGAATGGCAGACCAGCCAAACATTCCAGCAGGTTATTACCTACAAACTCCATCACATCAGGACGTGGCGGAACATAGAAACGCTGGTCACGTGCTTGGTTTTGTAACCAACTGCGAGCCTTACCCCAAGCACTTAACACCGCGATTTTCCCCGGTATTTTCTGAGATTCAGTACCTTGCGTGTGTTGCAAGTACTCGCCAAACTCGCGAGAAATATCGGTTACATGGTCGATAAAACGCGGGAATTTGTTTGCAAGTGAAAGGTATCCACCGTAACCAATTCTATCTAGCGGCTTTTGCAACATCGCGCGACGGATTTTTACCCAGTTCGACATAGACTCTACCACTGGGTCGTTGCCTTCACGGAATACATCTGGGAAGAAGTAAGGATAGAAACGCGCCTCACGGGTTTGCTCTCCCATCGAATCGGTAAGACGGCGCAACGCAACACCATCTTCAACTGCACCTATATTGATATCGAGACCGATTTTTTGATAGCTCTCTAGAAATGGTTCAGTACCTATCCAGTGGTCGCCTTGGAACATCGCTGTTTTCTTGCCAGCATTGTGCGCCATTTGAACTAACTCAGCCGCGAAATCCACCACAAACTCTTGTACAAACGTCATCCAGTCTTGGTATTGCTTAGAAGGTGCTTTGTAAGTGCCGTTGTAATAACCTGCATCAACAAAATCTTCTGGAGTTAATCGATAGCCAAAACGTTTTTCAAAGTCCTCTAGTGCTCTTGGGCTTACGGTTTCTCCATAGCCTGTCCAGTCACGATAGATATCCTGATTTTGTTCGCCAGTATCAATCACAAACAAAAACGCAAAAGTGGTAAAACGCACTACTGTTGTGTTTGGATGTTCATTCAACCATTGGGCGAAATGTCTAATCAGATGAGCACGGCACTCTGGGTGGTAAGGATCTAAGCTTTTAATGCGAGGTCCTTTCCAATCATTGGTTAGTGCGTTGTACATTGAAACACTGTCCCAGACCTGACGTGCCATAAACGTCACGGTGTACTCATGATAAGGTTCTGTCTGCTCGATCGTCACCTGCTGAGTTGCCGCGTCAAACTGCCACAACGCGGTATCAATAACCGTGTTAGTTGTTCGATTTCGCACCTCCCACCAACACTTCGGGTCGCTGTCATCATCCAGCTCATACTTGTCTTTGCTGTAACCATCAAGAGGACGAATAACCAGTGTTTCGGCCATTGCCGTCACTGGAAATGACATCAGGTATTTTCGATGCAGATATTCAGGGTGCAGATTGGCGAATTGCTGATCCGCACGAACCAGACACACAACCGAATAAATGTCGCTATCTTGTTGAGCTAGAGACTCAGGCATTGTTGTACCATCGCTATCTCGCAGAGCATCAGCCTGCCAGCGTTGGTATAAATCTAATACAACTTCTTCTTGACCAACCTCAACAGGCAACGTCATATGCCCTTTGGTTGTAGACACTTGTTTCATGGTCAAACTCCAAAACGTGAATACTGCGGGCTCTTTCACCCGCATAAATAAAACGGAAGAAAATCAGTACGCTTACCAGAAGAATTTCTGATAGCCATTGGCACGCATTAACGCTTCAAGGTAGTAATAATCACCATAAGGAAGCATGTTGTCGCATAGACCAACTTTGACAAATGAAGCCCCGTGCGCGAGTAACCCCAATGCACTTTCGTCATGTGTTAAATCACATTGCTTCATGAGCCCTTGAAGTAAGTACAAGCCCCAATCTCGGTATGTTTTAGCTTCTTCTTGGTCTTTAATACATTGAGCGATGAGAAGGAAACCAGCAGCGGTAATCGCCCCTGCAGAACTGTCTTTGTATTGGATTTCATGCTCTGGAAGTAAGTAGTCCCAAACTGGCACACCATCATCAGTAATATGATTTGTCACATATTCTGCTAGCTTCTTCGCCAGCGTCAGGAACTGCTCATCGCCAGTATAAAGATACGTTTGTGCAAAGCCATGAATTGCCCAGGATTGACCGCGAGCCCAACAGGAATCATCCGCATAACCTTGGAACGTTTCTCCTCTTAATGGTTGCTGAGTGATCGGGTCAAAGTTAAATGAGTGATAAGTAGAAAAATCATCACGAACTATGTGCTTTGCCAATGTTTCACTGTGACGCTTAGCAGCATTGGCATAGACAGGCGAGCCTGTGATTTCTGAAGCCCAAAACAACAGAGCCGTATTTTGCAACGAATCAATAATAGATTTACCCAACGTCACTTCAGGACCTAACGGATGTGTGTCGTTCCACGCGACTATGTATCCACCAATCTTTCTGAATCGATGAATCAAATGATCTGCCGCTCGCAACGCCATCATTTTCGATTCTTCATCACCTGTCAGTTTGTAGTCTGCGACGCAACTAAGGCTGTACTGAAAACCCAAATCGTGATCGAGCCAGAAAGGGTCTAACAGCATGTTGGCAAAGTAGCTCTTGCGTAGTTTTGCACTATTCTTAAACACTTCCTGCCCCGTCATTTGGTAACTTAGCCAAAGTTCACCAGTCCAAAACGACGACACCCAATCAAATTGGTCGCAGTAATCCCACTGGTTTGATGCTGTACCCATCTTAGGATTGCGTTCACCAATTTTGGCAATATTTCGACGGATAGACTCCACGACAATGGGTAAATGATTCATTACACTTTGTTCGTCTAGTGCTCGCGGCAAAGGACGTAGAACGACTTTTTCGGTCATAGAAAACACTCTTAATAGAATTGCAGGATTAACTTTGAATTACTTTTCGCGATAATGAACAGAGCTGACAGCACGTAACCTTTCGGCAGCTTGCTCTGGCGTTAAGTCCCTTTGGGACTCAGCAAACATCTCGTAACCCACCATGAATTTTCGAACGGTTGCACTGCGCAGCAAAGGGGGAAGAAACGAAGCGTGCACTTGCCAATGTTCACTGTCTTTAGTCAATGAATGCCCTTCACTTAAAGAATACGGTGCTCCATGCCAGCCCATGCAGTACGGGAAAGAGCATTCAAACAGGTTGTCATAGCGTGTGGTAATCTCTTTAAGAGCAATCGATAAGTCAGATTGTTGTTGCGACGAAAGTTCTGTAATTCGGCTGACTCTTTCCTTCGGCAATACTAAGGTTTCAAACGGCCAGCTTGCCCAATAAGGCACGACAACGACCCAATGCTGGGTTTCCACTACTACTCGCTCTTCACGTAGTAGCTCGCGATGGGCATAGTCATGTAGTAACGGAGAGTTATATGTTCTGAAATACTCAGCTTGGTGCTGATCTTTTTTACTCACCATGGTTGGAATAAAACTGTTCGCCCAGATTTGTCCATGGGGATGGGGTTGTGAGCATCCCATGGTTTCGCCCTTGTTCTCGAAAATTTGCACCCATGGATAACGCTTGCTTAAGCTTTCACTTTCTTCAATCCAAGTTTTTATCACTTGCTCTATTTCATTGTGCGAAAGCTCAGCCAACGTGCGGCTATGATCGGGAGAAAAACAGATTACTCGGCTCTCTCCTTTCGCACTATGAAGTTTAAATAGAGGGTCATCACTGAGATTTTGGTCAGGCGTATCATCTTGCAACGCCGCAAAATCATTCTTAAATACAAAAGTGCCAGTGTAGTTTGGGTTGATGTCACCACTGATGCGCTCATTACCTGCGCATAAGAAACAAGACTTTTCATAACTTGATGAAACATTAAGTGCTGGCGTTTCCTGCTGACCACTCCAAGGACGCTTCGCTCGATGAGGCGAAACAAGAACCCACTCACCTAAAAGAGGGTTATAACGGCGATGTGGATGCTCGATTTCATCAAACTGGGTTGTTTTCATAACGACTCAATATCCTTCTATACAACGTAAAATTTTTTTAATCACACTTGCCTCTCCTATCGACGAGCGACCGTGAAGTTCTTCGCAAATAAAACATCACGGACACAACGATACCCACGTAAATAGAGAACTCTAAGTGGAGGACAAGCGCGGCAGTAAAAGTGGTGATTAATACAACAAATTCTTTCTTATCTTGTTGAATAATCGAGCGTATGTGGGGAACATCGACAAGACTATATGCAACAACTAGTAAAATCCCGCCCATGCCTGCTAAAGGAATGTAACGAACATAGTCCGCCATCAAAGGCATCATCAGTAGCAAAATCAAACCGGCAAACACAGCCGCTAATGGCGTTTTTGCTCCACTACTAAAATTAACGCCGCTACGGGTAAATGATCCTGAAGACATGTAGCAGGAGAAAAACGCACCTACGACGTTGGATATGCCCTGTCCGATGAACTCTTGGTTGCTGTCAATTCGCTGCTTCGATTTTAATGCTACTGCACGCCCTATCGAGATAGCTTCAACTAAACCCAACAAAGCAACGGCAATAATTCCACCAGATAAGTCCCTGATTAAATGGAAATCGAATTCTGGTGTGGATAGCTTTAAAGTCGAATTTTGGATCTGCTGTACATAGTCAATTTCAAAGCCATTTTGACTGAGTAGCAATGCAAAGAAGATTGAGATAATCATTGCGACCAGCATATTCGGGGTAGAAGGAATGAAACGCTTGGCAACAATACAGCTAAGGATAGTAATCAAAGCAATGAACAGCGATACAACCTGAGTATGTTGAATATGGGCAATAACCAACCCCAAGTTTGCAATTGCTGTGCTCGCTGAATCAAAGCTGAGCCCAAGTACATGCTTCAATTGGCTTACAGCAATCACAACCGCAGCCCCTGCTGTAAAACCCATTACTACTGAGTGCGAAACGAAGTTGACAACTGCACCAACTCTTAGCAACCCCAAAGCAAGTTGTACGATGCCAGCACAGAAAGTCAGAGTCAGGCAGAGCTGGATGTAAAGTGACGTACCAGCATCAGCAAACTGGCTGATAGTCGTAAATACAATTACGGATAATGCCGCCGTTGGACCTGAAATCAAATGATGAGATGAGCCAAACAGTGCAGCCAAAATCGCAGGAATGATTGCGGTATACAAACCATATTCAGGCGGAAGACCAGCAATCATTGCATACGCAACACCTTGAGGCATGACGATGATTGCCCCCGTAAGACCGGCTAGAAAATCAGTTCTCAAATCGCCTTTTTTTATTAGAGGCAACCACGAAACAAAAGGAAAATAACGGACTAACACAACAATCGACTGCTTAAACATAATATCTCTTATATTTAAAATTCAACAATCAACAAAATGCGAAACACAACACAAAAACAATAAACCACTGAATGAAAATTGCACAACACAGTGAACCAAAACTATTATAGGTAAAGAAAATAACCATTCAATACAAAATAAAACAATGTTTCACATATTGATTATCAGGTATTATATTTTGCGACACAGATATAATTATTATTCAAAGTTAACTTGAATATCGAACACACTTATTTATCTACCTCAATAAATCATCTATGCACAACAATCCATATGTACCAGCCTACCTAACATTACAACACACCATAAGGAATAAGGACTCAGGCTTATATAGCAATAGATAAGAATGTAAATAGTTCAACCGTAATTAACGCGATACATATCTCACATTATTCATCCATGTAAATTAAATTAATAAGTACGTTAAATTATATGGATGAAATAAAATTATTAATTGCATTAAAACTTGTCACCCAATAGATACACAAAATAACACATCCGTATGAAGTAGATCGTAAAAAATATTTAGAAAATAAATTTTCAATATATTTAAAAGTTCTTTTGTATAAGATTCCCCTGTCGATTTGATTAATGAAAATATATTGCTCACTTGCAAATAAATTAAGTTGTTAAACAAATTAATACACTCGATTACGTTTCTAAGTAATCAATATAAAAATATGGAGTAAAATATGAACATCAAACCATTAGCAGCAGTGGTATCTCTTTTAGCAGCAGGTTCAGTAGCGGCAGGCGAAATCTACGCAACTGATACCAATACAGTAGAGCTTTCAGGTTGGGCAAAAGCAATTGGCCTATACGTTGATGCAGACAAAGCAGATAAAGACTTACACGTTTATACAGACGCTCAACTGACACTTAAGGGAACTCATTTCTTAAGTGAAGATGCAAAAGTAATTGGTTCGTTTGCACTTAACACTGAAGACAGTAACGTCAAAGACAAGAAAGCTTCTTTTGGTGATATTAAGTTAGAGTTTGACCACACCAGTTTCGGTAACCTTTCTCTAGGCGACACAGGTAACTCGTTTGGCGCAGTAGAAAAAGCAAAATCTGGTGAAGGTAGCAACTTATTCTACGTAAACCAAGGCGGTGTGAATGGTCAGGGTATTCGCTATAAGAAAGCTATCGAAAAACTAGAACTGTCTGCTAACTATGAAACTCAAAGTGATACTAGTGTAGAATCAAGCTACGCCGTTTCTGCAAACTACAAAGCAGACAACTTCACAGCAGCAATTGCATATGGTTCTGATGGTGATGAAGCCGATACATTAGGTCTAGCAGCTGATGCAACATTAGGTAATCTAAAACTAGCAGCAGCTTACATATCATTTGAGAACGCTGGAAGTTTGCAAGCAAGTGATAGTGTTAAAATCGAGTTACAAAAACCAAACGATGGCGAAACTTACTCAGTGGCAGCGACTTACACTATCGACCTATTCCGTATTTACGGTTCAGTTCAATACGCGGAAGGCGACTACAAAGGAACGTCTTTTGACGCTCAAACTGCATACGTTGGCCTAGGCTACGATGTAACGAAAGAGTTCAAAACTGACTTCGTTCTTCAAACAGGCGAGACCGAGAAAGCTGGCGTAAAAGAAGACGGCAGCGCAGTTAAATTCGTAGCTAAATACTCGTTCTAATTACGAGAATTTTTATCTACTGACTTTTCTTATTAATTCCGCATTTTGCGAAAGCCACATCAGGGTTGATGTGGCTTTTTTTACTTCAATAGACAGCCTTTATTGAACACCTTACCTCACTTAACTCTGGAGATTACCTTGCTAAGCGTTTAATCTGTTTTGGCTTACAAATGTGTACTTAAGGAGGAGTATCTTGAAATTCGCTATGATCGGTGCGGGAGGTATTGGTTGCTATTATGCGGCGAAACTCGTAGAAGCAGGCCACGATGTTGTATTCATTGCCAGAGGTGAACATTTAAAAGCACTTCAACAAAACGGTCTTACGTTAGAGCATCCAGAGTTTACATTTGCATACTCGATAACTGCCACTGACATTGAAGGGTTATGTCGGGAATATAGTGGTAGTGATTTTGACTTACTGATCATCGCCTCAAAAGGCAGTACCACAACATCAATAATGGAACAAATGAAGCCTTGGCTTGATGAATGCGATACCCCCATCCTTTCGATACAAAATGGTGTAATGAACGAAGGTATTATCGCAAACGCAGTTGGTGTAAAACGTACTATTGGCGGTTTAGCAATCAAGATTGGCGCACACGTTTTGCAACCGGGCGTAATTGAAGCTACAGGCATGGCACAAATTGACTTTGGTGCTTGGCCCTCAGAATCAGCTAATCCAAACCTCAAAGAATTTCTCATTGAACTCAGCGCTGTTTTCGAAGAGGCTGGTATTCCTAACCAACTTTATGATGACGTAAGCTATGCTTTGTGGCGCAAACTCATTATCAACAATGCTGTGAATCCAATTACAGCTCTCACCATGAAAGACACTCAAACCGTCACTCGCGATCCCGTATTAAGGCAGACTGTTTATCAGATCATGCAGGAAACTGCACGCGCTGCGAGGTTTGCGAATGTAACCATGAGCGACGATGACGTGGAAGAAATGTTCAAATTAATCTGTGAATTTGATGCCATCAAAACATCTATGTTAGTTGATCGAGAAAAAGGTCGCCAAATGGAAATCCAAGAGATTTGTGGCCCCGTGATTGATTACTGCCGTCAGTCCGGTCAACCTGCAACATCGACAGAATTGATTTGTCACCTTCTGCAACATGCAAGCGGTCAGATGATCGAAGCATAAAAGTTACTTTCACTGCCTATTCCAAACTCCTTGATATAAGAATACGCAGTGAAACATCATGTTACATTTAGAGCTCTAGCGTTTACTTCTCTTGCATTTTGGAAACGCTTTTTACCCTTATTTAACATATATTTATACCCAAAATCTATTTCCTGCTAAACAGCACATTTTTGTATAACTAGAGTTAACAATCTAACTCTATTGCAGTATTACTAATAACAAAGTTAGGGCAATAAAGTGACGCTGAACGGCTGTTGATACAGAGTAATTCCAGCGCCTATATCTGAACCCTCCAGCCGTAGACATAACCACGTTAAAGTTCTTACGCCTACCCCTGCCTGATGTTCAACAACGTTTGCCCGTCAACCGTTTTTGTAATTGTTCAGGAGACTTACTATGAGTGATATTGCACTCTCTATCAGTATCCTTGCTCTGGTAGCGGTGTTAGGTCTGTGGATAGGGAATTGGCGACTTTACGGGGTTGGTTTAGGAATTGGCGGTGTGCTGTTTGGAGGCATATTCGTTGGTCACTTTACTGGCGCTTGGGGCGTTGAACTTAACTACCACACCTTACACTTTATCCAAGAGTTTGGATTAATCTTATTCGTCTACACCATTGGTATCCAAGTCGGCCCAGGCTTCTTCTCATCGTTGAGAAGCTCAGGTCTCAAGCTCAATGCATTCGCTGCTCTAATCGTATTGTTGGGATGTCTTGTCACTGTTGCCCTTTACTATCTATTTGATGTTCCCCTTCCTGTCATTCTCGGTGTTTTCTCAGGTGCGGTAACGAATACCCCTTCTTTGGGTGCTGGGCAGCAAATTCTCACCGAGCTTGGTGGTCACGAAAACCTTCTTGATATGACAGGCATGGGATACGCCATCGCCTATCCGTTTGGCATCTGCGGTATCTTGCTTACTATGTGGCTGATTCGAATCTTCTTTCGAGTCAATGTTGACCAAGAGGCCGAAGAGTTCGAAATCAAAAATGGTCACAAGAAATCCAGTTTACATACGATGAATATCTCAGTGAAAAACCCAAATTTGAACGGGCTATTCTTAAAAGATATTCCTGCTCTTAGTGATGGCAACATCGTCTGCTCACGCCTAAAACGAAATGAACAGCTGCATGTACCAAAACCCGATTCTCGTGTTGAAGTGAATGACCTACTCCACCTTGTCGGCGATAAAAACGCTTTAGAAAAGGCTCGTTTGGTGATTGGTGAAGAGGTAGACGTCTCTCTTTCAACCAGAGGAACAGAGCTTCGCGTGCAACGTTTGGTTGTAACCAACGAAATGGTTTTAGGTAAGAAACTTAGAGACTTAGATCTTAAAGAAAAGTACGACGTTGTAGTCTCTCGTCTAAACCGTGCAGGTGTTGAACTGATTCCAACCAGCAATTCTACCCTTCAGTTTGGTGACATTTTAAACCTCGTCGGTCGACAAGAAGCCATCGAAGCTGTGAGCGGTATGGTGGGTAATGCACACCAAAAATTGCAGCAAGTACAAATGCTACCTGTATTTGTGGGTATTGGTTTGGGCGTGCTACTTGGCTCAATACCTTTTTACTTACCGGGCTTTCCGGCGGCTATCAAACTAGGCTTAGCTGGCGGACCACTGATTGTTGCCTTGATCCTCGCCAGAATTGGCAGTATCGGCAAAATGTATTGGTTTATGCCCCCAAGCGCGAACTTAGCGTTGCGAGAAATCGGAATCGTCCTCTTCCTTGCGGTGGTAGGATTGAAATCAGGGGGTAACTTTATCGAGACCCTAGTTCAAGGCGATGGAGTTAGTTGGATGGGTTACGGTGTCGCCATTACGGCAATTCCGCTTATTACGGTTGGGATATTGGCAAGAGTGCTTGGACATATCAACTACCTCACTATTTGCGGCATGCTAGCCGGTTCAATGACCGATCCACCAGCCCTAGCGTTCGCTAACGCTTTGCACGAATCAAGCGGAGCTTCAGCGCTCGCTTACGCAACGGTTTACCCTTTGGTGATGTGTTTACGAATACTGTCACCACAAATACTCGCTTTGATACTTTGGACTATGTAGCTTCGAAGTAAGGTAACTAAGAAAAAGAAAAACCGAGCTTTAAAGCTCGGTTTTTGCGTAGTCATCGCCCAGACTATTACAGCACTTTTGCTAAGAACTGTTGCAGACGAGGATGCGCAGGATTATCAAACACCGCTTGCGGGCTGTCATCTACCAATAGTTTGCCGTCTTCCATGAACAACACTCGGTCAGCCACTTCACGGGCAAAGCCCATTTCGTGAGTAACGATAACCATGGTCATACCTTCTTTTGCTAGAGATTTAATAACATCCAGTACTTCTCCTACCATTTCTGGGTCAAGTGCTGAAGTTGGTTCATCAAATAGCATCAAATCCGGTTTCATTGCTAATGCACGAGCAATAGCAACACGTTGCTGTTGACCGCCAGACAAATGCGTTGGGTAGTTGTTCATGCGATCTTCCAAACCCACACGCTTAATCAACACCTTCGCTGCGCCTTCCACTTCATGTTTAGGACGCTTCGCTACTTTCATCGGTGCAATCATGACGTTTTCTAACGCCGTCATATGCGGGAATAGGTTAAAACTTTGGAACACCATACCCACGTTTTGGCGTAGTACGTTGATATCCGTGGTTTTCGCATACATATCGAAACCATCAACGATAATGGTTCCTGAGCTGATCTCTTCTAGCTGGTTTAACGTACGTAGAAACGTAGATTTACCAGAGCCTGAAGGACCGATAATAACCACAACTTCACCACGCTTTACTGTAGTCGAAACTGATTTTAAGGCATGGCAACCATTAGGATAGAACTTGTCTACGTCGTTGGCGTAAACCATATCTTCGCCGTTGTATTCACTAGTCACTGGCTGATAACCTCTTCTCTAAACGTTGAATTGCCCAAGACAGAGTCCCGGTTACTAGTAGGTAAAGTGCTGCAACAGTGAACCACACCTCAAACGGTGCAAAGCTCCCACTGACAACTTCACGACCCGCTTTGGTTAAATCAGTAATAGAAATAACTGATACCAGCGAAGAATCTTTAATAAGATTAATAAACTGACCAGCCAGAGGTGGCAAGGTGCGTTTAAGCGCTTGTGGAAGAATGATGTAGCGCATCGCTTTTGGATAAGTCATACCCAATGAACGCGCGGCTTCCATTTGACCTGTTGGAATCGCCTGAATACCTGCACGAACAATTTCTGCAACGTAAGCACCAGTAAATACCGATAACGCCACAACACCTGCTGTGAATCGTTCAAAATCGAGTACCGTTCCGATAAAGAAGTAAACGATAAAGATTTGCACCAGAAGCGGTGTTCCACGAATCAGTTCAACATAGGTGAGCGCTAAGTTTCTTGCTGTTTGGTTCTTGGAAACCCGCATCAGGCCAAATATCAGGCCGAGCAAAACAGCGAATATGAGAGAGATAAAGGAAATTTCTACCGTTACCCATAAACCATGAGCAATCGGTCCGAACTTCCATTCATTCAGTTGTGCAACCGTATCGCCTTGGAATACCAAGTCGCCGTTACCAACCATTAGTGTTGTGTAATGATCTATGATTTGAGGCTGGCTAGAGTCTTCAAACTCAATCGTTAACTGACCTGCTTTAACCACTGCTGTGCCGTCACCATTTGCACGGAGCTGTTGCATTTCGGTGTTTACAACATAAGGCCAGAGACGATCCCAATGCCAGTTATAATTGATACTCTTCCCAGAGAAATAGACCGCGCCAATCAGCATGGCCATAATTAGGACGTAAATTCCGTGTCCTATCCATTTTGAGGATTTTGACTGCATCACTCAGATTCTCTTTATTCTTTTTAATGAACTGGGCAACTCTCGCTGCCCAGTTGACTAGAGTTTTGATTCACTATCACTTAAGCAGTGTTAGCAAACTCAAGTTTAAAACGTGAATTATTGAACGTCTTTCAACCAGTCGTCAGACTTGAACCACTTGTCGTACATACGATCGTAAGTACCGTCACCTTTAATTTGACGTAGGTAGTTGTTCAAGAAGTTTAGGAAGTTAGCATCATCCTGACGAATTGCCCAACCTAGAGGCTCGTAAGTGAACGGTTCGCCTAGGTGTGCAACTTTGCCTTTGTTTTGCGCAGCGTAGATAGCGTTGTATGGGAAGTCATAAACAAACGCGTCAGCTTTACCGTTAACAACTTGTAGAACGGCATCCACTTCTGTGTCGTAAAGGTCAACTTTTGCGTTGAAAAGGTGTTTCTTCGCAGCTTCCACACCAGTTGTGCCTAGCTTAGTAGAAATTGTGTACTTAGGATCATTCAGGTCAGCATAGCTCTTAACTTTACCTTCAAGCGCTGGAGAGATGATCATAGACTGACCGATGATGATGTACGGGTCAGCAAAGTTAACTTTCAAGTTACGCTCAGAAGTGATAGTCATACCACCCATGATGATGTCGCACTTGTTAGTTTGTAGCGCAGGGATAATACCATCCCAAGCTGTGTTCACTGGAGTGAATTTAACACCCATAGAACGCGCCATGTGCTTACCTAAATCGATATCAAAACCAATGAAACGGCCATCTTTAGTTTTCATTTCGAAAGGCATGTAGCCAGCATCAAAACATACTTTTAGCTCACCTGAGCTAAGAACACCTTCTAAGTCAGACTTTGCCATCGCTTGATTAGCACCAAGTAGAGAGCAAGCAAATACAAGTCCAGCTGCTGAAGATTTAATAAATTTTTTCATAATATCCCTTATAAAAAATTTTGTTATTTTTCTGTTCGTCCAATGACAAATACGATGTTGTATTTTGTGTCACGCAAACGCGAACTGACATCAAAAACCACAAGATAATGCAACACAATCTAGTAACATTTCAATAACCTTCCGAATTTAAAACCAACAATGTGCTATAGGTATTCAATTTTCACCTAAGAAGGTGACTCAAGTCCCGAATCAAATCGACCGGAGACTCAAGACCGATAGAAAGCCGAACTACGCCTTTACCTGCATCACGGCAGAAGTTCGCTTTTTGTTCTGGGCTAAATCGGTAAGTAGACTTGTCCAAATCGTCAATTTTCAACACCACCGCCAAACTACGCTGATGTCCTATCGAATAAGCGTAATAAAACATCTTCGATTCATGTGCAAAGCGTTGCTCAATCAGTTCGATGTCCTCTACTTGGAATGCAATAATGCCGCCAAAAAATGCCATTTGCCGTTTTGCTAGCGAAAATTGTTGGTGAGACTCAAGACCGGGGTATAAAACTCTTAGCACTTTTGGGTGATTTTCTAACCAGTTTGCGATGGTATGAGCCGAATCACACAAGGTTTTCATACGTGGATAAATAGTCTCCATACCCCGCATAATTAGCCATGCGCTCTGCGCACTTAAAGATGCACCAAAATAGACGCCAGCAACGCTTCTAAGCTTGCTAATTAAGGCTTTGGAGCCAAGTACACATCCACCTAGAACATCTCCATGACCGTTGATGAATTTGGTCAAAGAATGAATAACTAAATCTGCCCCAAGATCAAGTGGTCGCGTTATAACCGGTGTTGAAAACGTCGAATCCGCACTGAGTAAAATTCCACGTTGTTTAAGCAATTCAGACAGCTCTTTTATATTAGTGAGTCTTAATAGAGGATTGCATGGCGTCTCTATGTGCACCAACTTAGTGCTTTCACGCAAGACTTTTTGCACACTATTGATGCATGACGTATCAACAGTTGAGACCTCAATTCCAAATTGGGGCAAGATCTGAGTCGCGAACTCATACACAGCAGCATAGCAAACGTCACTGATAACCAGATGATCTCCCGCCTTTAAAAGAGACATAAATACAGCAGTTATTGCAGCCATACCACTCGCCGTCGCTATTCCATCCTCAGCTTTTTCAAGTATCGCCAAGCGCTCTTCCAGCAGTCGAACCGTTGGGTTTGTCCATCCTGCATACAAAAATGGCGACTCTGAGATATCTTCCATTCCTTGAGCTGAAAAGGCGCCTTCGTTGGGCAGAAAGCTGTGATTCACAGACATCACTATGTTAGGAGCAATCGCTCTGGTATGAGGGTCTGGACTTATCGCCGCATGTACAGCTAGAGTTTCAGGAGCGTATGTTTCAGCGCTCAATTCAAAATCGAAATCATCATTAATCATTATTTTTAACCTAATAGTGGCGACAGGTCATGAACCATTTGAGCGTAATGGACGCTTTTCGGTTCTAAACCATACGAATGATTAAATTTTGAATTCCAATTGACGCGTAAAATCCGCTATTCTTGCCTCCACATGGAAGAAATACCGCGTTTAGCAGTGAAAAACGCGAAATTAACGCAAGAGGAAAACCATGAGTGAAACCACTCTGGATAGTTTCGATAAAAAAATTCTGGAGCTGATGCAAAGTAATTGCCGTATGCCAACTGAAGGTATTGCTGAGCAAGTCGGCTTGTCTGCTTCGGCAGTGCAAAGAAGAATCAAGCGCTTAAAGGAAGACGGTGCCATCCGAGCTGAAGTGGCAATCATCAAGTCTGAACTCTCTACGCATCCGATGACGTTCATCGCAGGCATCGAAATCGATAGAGATAATTACACCGTTCTCAATAAATTCAAGCGCTGGGCAGAGACTCAGCCATCAATACAACAGGTGTTTTATGTCACGGGCAACGTTGATTTGATGGTGGTAATTTGTGCCAAAACCACCAAACACTACGATGAGATAATTCAACAAATTATGGATCTATACCCTCAAATCCGCCGCGTTTTGACTAACGTAGTTTTAGATACACCAAAACAGAGTCTGTATCTCCCTGTTGAATAATCTCTATAGAACACGCCAAGTAAAAATCCACCTGCAA
>NZ_JBMMKS010000009.1:0-184105 GCF_058630515.1 Vibrio sp. HM8-C
AGCTGAAGCCTTGCGACGTCTGCTGTGTCAGTGAGGCGGCATTATAGGGAGGAATTAAAACAGCGCAAGTGCTTTTTTGAAAAAACTTCAAAAAACATCTCGTTCGTTTAATAAAGCAGCAAAAATAACAAAAAGAGGGCTTTTAGCCCTCTTTTTCATCTTGAAATCACTTAGTTTTTATATAAAAGCGTATGCATCAGCAAACATTCTTTCACTCAGTGCTTGTTTGCTTTGAGTGAATTGTTCTCTCGCTGCGCCAGCCATTTCAAAGCGTCCCGCAATATAGATATCAAAATCTTCTAGAGATTCGAAATCCGCACTGATTGCTTGCAAGACATTACCTACTTTTCCTTGCCAGTTAGCCTCTGCTTCTTCAACTACTGGAATAAAATGGACATTTTCATATTTTGCTGCAAGTTGTTCGAGTTCAGTTAAAGCGTAAAGCTGACTTTTGTCTCTTGCACCCCAGTATAGGTAGATAGAGTTAGTTTTATTCTGGGCAACACAATGATCCAAGATTGATCGAACATAACTAAATCCAGTACCACCTGCGATAAGCAGTAATGGGCGCTCGCTATCTTCTTTTACCCATGCATCACCATGCGGTGCATCGATTTCAACGTCAGTTTGCTTTTCAAGTGCTTCACGCATGAGCTGTACAACTTCGATGGCATAAGCGTTGTGCTCTGCTGCTCCAATGTGTAACTCTAGCTCCCCTTCATGACGACAAGGGCTACTTGCAATAGAAAATGGGCGCTTATCTTTTTCTCCCATAACTACCATTAAGTACTGACCTGCTTTGAAGGCAACAGGCTGTTCTGGGTGAAGCAGTATCTGATATGTGTTGCTAGCTAAAGACTGTATCGACTTTACTTTACATTTAATTGTCATGTTTATCCTTCTTACTTACTCTGCAAAGTTAACTTATTCTGCAAATGTAAGTACTAAATGACTTTCTGCTATTGCTTGACAAGGGAATATCCATCCTTCGGCTTGCTCTTTCTCTGTAAGCATAGGCTCTAAATGGTAACTGACATCCCCTTCTATTTTTCGGCACAGGCATGCAGCACACGCTCCCACCTGGCATCGATGAGGAAATGCAATATGGCTGTTGAGCGCTGCGTCCAATATCGTTTGCCCTTTTTCAACTTCAAACTGAAGTTCGCTTGGCAGCAAACGTACAGTAAAAGTCATAGAATTTCTAATTCTTCCCACATAGCGTCAATTTTTGCTACCAACTTAGGGTCTTTGTGAATAGGTGTACCCCATTCACGCGTTACTTCACCTTCGAACTTGTTGGTCGCATCCAAGCCTAGCTTAGACACAGATCCATCTTGAGCAGAAATGATGTAAGTATCACGAGCAGGATCCATTCTTGTGGTGATAGCCCAGATAATATCATTCCAATCTCTGGCGTTCACATCGTCATCACACAATACGACAAATTTGGCATCCGTATATTCTGCTAAAAACGCCCATACGGCTTTTAACAGAGTTTTAGATTCACCAGCGGCATACTTACGCATCGATATAATCACTATTCGATTTTCTGTCGACGGTGGAAAATAGATGTCTTCAATTTGCGGATGACGACGTTTGAATTCTTCTATATCTGCTTCTGTTATCTCATGTGATGCTCTGGATTCAACTTTAGGCGTCATCGCTAATTCCGCCTCCCACTTGATGGTTGCATCTAGTCCCATTTTGGAACCCAGTCCAGCCACTGGCGAAGCGAAATCTAAAGAGTCGATTGGTGTGTTCTCAATCATCAAAGTATCGCGCGCTGGGTCCATATGCTGACACATGGCTTTAGTAACAGAATTCCAATCCCTAGCATTCACACTTTCATCAAGCACAATCACATATTTGGTGTACATGAACTGACGTAAGAAAGACCAAACGCCCATCATGACTCGCTTAGCATGTCCCGGATATTGCTTCTTCATTGTTACCACAGCCATGCGATATGAGCAGCCTTCCGGCGGTAAATAGAAATCCACGATTTCAGGAAACTGCTTTTGAAGAATAGGAACAAAGACTTCATTGAGTGCAACACCTAGAACCGCAGGTTCATCAGGCGGGCGACCAGTGTATGTACTGTGGTAAATCGGCTTGTTGCGCATAGTCACATGAGTCACCGTGAAAACATGATGGCGTTCTACTTCATTATAGTAACCAGTGTGATCACCATAAGGACCTTCATCTGCATATTCATTCGGGTCGATGTAACCTTCTAATACGATCTCTGCACTCGCGGGTACTTCTAAATCATTACTGACCGATTTCACAACTTCCGTTTTACTACCACGTAATAAACCTGCAAACGCGTATTCGGATAGTGTGTCAGGCACAGGAGTTACCGCACCTAAGATAGTGGCAGGGTCGGCACCGAAGGCCACTGAAACAGGGAAACGCTCGCCAGGATTTGCTTCCATCCACTCTCTAAAGTCTAGAGCTCCGCCACGGTGAGCCAGCCAACGCATAATGATTTTATTTTTGGCGATTTTTTGTTGACGATAGATACCAAGATTCTGGCGTTTTTTGTTTGGACCTCGAGTAATGGTTAAGCCCCAAGTTAAAAGTGGCGCAACATCATCAGCCCAACAACTCATTACCGGAATTTTATCCAGATCGACTTCGTCACCTTGCCAAATAATGTCCTGACATGGCGCTTTACGTAGCCTCTTAGCCGGCATGTTTAACACTTGCTTGAATACTGGCAGCTTATCGATAGCATCCCGAAAACCGCGTGGCGGCTCAGGCTCTTTCAAATAAGCCAAGAGTTTTCCAACTTCACGTAAGTCTTGAACGTTTTCACGCCCCATACCGATAGCTACACGCTCTGGAGTACCAAAAAGATTAGTAAGAACAGGTACATCGTAACCAATCGGGTTTTCAAACAGTAATGCAGGACCAGATTGACGTAATGTTCGGTCGCTGATTTCCGTCATTTCATAATGCGGATCAACAGGATGCGTAATACGTTTGAGTTGCCCGTTGGCTTCTAGATGGTCAAGAAAATCACGTAAGTTTTTAAAGCTCATAACTGCTCTGAAGATGATTAAACTGCGCGCAGTATAGCAAAAACAATTTGCTATCGGTTTGTTTTCTCTCTTACTTAGTTTTCACTTTTACTGAAAGGTCTTCTGATGAAAAAGTGGCCGAGATACTTACTTCAAATAATTACTGCTGAGAAAGAACGTGCAAAATGGCTTGGCTTTCTACTCGTCGGTTATTGTTGAGCAACTCTTTCAACCAAGGTTGATATCCCTGCTCTACCAGCGCTTGTGCTACTACAGGTGCATCAGATGAGTTTTCTAGACGTTTAACGAGGAACTGTTTAACTTCTTCAGTAAAAGGTTTGGGTATTTTGACTAAATACTTCAACGCATTACTGGCCAGCCTTGGGTTATCAGCTGCAAGCATAATTTGCGAAATCGCGAAATCATCACCGACATTGGCTAACCTGTTTAGCTCTTGTTCAACATAAAAATCAGCTCGCATTAACCACAACAACTTATACAGCGCTAGATCGCCAGTCACTTGAGCCATTTTAACCATGACGGTTGAAGATGGTAGCCAACTAACGACCTTTACATCCGTTAATTGTTTAACCAAATCGTTTTGAACTTTATCAGATAAATTGACAAACTCACTCAGTAACAAATCTTCACGTTCCTGCACTAAGTAGTCAGGACCAGTCAACCAGTCTTGCAGATTCAGCTCGCCACTTTCCGCTTTAAGCATAAAGTTAACCACACTCTGATCTTTCTTCCATTGCTTCGTCAATCGATGGGCTATCGCTATGTAATCAAAAGCGGGAACAGAAAACTCATACCCTTGCCCTTTCTCTAGGACTTGATAAACAGGCACAATGTTTTTTTGCTTTTCAACGAATTGGAACAAATTTTCAGACAAGGCAACTTGGTGTTGCTCTAAGTGTTGCAACAATAAAAAGCGAGCAGCTTCCTGTTGTGGCAACGAAATTCGTTCCACCGCAAAAGAAAGAGCATCTATATCGTCTTTTATTGCCAGATCGACCAATTCCGTCACTTTCTGTTGTAGTTGGCTATCTTCAAGCAGCTTTTGCTGGCTCAATGATGACACTTCAACAGCAGAGACTGGTGTCCAAACTAATAAAAGAGAGAGGAATAAACTAAACAACAGTCCTTGTTGCATATTAACCTCCTGTTAACATTTCTCATAATTGTCGTGTGGTAATGAGAAGAATGCAAACAAAAACACCACCCAATGGGTGGTGCTTCAAAATAATCAATGTTTATTCATTACTGACGGCGCATTGCGTCAAAGAATTCATCATTAGTTTTCGTCATTGCAAGCTTATCAATCAGGAATTCCATTGCGTCGATTTCGCCCATTGGGTGAACGATTTTACGCAGAATCCACATTTTTTGCAGCTCATCAGGCTTGGTTAGAAGCTCTTCGCGACGAGTACCAGAACGGTTGAAGTCAATCGCAGGGAAAACACGTTTTTCTGCAATCTTACGGTTCAAGTGCAGTTCCATGTTACCTGTACCTTTGAACTCTTCGTAAATAACTTCGTCCATCTTAGAACCAGTATCAACCAGTGCTGTAGCGATGATAGTTAAGCTACCACCTTCTTCTACATTACGAGCTGCACCGAAGAAACGTTTTGGACGGTGCAATGCGTTAGCGTCCACACCACCAGTCAGAACTTTACCTGATGACGGAACAACTGTGTTGTATGCACGAGCTAAACGAGTGATAGAGTCAAGAAGGATAACAACGTCTTTCTTGTGTTCAACAAGACGTTTCGCTTTCTCGATAACCATTTCTGCAACTTGAACGTGGCGAGATGCTGGTTCATCAAACGTCGATGCAACCACTTCACCTTTTACAAGGCGTTGCATTTCAGTTACTTCTTCTGGACGTTCGTCAATAAGAAGTACCATCAATTCACATTCAGGGTGATTGCTAGCAATACTTTGGGCGATGTTTTGTAGCAACATAGTTTTACCCGCTTTTGGCGGAGCTACAATCAGACCACGTTGACCTTTACCGATAGGAGAAGCTAGATCAAGAACACGTGCTGTAATGTCTTCAGTCGAGCCATTACCACGCTCCATTACCATACGCTCATTTGCGTGCAGTGGAGTTAAGTTCTCAAATAGGATTTTGTTACGAGCGTTATCAGGTTTGTCGTGGTTAACAGTGTTCACTTTTAGTAGTGCAAAGTAACGTTCACCTTCTTTTGGCGGGCGAATTTTCCCGGCAATCGAGTCACCTGTACG
Organism: Vibrio sp. HM8-C; assembly: GCF_058630515.1. Classification (NCBI taxonomy): domain Bacteria; kingdom Pseudomonadati; phylum Pseudomonadota; class Gammaproteobacteria; order Vibrionales; family Vibrionaceae; genus Vibrio; species Vibrio sp. HM8-C. Next base: position 5,274 of record NZ_JBMMKS010000009.1, read on the forward strand.
CAGGTTGAAACGACGAATCTGGCTAGGAGATACGTAAATATCATCTGGGCCAGCAAGGTATGAACTGTCTGCACTACGCAAGAAACCAAAACCGTCTTGAAGAATCTCCAAAACACCGTCGCCAAAGATATCTTCACCGCTCTTCGCGTGCGCTTTTAAGATGGCAAAAATAATGTCTTGTTTTCTTAGACGAGCAAGGTTTTCTAAGCCTAGGCTTTCACCAAGTTTGACAAGATCAGATACGGGTCTGTTCTTCAGTTCTGTTAGATTCATTGTGGTGGATACTTGTTTAGTCAAAATAGGATCTATTTTCTAGTTAAGATGGATTTGGTCGTAGGACTGACCAAGAAGTGAACACTTGTTTAATTTACGTGCGATAAACTAGCACTAAATATTAGCCTAGTCTAGAAATTGTTTTTTACAAAAACAAAACCGTACATATTTCTATGTACGGTAAAGTTAAGGCGAATTATAGGTTTGCGTCCAAGAACTCTTTAAGTTGAGTTTTAGATAGCGCGCCTACTTTGGTCGCTGCTACGCTGCCATCTTTGAATAGCAATAGCGTAGGAATACCACGAATACCGAACTTAGGTGGTGTACCTGCGTTGTGGTCGATATTCAGTTTACCGATAGTGAGTTTACCTTCGTATTCTTCAGCGATTTCATCAAGAATAGGAGCAATCATCTTACAAGGACCACACCATTCTGCCCAAAAATCTACTAGAACCGGGCCTGCAGCTTTGATTACATCGTTCTCGAAACCATCATCAGATAGCTGCAAAATTTTATCACTCATCTTCCACTCCAATGTGTTTTTTTCTGCACTGATTATTACCAATCAATAGACTGATTGTCGACTAACCAGTAAATAGATGCTCTATTGGAATGTATTTACTTCCGTAATGCAAGTGGAAGCTGATATTCTATAGCAATGAAAAAGACACATATCACAGAGCAAAAATTCGCCGACTTGGATTTACATCCCCAAGTAATTGAAGGATTGGAAAAAAAAGGGTTCGAGTACTGTACCCCTATCCAAGCGTTGGCGTTGCCGGTACTGCTCACCGGCCAAGACATTGCAGGCCAGGCCCAAACGGGTACTGGTAAAACCATCGCGTTTCTTGCTGCGACTTTTAACCATTTATTGAAAACTCCAGAAGTTGAAGGCCGTAGTGCTACTCAGCCTCGTGCAATCATTATGGCTCCGACGCGTGAACTCGCGATTCAGATCTATAACGATGCGGACACGTTAGCTGCAAGCACAGGTCTTAAGGCCGCACTGGCTTATGGTGGCGAAAGCTACGATAAACAGCTGGGCAAACTTCAAGAAGGTGTGGATATCCTGATCGGTACAACTGGCCGTATCATCGATTTCTACAAGCAACGTGTTTTCAATCTAAACAACATTCAGGCTGTGGTTCTGGACGAAGCAGACCGCATGTTCGATTTGGGTTTCATTAAGGACATCCGCTTCTTGTTCCGTCGTATGCCTGAACCTAAAGATCGTTTGAACATGTTGTTCTCAGCGACGTTGTCTTACCGCGTTCAAGAGCTAGCATTCGAACACATGCACAATCCAGAGCATGTGGTGGTTGAGCCTGAGCAAAAAACAGGTCACCGTATTAAGGAAGAGCTATTCTACCCTTCTAACGAACATAAGATGGCGCTACTACAAACTCTGGTTGAAGAAGATTGGCCAGATCGCGCAATCATTTTTGCAAATACAAAACACCGCTGTGACAACATCTGGGGTGCACTTGCAGCTGATGGTCATCGCGTTGGTTTGTTGACTGGTGATGTTCCACAGAAAAAACGTGAGCGTATTTTAGAGCAGTTTACTAAAGGTGAAGTGGACATCCTTGTTGCTACAGACGTGGCAGCACGTGGCCTACACATCCCGCAAGTAACACACGTATTTAACTACGACCTACCAGACGATTGTGAAGATTACGTTCACCGTATCGGTCGTACTGGTCGTGCTGGTGCAAGTGGCCACTCTGTTTCGTTTGCTTGTGAAGAGTACGCGATCAACCTGACTGCAATTGAAGAATACATTGCACACTCGATCCCTGTGTCGGATTACGATCCGTCAGCGCTACTAACGAATTTGCCTAAACCACTGACACTACGCACGTCATCTCCACAACGTCGTACAAACACTGGTGGTTCTCGCAACAACGGAAATCGTAAGCCACAAAGACGCCCACGCGCACCTCAAAAGCAAAAGGATTCGTAATTCATCTATGTGCCAGACTGTTTCTTCACCGTTATATGCCGCGATTGATTTAGGTTCTAACAGCTTCCATATGCTGATAGTTCGACATGTCGACGGCAGCGTTCAAACCATGGCTAAAATTAAGCGCAAAGTGCGCCTTGCAGCCGGTTTAGATGACAATAACGCGTTAAGTCATGAAGCCATGCAACGCGGTTGGGATTGTTTGGGTTTGTTTGCTGAACGCTTACAAGACATCCCGCACGAGAATATTCGTATCGTAGGTACAGCGACACTGCGTACAGCGACGAACATCAATGATTTCCTAGTAAAAGCGAATGAAATTCTAGGACATTCAATTGAAGTCATCTCTGGTGAAGAAGAAGCTGCCACTATCTATAAAGGCGTCGCTCACACCTCTGGTGGAATCGGGCGCCGCTTAGTGGTGGATATTGGCGGAGCCAGTACCGAAGTGATTATCGGTGAAGGCTTTGAAGCAAAAGCGTTAACCAGTTTAAAGATGGGATGTGTGACTTGGCTTGAGCGTCATTTTAAAGACCGCCAACTCAACAGCACCAACTTTAACAACGCAATAGATGCAGCGAAAAAACGCTTAGCTCCTATTTTGGAACAATACACCGAGTTAGGCTGGGATGTATGTGTAGGAGCAAGCGGAACAGTTCAGGCTCTACAAGAGATCATGTTGGCTCAGGGGATGGATGAAGTCATCACTTTGGCTAAGTTAAATCGTCTCAAAAAACAGGCTATGCAGTCTGATCATCTTGAAGAGCTTGAAATTGAAGGGCTCACTTTAGAAAGAGCGTTAGTTTTCCCAAGCGGTTTATCGATTCTGATCGCTATTTTTGAATCGTTAAACATTGAATCTATGACACTTGCCGGCGGTGCTCTGCGCGAAGGCTTGGTCTACAACATGATGGATGACTTGCGCCAAGACGATATTCGTTCACGCACCATTCATAGTGTCCAAACACGTTATCAGATTGACCAGTGCTACGCACAACAAGTATCAGAACTTGCCAGTAAACTGCTGGCTCAGTGTGGCGGTCATAACTGGATTACAGAACCGCAAGCGGAGATGCTGTTACTCACTGCGGCGCAATTGCATGAGATTGGCTTATCGATTGATTTTAAGAAAGGTGGTGAACACAACGCTTACCTTTTACAAAATCTCGATTTACCTGGCTTTACCCGTGCACAAAAACATTTACTGGCAGAGTTAACAAGACGCTACCGCGAACAGTTAACTACCCTACCAGAGCAACACGCACTATCAGCCATCAGCAGTAAACGAGTTTTACGCCTACTACGCTTAGCGGTACTTCTTAGCCACCGTCGTTGTGTAGACTTAGAACCTAATGTCGAAATTTCTGCCGATGGCGACGAGCTGACTCTATCTATAGAAAAGCAATGGCTACAAGCTAATCCATTAACTCGAGCAGAGCTCGAACTGGAAGCAAACCGTCAAACGGATATGGGTTGGCCATTGAACATTCACTCCAATTAGTGAATACCGACTTAGCGTATCTAGCACAAAAATTTAAAAGCCCTCAAATGAGGGCTTTGTTTTATCCGATTCGATTGAGTAGTGCTCGTAACTTGAGCGGCTTAACAGGCTTTGCCATAAAACTAAAACCATTGGATTTAATACCGTCAAGGATATCAGGACTCCGGTCCGCACTGATAATCACGCCTTCGAAACAATCGCCAAGACGTAATCTGCACTGCTGTAGGACTTCTAAACCAGTACGTCCGTTGTCGAGACGGTAATCAGAGAAAATCACATCTGGGATCCACTGATTATCCAAAGCTTTCATACTCTGTTTGATATCCAGTGCTGTTTTTACCTCACATCCCCAACGTTCAAGCAAAGTTTGCATACCAACTAAAATGTCTTTCTCATTATCAACACACAGTACGCGCAGGTGTGCTAAATCATGCACCGCTTCAAGTACCACGGCTTTTTGTGGCACAACCTGAGCGGCTTCGGCTTTATCTAGTGTCAGTGAGAAAACACTACCTTGATCCGGCCAAGAACGCATTGATATCTCATGCCCAAGCACAAAGGCTATCCCTTTCGATATAGCAAGTCCTAGCCCCAAACCTTGGTCAGAACGAACTTGGCTACCTCGGTTAAACTCTTCAAAGATCTCTTGCTGTTTATCTTCTTCAATACCGATACCGTTGTCCCAGACATCAATACGAACTTTGCCCGCGACTCTTCTCACACCAAGAACAACCTTTCCTTTCGGGTTGTAACGGAAAGCGTTAGTTAAAAAGTTCTGAATCACACGGCGCAGCAATTTAGGGTCAGAGTGGACATAGAGTGACGATGGAACCGTGCTGAAGTTAATGCCTTGCTGACGTGCCAAAGCTTCGAATTCTGCTTTTAAGTTCGCAAGCACATCATTCACTTTAAAGCTCTGCAAATTCACTTCGAGTTTGCCAGACTCCAAACGGGAAATATCCAGCAGGTCACCAATCAAATCTTCCGCAGCGCTCAGCGCACTTTCAATATGGCGAGATAGCCGCTTAGATTCCTCTTCTTGAGCCACTTCAGATAGAGACGAAGCAAACAGCCTCGCCGCGTTCAGTGGTTGCATTAAGTCATGACTTACCGCCGCTAAAAAACGCGACTTAGATTGCGACTCTTGATCGGAGCGCTGAGTCGCAGACACCAGTTTCTTATTCAGAGTTTCCAATTCACGAGTTCGTTCTAATACTCGCTCTTCCAAGTTTTCATTGGCTTCTTGCAGTGTGCGTTCCGCATCTCGGAAAACCGTGATATCTGTAAAACTCATTACAAACCCGCCGCCCGGCATAGGGTTACCTTGCACTTCTATTACGCGGCCATCAGGGCGAATACGCGAAGAGGTGTGCCGCGTCCCCTGCTCTAAGTGATATACCCGTCGGCGAACATGTTCTTCTGGATCACCGGGACCACACAAACCTTGTTGAGCGTTATGACGGATGACATCCGCTATTGGTCTACCAACTTGAATAAGTCCCGGAGGAAAATCAAACAGCTCTAGATATCTTTGGTTCCAAGCCACCAGCCTGAGCTGTTTATCCACTACCGCAATGCCCTGACCAATATGTTCTATCGCCCCTTGCAATAAACCTCGGGTGAAGTCATAAAGCTCGGAGGCCTCATCAACGATAGTCGCTACCTCTTCCAACTGCATATTGCGACCTTGCAGAGCAGAAGTAAGCACTAACTTGGCTGAAGATGCCCCAAACACACCAGCCAAAACACGCTCAGTGTGACGAATCAATGTTGCTGGCGCTTGCTGATTCGGCATCAAGGTTTCACGTTGTTGATCCCAATACTGACCAAAGGCAGCGCGTACACGTTGTCGTCCGACAAAACGCGAGGCCAGCATTTCGAGCTCCGCAACCGTGACTCGGCTTTGGTACAAACTGATATTTTCGTTTTCCGGTAATGGCGTGCCAACGAAAGATGCCGACTGTAGCCGTTCGCTTAAACTTGAACGCGTCGCAATAGAAATCACCACATAGCAAATGGTATTCAAAGTAACGCTGAGCAGCATGCCCCAGTCAGAACTTTCTAGTCCCATATTGCCGAGAAACTCAGGTGGAGTGATCACCCACAGCAGCACGTTACTTTCATGGTCGCCCGCCAACATATTGGTGGCGCTCATCAGAGTAATCAGCCATAAGGTGAAACCCACCAACAAACCAACGTATACGCCTTTGCGATTTCCCTCCCGCCAGTACATACCGCCAATCAGCGCTGGGGCAAATTGAGTAATAGCGGAGAACGATAAGAAACCAATCGCCGACAGAGACGGAATGGTATCGAGAACCAGATAAAAGCCCCATGCGCCGAGCAATAACAGCAAGATCAAAGTGCGGCGAATAATCACCAGCAGACCAGAAAAATGGCGGTGATTTCTTTGTGATAAGCGCATGCGGCGCAGCAGTAAAGGCATCACCAAATCATTGGATGCCATGATCGCCAAGGCAATGGTGGAAACAATCACCATGCCTGACGCAGCGGAAGTGCCACCTAGAAACGCCAATAAAGCAATGTCATTTGCTCCAACCGCAACGGGAACACTAATCACAAAGGTGTCCGGCGGCGTACCACTTAATAAGCTCTGCCCAACCCAAGCGATAGGTAAGACAAAAATCCCCATCAAAGTTAGATAGGAAGGGAATAGCCAGCGCGCGGTATGTAAGTCTTGCGCACGCTCATTTTCTACCACCATAGTATGAAACTGACGTGGCAGACAGATGATAGCTATCATGGTCAAAATGGTGTGCACTAGCAGCGTCGGCCAGTTTGGCGCCTGATAGGTTTCCCGCGCGACGTCCAACAGCGCAACATCTTGCTCGCTCAACGCAAGATAGAGAATGAACATGCCGACCACAAGAAACGCAACCAGCTTGACGATGGACTCAAAAGCAATCGCCATCATCATCCCACGGTGATGCTCGGTGTTATCGATGTGGCGAGTACCAAACAACATGGTGAATAAAGCTAAGGCTAGAACGACAAACCAAGAAACATTGTCGTCCTGATACCCTAGTTGAGTTCCGAGATCAGGGGCAATAATATTCAGCCCCATCGTAATACCACGCAATTGCAAAGCGATGTAAGGCAGAATTCCTGCCACTGCAATCAGAGTGACAGCAACAGCTAAACCTTGTGATTTTCCATAACGCGCTGCAATGAAGTCTGCGATAGAAGTAATGTGCTCGCGCTTAGCGATCAGAATTAGACGAGCCAGTATTCGCCAGCCAAGGGTGAAGACAATAATAGGGGCAATATAAATCGGTAAAAATGACCACGGGTTTTGACTGGCTTGACCAACCGTACCGTAGAACGTCCATGAAGTGCAGTAAACCGCGATAGATAAGCTGTATATCCAAGGGCGCCATTTCGCCAGCCAACGTGTCTGGCGATCGCCATACCATGCAATGAGAAACAGCACGCCTAAATAAGCGAGCGAGACTGGAACCACCAACCAACCCTGCATCCGACTTCCCTATTCCCTGTGAAATCTCTGAATGTTCTAAAACCGTCTTTGCGGCTATAAAGAAATAAAGCTTCTTTAATAGAAGCTTTATTAAACAGGTATGGAATTTTAACTCAATCTGGTTGGGTTAATTTTGTGCTTCAGGCTCCGCTTTATTGATCGAAACATCTTTAACTTGTGATGGAAGCAATTCCACTTTGACGAACAACGCCAGAACGCCCATCAGCGCCATTCCCCAGAACACGCCTGCACCCCAGCTTTCGTAACCCCAACCGCTCAAAGTCGTCATCATCGCGATGACAGCACCAAGCGGAATGGCATTGTAGAGTGCCTGTAAAGCAACCATTTTGTGTTGCGGTGCATGTTGAATGTATTTAATGGTCGCAATATGAGCCAAAGCGAAGGTCACACCATGCAAAGACTGAATCGCCACCAAGGCTACCAGTGCCGTGGTTGACGCCGTTAAACCCCAACGAGCGATTACCCCTAGTGCTGAAATCACAAATAGAGTGCGGATATTCCACTTGGAAAATACACGTTTACTGATGGCAAATATCAGAATTTCGGAGACCACACCTAAGCTCCACAAGTAGCCGATGATGTCTTCCGAGTGGCCTGCGGCACGCCAGTGGATAGAACTAAAACTGTAATACGCCGCGTGGCTGCCTTGGATAAGGGCAACCAGTAGTAGGAACTTAATTACCGGCCATTCACGAAGTAATTCTGTGAGTTTGGGACGAATTTTATGCTCATGATTTTCGGTCACTGGCATAGCGGAAGGGTTACGCAGACTAATTAGCAGAGTAACAAATGCCCCAAAAAATGCGGTGTAAACGATCATGTCTGAGCCGTACAGTACAATCAGGTAACCCACAACCGTAGAGCCGGCAATAAAGGCAATCGAGCCCCACAAACGAGTGCGACCGTAATCCAGCATGTTACGTTTGGCATAGTGGTTAGCCACCGAGTCAGACAACGGTAATACTGGTCCACACACCATATTGAATAGAACAGTCGCTAACGCGAGTAACCAGAAACTGCCACCGGTAAAAAAGTGGAAAGCGATAAACAGCATCAGTGCTAACGTCACCCAACGCAGTGCTGGCAGCAGATGTTCCACTTTATGGATACGCGGCGTAATAACTAAGTTCGCTACACAGCGGGTAGCAAAACCAATCCCAACTAGGATACCAATGTCGCTGGCAGGCACACCTTGCCCTTCAAACCACAGCGCCCAAAACGGTAGATAGACACCATAAGCGAAGAAAAAGCCGAAAAAGTATTGGGAAATCCATCCGTAGGGAGAGGGCTTAAACATTAGATATCCTAAACAGCATGAGAGAAATAAACGCCGCCATTATGCAATGAGTCACGCCCGCGAAAAAGGGAACTTTGTTAAACGAACTGTTTCCCCTATCACAACTTTCATTGTGCACAAAACGGTGCCATTAGACCAAAGTCGTCTGGAGGGTAGAAAGAAATTTGTCACACTTAAGCTAGATATTTCTCTCTGGTGAACTTCTGTCGCCGCAGTCAAAGCTAGTGTTGTTGCAATAACGATGACATCTGCAAGATTGGCAACACCAATAACAAGATTAACTGCAACTGAAACAAGCAGACTGCGCCTGCAAATAGGAAGGGTATATGCCTGATAAATTCAACATGCAATCTCCACCCTTTGATCGTTTGACCTCTGATCAACAGAAAAAACTGCGCGCTTCCTTAGACGTAGCTTATTACCGATTAGGTGCCACTCTGCTGAAAAGCGGACAAACTAGTACTCATCTGCACGTGCTAATTAAAGGCACAGTCGAAGAACGCTCGCCAACAGGCAAAGAGATATTCGCCCATTACGCGAATGATGACATGTTTGATGTACGCGCCCTATTTGAAGAACATACTCGTCATCAATACATAGCACTAGAAGATACGCTTTCTTACCTCATTCCGAGAGAGGTCTTCCTTTCTCTCTATTCTGAAAACGGGCAGTTTGCCGCTTACTTCGATAACAACTTAGCCAAAAGACAAGAACTGATAGAAGCAGCTCAGCAGCAGAAAAATATCGCAGAATTCATTCTGACCAAAGTGGACAACTCCATCTACTCTCCGCCAATGATTGTCACTCCTGAGCAATCCTTAAAAGCCGTTACAATGCAGATGAAAGAAAGCGGTGTGGATGCTGCTTTGGTTAAGCTTGCGGATAGTGACATTCGCCTGATTGACTCGACTCATCACCCGTATGCCATTGTCACTCGAACCAATATGCTGCATGCGGTGATGTTGGATGAACACCCGCTTGATACACAGGTCGGAAAAATCGCGACCTTCCCTGTGATGCACGTAGATGACGGGGATTTTCTATTTAATGCCATGGTGATGATGACGCGAAACCGCGTTAAACGAGTGATGGTGTGCGATGGCAACAATGCCATAGGCATGCTCGATATGACGCAGATCCTAAGCACCTTCTCCACCCACTCGCATGTACTGACGTTAGCGATTGCAAGAGCATCCAGCGTAGAAGAGCTGTCACTGGCATCCAACAAGCAGATAGAACTAATTGAAAGTCTACTTAGCCGAGGGGTTCGTACCCGTTTCATCATGGAGCTAATTTCTGCGGTCAACGAACAAATCATAGAAAAAGCCTTTGAATTGGTGGTGCCACCAGCACTGCATGATCACTGTTGTTTTATCGTATTAGGCTCGGAAGGACGTGGCGAACAGATACTCAAAACCGATCAAGACAACGCTTTAATCATCAAAGACGGATTGGAATGGCACCAGTGCGAGAACGTCATGCACGAACTGACTCATACCTTGCTGCAACTTGGTTATCCCTTGTGTCCGGGCAAAGTGATGGTCAACAACCCTAAGTGGGTGAAGAGCCAATCTCAATGGAAAAAAATGCTCAGTAGTTGGGTGAATAACGCGAAGCCAGAGCAAGTGATGGATATTGCCATCATGGCAGATGCTCACGCGATTGCAGGTAATAAATCGCTGCTTGCTCCAGTCAAAGCGCACTTAAGTCACTTAATGGCAGATCAAGAACTGATTCTGACAGAGTTCACCCGCCCCGCTCTGAACTTCTCTGTTCCTCTTACTCTGTTCGGCAATGTGAAGAATTCCAAAACTGGCTTGGATATAAAACAAGGCGGCATTTTTCCTATTGTGCATGGCATTCGAGCCTTGAGCTTAGAGCACATGATAGAGCCAAATAACACTTTCGACCGTATCAACGAACTGGTTAAACGACGTGTTTTGGAGAAACAGACCGGTGATAACCTCAGCGAAGCACTTAAACAATTCTTTAAGCTCCGCCTTGCTCAGCAATTAGGAAACCAGCAAAACGGCGATCAGAAAGGCAGCAACAACATCGATATTAAACTGTTGGATCGTACCGAAAGAGACCTACTCAGACACAGTCTGCATGTGGTTAAAAAATTCAAACAATGGCTTGGCTATCATTACCAAATACGAGATTAGGCAAATCAGAGACTAGGGCAGATACGAGATTAGGCAGTTCCGAGATTAAAGGTGTGTATGAATTGGATAAGTCGACGCTATTGGCGCCACAAACTAAAAGGCTCTAGCTACCAACCACTGTTTGAACCGAACAGTGGTAATGAGTATGTCTCACTTGATTGCGAGACCACTAGCTTAGACCCAAACAGAGCGGAGCTTGTGACCATAGCGGCAACCAAAATCATTGATAATCGGATCATCACCAGTCAGCCTTTTGAGGTCCGCCTTAGAGCCCCTCAATCGCTGGATTCCAATTCGGTTCGTATTCACCGTATGCGTCACCAAGACTTAATCGACGGGATTTCAGAAAAAGAAGCGCTAACGCAGCTGATTGATTTTATCGGTAACCGACCTCTGGTTGGCTATCACATCCGCTACGATAAAAAAATCTTAGACATCGCATGCCGAAAGCAGCTTGGGTTTCCATTACCAAACTCACTGATTGAGGTAAGCCAGATATACCACGACAAACTCGAACGCCACCTGCCCAATGCTTATATAGATTTGAGTTTGGATTCTATTTGTCGACACCTCGATTTACCTCTTCAAGACAAACACGACGCACTGCAAGATGCCATTTCAGCCGCATTGGTTTTTGTTCGTCTCACTCAAGGTGACTTACCTAAGTTCACATCCTCCTATCACTAAAGTCTAGCTCTCACCGTGACTCCCAATTAAAACAAGCCAAAGTAGGTTTATTCATCATCAAATGAGAGCGCATTTATCCTAAAGTCTAATTGTGAAACTTCCCTATGTGACTAAGAGTTATAGGCATAACGAGTTTCCTCGTTGGACGTTTTAAACGCCATCAAGGTGATTGCAGTATTCACAAGGAGAATTTGTAATGAGTGAAGCCCACATTTATCCGGTAAAAGAAAATATTAAATCTCACACGCATGCGGATAATGAAACTTACCTAGCCATGTACCAGCAGTCAGTGACAGATCCAGAAGGATTCTGGAGCGAACACGGTAAGATTGTGGATTGGATTAAGCCATTCACTAAAGTGAAACAGACCTCTTTCGACACTGGGCATGTAGACATTCGCTGGTTTGAAGACGGCACGCTAAACGTTTCTGCTAACTGTATCGACCGTCATCTTGCCAAGCGCGGTGACGATGTTGCGATCATCTGGGAAGGTGACAACCCTGAGGAAGACAAGACTCTTACTTTTAAGCAGTTGCATGAGCAGGTCTGTCGCTTCTCAAACGCAATGAAAGAACAAGGTATTCGTAAAGGTGATGTAGTTTGTCTATACATGCCAATGGTTCCAGAAGCAGCGATAGCAATGCTTGCCTGTACACGTATCGGCGCTGTGCACACTGTGGTATTCGGCGGCTTCTCTCCAGAAGCTCTGTCAGGTCGTATCATTGACTCAAACGCGAAACTGGTCATCACTGCCGATGAAGGTGTTCGTGGTGGTCGCGCAGTTCCGTTGAAGAAAAACGTCGATGAAGCACTGACCAATCCTGAAATCAAAAACATCAACAAAGTTATTGTATTTAAACGTACTGGCGGCGAAGTGGCGTGGCATGAGCATCGTGACGTTTGGTGGCACGAAGCAACCGCTAAAGTATCTGCAGACTGTCCACCTGAAGAGATGAAAGCGGAAGATCCTCTATTCATCCTTTACACGTCGGGTTCAACGGGTAAACCAAAAGGTGTATTGCACACCACTGGCGGATACCTTGTATACGCAACCATGACATTTAAATACGTATTCGATTACCAACCGGGCGAGACCTTCTGGTGTACGGCAGATGTGGGTTGGATTACTGGTCACACATACTTGATTTACGGACCACTGGCGAACGGTGCGAAAACCATTCTGTTTGAAGGTGTGCCTAACTACCCAGATACCAACCGCATGAGCCAAGTGGTTGATAAGCACAAAGTGAATATTCTCTACACTGCGCCAACGGCGATTCGTGCTCTGATGGCAAAAGGTGACGAAGCGGTAAAAGAAACCTCTCGTGACAGCTTACGTATCATGGGTTCAGTAGGTGAGCCGATTAACCCTGAAGCTTGGGAGTGGTATTACAAAACCATTGGTAACGAGAGATCTCCTATTGTCGATACATGGTGGCAAACTGAGACTGGTGGCATCTTGATTACTCCACTACCAGGTGCGACCGATTTGAAACCGGGCTCTGCTACTCGTCCTTTCTTCGGTGTTCAACCAGCACTGGTTGATAACATGGGTGAAATCGTTGACGGAGCAGCTGAGGGTAACCTTGTTATTCTCGACTCTTGGCCAGGTCAAATGCGTACGGTTTATGGTGACCATGAGCGTTTCGAGCAAACGTACTTCTCAACCTTTAAAGGCATGTACTTTACCGGTGACGGTGCTCGTCGTGATGAAGATGGTTACTACTGGATCACTGGTCGAGTGGACGACGTACTAAACGTATCTGGCCACCGTATGGGTACCGCAGAAATCGAATCCGCTCTGGTTGCATTCGATAAAATTGCCGAAGCGGCTGTTGTTGGTGTACCTCATGACATTAAAGGACAAGCAATTTACGCATACATTACTTTGAATGACGGTGTTTATCCAAGCGCCGAATTACATAAAGAAGTGAAAAACTGGGTACGTAAAGAAATTGGTCCTATCGCAACGCCAGATGTACTGCACTGGACTGATGCTCTACCTAAAACACGTTCAGGTAAAATCATGCGTCGTATTCTACGTAAGATTGCAACCGGTGATACTGGTAACTTAGGTGATACTTCTACCCTAGCTGATCCAAGCGTAGTGGATAAACTCATCGCTGAGAAAGCTGAGCTCGTATAATCGAAGGCACTCTACGTATAATCAAAGAAACTCTAAAAGCAGAAAGCCCCAATACGTAATTGGGGCTTTTTCTTATCTCAACTCAGCAACGTCAAGTTCGCAATTAATCGAACTGATAAGTGTAAGAAGCAATCACACGTTTATCTGGATCATCTAAGTAAGTATTGTTGTCCATCATAAACGTCATCAAACTGAATGAGTGGTTCTTGTTTGCCAAATAACTCACACCACCACCAAGGAAGAAACCTTTGTAGTTTTCACCTTCATCATTCTCTGAACCATAAGTACCCGCAGCAAAACCCATTAATGTCACTTCTTGCGATAACGGTTTCAAACCAAAAGCACCGACATAGCCACTGCTTCCTGCAGAGTCCGCCATATAGAAACCATTTTCAGCACTTGGTGTACCAACGAAAGCAACATCAGAACATGCACCGGAACCATTACAACGAGGCGATTCACCGTCGTTATAGGTATAACCCGCCATCGGGAACAACTGAACACCTAGAGGTTCGATACCAAATACACTTAGTGGGATAAAGGTACCAACACTATAGTTAGTCTGGTTTGCACCGTTGGTGTACTCATTCTTACCAAAGTTAAAGTTCAAGATACCAACCGGAAACAACCAAGAGCCACCAACACGCCATTCACTCGCATCTGAATTAAGGCGAACGTTAATCTTTCTCGCAGGATCGAACGCTAAAGAACCTGAAAAAGAGACATTAGAATCATCAAAATCGTAGTTATTGGCATAAGAGATACCCACTTTGGTGACAACCTTAGTTGGGTCATCGGCTAACTTCGATTCATTGTCTTTAATATCTTTACTTGGAGCCGCATAAACTGAACCAGCCAAACATAACGACGTTATTGCTATAAATGGAGCTATCTTCATTTTTTAATCACCTTATTACGAAGAAACTGTTGATACTTGTACCTAAATCCATATATCAAGCAAGCTCTTCGATTCCACCACTGACTCGAGTGTTAACACACTCGTTAAAGCTTAATTCATAAACTATAGTTTCTGATTGAGTCTTGAATATCAGATTAACAACAATTTTTTGAATTATCAGAGAAATCCGATATTGGCTTACCCACTAAAGAATGAAATGCTTAAGGATTGGTTCACAATGTGCCATTCCTCCCATTTCATCTATACTCAAATATTAAATAAAAGTGATAAGACCAGTAATTTGCTGCCATTTGCTGTGAATTGGCTATAATCTTGGTCAATTTAAAAATTTCTACGAATTTTTGACAAAAAATAGTGTCGAATACGAGAAGATTCCCGAGAATTTCCGATTCGCTCCACATTAGAGGAAGATAGCGACACAATGGCTGCCAAATTACGCATTCTTGTCTTAAACGGTCCAAACCTAAACTTATTAGGTTTACGTGAGCCGACACATTATGGTTCTAACACCTTAGAACACATTGTCGCGACCTTACGTGAAAATGCAGAAAAAGCAGGTGTTGAGTTAGAACATCTTCAATCCAACCGCGAATATGAACTTATTGAAGCAATTCACCAAGCTCATGGAAATGTGGATTTCATTATTATCAACCCAGCAGCATTTACGCACACCAGCGTCGCTATTCGTGATGCTTTACTCGGCGTGGCTATTCCGTTTATCGAAGTACACCTGTCGAACGTGCATGCTCGCGAGCCATTCCGCCACCACTCTTACCTGTCTGATAAAGCACAAGGAGTGATTTGTGGTTTAGGTGCGCAAGGTTATGAATTTGCTCTGTCTGCTGCCATTAAAACTTTGCAGGCAAAGTAACCAAACACTCTGCAGTCCGAAAGGACTGTCTTACTCAACAAGATAAAAGAGAAAAGAAACAATGGATATTCGTAAAATCAAGAAGCTAATCGAGTTAGTTGAAGAATCAGGCATCGCTGAGCTAGAAATTTCTGAAGGCGAAGAGTCAGTACGAATCAGTCGTCACGGTGTTCCTGCTCCAGCACCAATTCACTACGCAGCACCAGCACCTGTTGCAGCTCCAGCTCCAGTAGCAGCGCCTGTTACAGCAGCACCAGTTGCAGCGGCAGAGCCAAGCGTACCAGCAGGCCACAAAGTTCTTTCTCCAATGGTTGGTACTTTCTACCGCTCTCCAAGTCCAGACTCAAAACCATTCATCGAAGTGGGTCAAAAAGTGTCTGTTGGCGATACTCTATGTATCGTTGAAGCGATGAAAATGATGAACCAAATCGAATCAGACAAATCTGGTGTTGTTACTGCAATCCTACTAGAAGACGGTCAGCCTGTAGAATTCGACCAACCACTTGTTGTTATCGAATAATAGAGGCCTTTTCTATGTTAGATAAAGTAGTCATCGCGAACCGAGGTGAAATTGCACTTCGTATTCTTCGCGCGTGTAAAGAATTAGGGATCAAAACGGTTGCTGTACACTCTACAGCTGACCGCGATCTAAAACATGTGCTGCTTGCAGATGAGTCTATCTGTATCGGTCCAGCATCAAGCATGGAAAGTTACCTAAACATTCCTCGCATCATTTCTGCTGCAGAAGTGACTGGTGCAGTGGCGATCCACCCTGGATACGGCTTCCTATCTGAGAACGCAGACTTTGCTGAACAGGTAGAGAAAAGCGGCTTCATTTTCGTAGGTCCGAAAGCAGAAACTATTCGCCTAATGGGTGACAAAGTTTCAGCAATCAACTCAATGAAGAAAGCTGGCGTACCATGTGTACCGGGTTCTGATGGTCCACTGGACAATGACGAAGCGAAGAACAAAGCTCACGCTAAACGCATCGGCTACCCAGTAATTATCAAAGCATCTGGCGGCGGCGGCGGTCGTGGTATGCGCGTTGTTCGTTCTGAAAAAGATCTGATTAATTCAATCAGCATGACTCGTGCAGAAGCAAAAGCAGCGTTCAACAACGACATGGTTTACATGGAAAAATTCCTAGAGAACCCACGTCACGTCGAAGTTCAGGTACTTGCTGATGGCCAAGGTAACGCAATTCACCTAGGTGAGCGTGACTGTTCAATGCAGCGTCGTCACCAGAAAGTGGTTGAAGAAGCTCCAGCACCTGGCATTACTGAAGAGATGCGTAAGTACATCGGTGAACGTTGTACTCGTGCATGTATCGAGATCGGTTACCGCGGTGCAGGTACGTTCGAGTTCCTATACGAAAATGGCGAATTCTACTTCATTGAGATGAACACTCGTATTCAGGTTGAACACCCAGTAACTGAAATGGTTACCGGCGTAGACTTGATTAAAGAGCAACTTCGTATTGCAGCTGGTCAACCACTGTCATTTACTCAAAGTGACATCAAGATCCGCGGCCATGCAGTTGAATGTCGTATCAACGCGGAAGACCCAGTACGCTTCCTACCAAGCCCAGGTAAGATTACACGTCTGCATACTCCTGGCGGTATGGGTGTTCGTTGGGAATCGCATATCTACTCAGGTTACACAGTTCCACCTCACTACGATTCAATGATCGGTAAACTGATCACTTTCGGTGAGAACCGTGATGTAGCGATTGCACGTATGCGTAACGCACTGAATGAAATGATTGTAGAAGGTATTAAGACTAACGTACCTCTACAACAAGAAATCATGAAGGATGAGAACTTCCAACATGGTGGTGCGAACATTCATTACCTAGAGAAAAAACTAGGTTTGAACAAAGCATAATCGATGCTGATTTAAGAAATGCCCACTTCGGTGGGCATTTTTATTTCTGTGACTTTATTTTTTGTGATAGCCGTCATTAACGAACAAAGTTGCAGCACCTTAAGCACAGGGGTAAACTCTGCGCCATTATCTAATACCAAGAGCTAGTACCAAGTACTAGAACCAAGAACGAAGAGAGCAATCACATGCCTTGGATTCAAATAAAGCTTAACGCGACCAATGAAAACGCTGAACAAATTAGCGACATGCTAATGGAAGAAACGGGTGCGTTATCCGTCACTTTCCTAGACGCAAAAGATACACCTGTATTTGAACCACTACCGGGCGAAACTCGCTTATGGGGAGATACAGACGTATTAGCTCTCTACGATGCTGAAGTCGATACTGCACTAATAATCAGCCAAATTCGCGACAGCCAGCTTCTTCCAGAAGGCTTTGCGCATAAAGTCGAGCAAATTGAAGACAAAGATTGGGAACGCGAATGGATGGATAACTTCCACCCAATGAAGTTCGGCGAACGTCTTTGGATTTGTCCAAGCTGGCGTGATGTTCCAGATCCAAGTGCAGTGAACGTAATGCTCGACCCTGGTCTTGCATTCGGTACAGGTACTCACCCAACGACGGCGCTGTGCCTTGAGTGGTTAGAGTCTCTTGACCTAAGCGGTAAAACCGTCATCGATTTTGGTTGTGGATCAGGTATTTTAGCGATCGCAGCGATCAAATTAGGCGCAGCAAAAGTTATCGGCATCGACATCGATCCACAAGCTCTGCTTGCATCGAAAGATAACGCTGGCCGTAACGGCGTTGAAGACCAAATCGAAGTATACCTTCCTCAAGACCAACCTGAAGGCCTAGTAGCTGATGTTGTCGTAGCAAACATTCTTGCAGGCCCACTACGTGAACTTTCTGGAATCATCAAAGGTCTTATGAAGCCAGGTGGCAAACTTGCTATGTCAGGCGTACTGGATACCCAAGCTGAAGATGTAGCGAACTACTATCGCGATGAACTACAAGTAGACCCAATTGTTGAAAAGAACGAATGGTGTCGCATCTCTGGGCAAAAACTCAGCTAACAAGCTGGTTTGTGATAAGAGATAGGTAACTGCAACAGAGAGAAAAAAGTGATCTCATGCCTGTTGAAACATCTTAGAAACAGGTGTGAAACGACGCCAACGTTATAGATACAAAGCAATGTTGCAGTTTCTAATTACAAGGTAAAAGCGTAATTGATTGAAAATTGGGCTATTTACAAAAACAAATTGTAAATGCTCAAATATTAGTCTTTTCACGCAGTAAAAAAATGCGTAAAATGCGCGCCCTTGCTACTGGTCGATTGACCTAAAAATAAGCTGTGAAGACATTTTGAAGATCGGAAACTATCAACTCGAAAACAATCTTATCGTCGCCCCAATGGCGGGTGTCACGGACAGACCATTTCGCGAGTTGTGTCTTCAGTACGGTGCAGGAATGGCAGTCAGTGAAATGATGTCTTCTAATCCTGCATTGTGGGGAACCGAGAAATCAAAAAACCGTATGGTACACGAAGGCGAATCGGGCATTCGTTCGGTACAAATTGCGGGCAGTGATCCACAGCTAATGGCAGATGCTGCTCAATTCAGTGTTGAAAACGGTGCACAAATCATCGACATCAACATGGGTTGTCCAGCAAAAAAAGTGAATAAGAAGCTAGCCGGCTCTGCTCTACTTCGTTTTCCAGACCTCATCGAAGAGATCTTAAAAACAGTAGTAGATGCAGTGGATGTCCCTGTGACACTCAAAACCCGTACTGGCTGGGATACAGACAACAAAAACTGTGTCTATATCGCTCAATTAGCCGAAAACTGCGGCATACAAGCATTAGCACTCCATGGGAGAACGCGAGCTTGTATGTACAAAGGTGAGGCCGAATACGACAGCATTAAAGCGGCGAAAGAGGCAATCAATATTCCGGTTATCGCTAACGGTGATATCGATTCTCCGGAGAAAGCTAAATATGTGCTTGAGTACACAGGCGCTGACGCTTTAATGATTGGACGCCCTGCCCAAGGCCGTCCGTGGATTTTCCAAGAAATCCAACACTATTTACAAAACGGCACCACAATGCCTGAGCTTCCTCTTGAGGAAGTGAAAAGCATTATGCTGGGTCATGTGACAGCTCTGCATGGTTTCTATGGAGAGTATTTAGGTCCACGAATCGCGCGTAAGCACGTGGGTTGGTATCTAAAAGAACATGAAGAAGCGAGTGAGTTTCGCCGTACCTTCAACGCCATAGAGGCAGCACCGCTGCAATTAGAAGCGCTTGAAGGTTATTTTGATAATACCCAAGCATACCCGCGCGGGTAACGTTGCATCATCATAATTAAGAGAAGAGCTAGACCGAATATGTTCGAACAAAATCTGACTTCAGAAGCTTTAACAGTAACTACAGTAACTTCACAAGACCAAATCACGCAA
The DNA here is from genome assembly GCF_058630515.1 of Vibrio sp. HM8-C. Taxonomy (NCBI): domain Bacteria; kingdom Pseudomonadati; phylum Pseudomonadota; class Gammaproteobacteria; order Vibrionales; family Vibrionaceae; genus Vibrio; species Vibrio sp. HM8-C. The sequence continues at coordinate 24,951 of NZ_JBMMKS010000009.1, forward strand.
AAGCCACTACGTGATTCCGTTAAAGCATCTCTTAAAAACTATCTTGCTCAGTTAAATGGCCAAGAAGTGACAGAACTATACGAGTTAGTTCTAGCGGAAGTTGAACAGCCACTACTAGATACAATCATGCAGTACACTCGCGGTAACCAAACTCGCGCAGCAACTATGATGGGTATCAACCGCGGTACTCTTCGCAAGAAACTTAAAAAATATGGTATGAACTAATACAAAGTTCTAACTGATTGAATTTGAAAAGCTCAACTAGAAATAGTTGAGCTTTTTTGTTGTTTGCCCACACAAAAACTACCACATCTGCCCTATTACCTTCGCTGTACCTTCTCTAGCCATTTTTCTTCAAACTCACCCTTTTTCTATCCTTAGTGTTTATCTATTCGTTCAGCATCAACTGTATTATTAAACTGCTTTATTTAAGCTCTTGTTACTTTTTTCTCTTGAAAAACCTGTTTTTAGATATTATTTTCCCCATGCCAAACGATTGCGCGAGATCTTTTGTAATAAATTGGTTAGAATACGCGCCATCCGAAATCTTGGAACCTCGTTGATATTGATATAGGGTCTTTACCAAAACTGACCAAACTGTGATGCTCAGCCATCACCCATGAACAATTTTGGCAAACATCTTTCGTATCAACTCCATGAATTAAAGGAAAATGGAAGCATGAATAACGCTCGTCCAATTCGCCGCGCACTGATCAGTGTTTCAGATAAAACTGGCATCGTTGAGTTCGCCCAAGCGCTAGCACAGCGCGGTGTCGATATCCTATCTACTGGCGGTACAGCTCGCCTTCTTGCTGAGAAAGGTATTGCTGTAACTGAAGTTTCAGACTACACCGGTTTCCCGGAAATGATGGACGGGCGTGTAAAAACGTTACACCCAAAAGTTCATGGTGGCGTATTGGGCCGTCGTGGCCAAGATGATGAAATCATGGCAACACACGGCATCAACCCTATCGATATGGTCGTTGTTAACCTTTACCCATTCGCTGAAACAGTAGCGAAAGAAGGTTGTACGCTGGAAGATGCTGTTGAAAACATCGATATCGGCGGCCCAACAATGGTTCGTTCTGCAGCGAAAAACCATAAAGATGTCACTATCGTAGTCAATGCTTCAGATTACGACCGCGTTATTGCTGAAATGGATGCGAACGAAAAATCTCTGACTCTTGCTACTCGTTTTGACCTCGCTATCGCAGCATTCGAACACACAGCGGCATACGACGGCATGATCGCTAACTACTTCGGTACTATGGTTCCATCTTACGGTGAGAATAAAGAGGGTGACGATGAGTCTAAGTTCCCTCGCACCTTCAACATGCAGTTCGAGAAGAAGCAAGATATGCGCTACGGTGAAAACAGTCACCAATCTGCTGCTTTCTATGTTGAAGCAAACCCACAAGAAGCGTCTGTTTCCACAGCGAAACAAATTCAAGGTAAAGCACTTTCTTACAACAACATTGCAGATACTGATGCTGCACTAGAGTGTGTTAAAGAGTTCGCAGAACCAGCTTGCGTGATTGTAAAACACGCGAACCCATGTGGTGTAGCGCTTGGTAAAGACATCCTAGAAGCTTACAACCGCGCTTACCAAACAGACCCTACATCAGCATTCGGCGGCATCATCGCATTTAACCAAGAGTTAGATGCTGAAACGGCATCTGCAATTGTTGAACGTCAGTTCGTTGAAGTGATCATCGCACCAAAAGTTTCTGCAGAAGCAATTAAAGTGGTAGCAGCGAAGAAAAACGTGCGTCTACTTGAGTGCGGCGAGTGGTCAACTAAGACGACTGGTTTTGACGTGAAACGCGTGAACGGCGGTCTGTTGGTTCAAGATCGCGATCAAGGCATGGTGTCTGTAGATGACCTCAAAGTGGTATCTAAACGTCAACCAACAGAAGAAGAGCTAAAAGATGCCCTATTCTGCTGGAAAGTTGCGAAGTATGTGAAATCAAACGCGATTGTTTACGCAAAAGGCGACATGACTATCGGTGTCGGCGCTGGCCAAATGAGCCGCGTATACTCAGCTAAAATTGCAGGTATTAAAGCGGCAGATGAAGGTCTTGAAGTTGCGGGTAGCGTAATGGCTTCAGACGCATTCTTCCCATTCCGTGATGGTATCGACGCAGCCGCAGAAGCTGGCATTAAGTGCGTAATTCAACCGGGTGGTTCAATGCGCGATGACGAAGTTATCGCAGCAGCAGATGAACACGGCATGGCGATGATCTTTACTGGCATGCGTCATTTCCGCCACTAAACAAATTTGTTTTTAGTTCTCCCCTTCACATGAAGGGGAGTTGAATTCAAGAGATATTAAAATGAATGTATTAATTATTGGTTCCGGCGGTCGTGAACATGCCCTTGGTTGGAAAGTAGCTCAAAACCCAAACGTTAAAAACATCTATATCGCACCGGGTAATGCGGGAACAGCGTTAGAGCCTAAGCTGCAAAACGTTGCTATTCAGGTTGAAGATGTTGCTAGCCTAGTGACTTTCGCACAAGAAAACGCGATTGATTTGACGATTGTTGGTCCTGAAGCGCCATTAGTTATCGGTGTCGTTGATGCATTCCGTGCAGCGGGTTTGCCAATTTTTGGTCCAACTCAAGCTGCGGCTCAGCTAGAAGGATCAAAAGCTTTCACCAAAGACTTCTTAGCTCGCCACAACATTCCAACGGCAGCATACGCAAACTTTACTGAAATAGAACCTGCATTGGCTTACGTTCGTCAGCAAGGCGCACCTATTGTAGTTAAGGCGGACGGTCTTGCTGCAGGTAAAGGCGTTATCGTCGCAATGACGCTTGAAGAAGCGGAAGACGCTATCAAAGATATGCTCGCTGGCAATGCTTTTGGTGAAGCAGGCAGTCGCGTTGTGGTGGAAGAGTTCCTTGATGGTGAAGAAGCAAGCTTCATCGTGATGGTTGATGGCGTTAACGTTCTACCTATGGCCACCAGCCAAGACCATAAACGCGTAGGCGACAAAGATACTGGCCCTAACACCGGCGGTATGGGCGCTTACTCTCCTGCGCCAGTGGTTACTCAAGAAATCCATGACCGCATCATGCAAGAAGTGATTTACCCAACGGTACATGGCATGGCTGCGGAAGGTAACCCGTACACAGGCTTCCTATACGCAGGGCTGATGATCGATGCAGCTGGCACACCTAAAGTTATCGAGTACAACTGCCGTTTTGGAGATCCAGAAACGCAACCAATCATGATGCGTATGCAATCAGATATGGTGGAGCTATGTTTAGCTGCTATTGATGGCAAACTTGACCAAATGGAATCTAAGTGGGACCCACGCGCTTCAATCGGTATTGTGCTTGCAGCCGGTGGTTACCCTGGTGATTACAATAAAGGTGATGTCATTTCTGGCCTGCCAACCGTTGAAGTAGAAGGTCAGAAAGTTTTCCATGCTGGCACAACTGAAAAAGACGGTAACGTAGTAACTAATGGTGGTCGTGTTCTTTGTGCAACAGCATTAGGCAACACAGTATCGGAAGCACAACAACGTGCTTACGAGCTAACGAAACAAATTCAATGGAATGGTGTTTTCTACCGTAATGATATCGGCTACCGAGCTATCGCTCGTGAGCAAGCTGGCGAATAGTAGAAGAAGTCACACCTGATAATTGATTACAAAGGCGCTGAGAAATCAGCGTCTTTTTTATTGCTTAATCTTTTTAGACGTAATCCGTTATTCAGTGATCAACTTAGGTCTTTCGATACAGTCATGATCATCATCGGCAAGAATCAATAACTCATCGATATAAACAGTATTATTACGAATTTTGCCCAAAAAACCAATGTAGTTATCTAGACTAGACAAGCGACTCATCACGAAGTTAGGAAGCGTATGATTAAATTCGACTTTGTTGTAATCAAGCCCATTACAGCTTTCAAACGTCGAACCATCCCAAAAGCCCTGAATCAATTCAAGACCTTGCTTGTTTTGGTCTTTGGTTATCTTGTTGATGGCTTTCGCTTCTAAAACATAGCGTTCTAGCTGGCCTTCGTTTAAAGGAAGGATTTTTTTATTCACGCGGTACTGTTGATATACTGCTTCGCCGTCCTTATTAAAACGGACATGTGCAGTGTACGGCACAAGCTCACCATCTTTTAGTTGCTCACCATTGCGGACCACTTCTCTAACGCTTCCTTCGTCCCAACGATATGAAGTTTCGTACCAACCGTATGTTTCAGAGGTCACATGATCAGAAGCTGATACAGATTGTGATGAACTTTCGGTATACCAATAATAGCTGGTTGCATCTCCGGTACGTTGACCACCAGAGAACTGGCTCATTGGGTTGAAATTAGAATTCGTTACGGAAGATGAACATCCCGCAACTAAGATAGCAGTGATGAAAGAGGAAAGAATTTTTTTCATAGAAAAGAACGCCGAGATAAGACTACCTCGGCGTAGTATAGATTACTTAACTGAATCTTTCAGTGCTTTACCTGCTACGAATGCAGGTACGTTTGCTGCAGCGATTTGAATCTCAGCACCAGTTTTTGGGTTACGGCCAGTGCGAGCTGCACGATGATTTACTTTGAATGTACCAAAACCAATTAGTTGAACTTGGTCACCATCTTTAAGTGCACCTTCAACTGCGCCTAGAGTCGCTTCAAGAGCAGCTTTAGCTTGAGCTTTAGATAGATCTGCTTTCTCTGCGATAAAGTCGATTAATTGGGTCTTGTTCATTAGTTTTCCCTTCTGATAGGTTATCGAATTCACTTCACTCTAAAGCATAAACGCCCCGTCTGGCAAAGGTTTGTCACGCATCTTGGGGCTAAATGACGTAGTTTTAACCATATTCTGAGCTTCAACTCACAATTTGAGCCAAAGTCAGAGCTCATCGCGTCTGGCTTAACACAAACGAGAGACCTAAGTTCATTTAACTTAGTGATATAAATAAGAATTAAGCATCAAGGAATACAATACAAAAAGCCAAATAGATTACTCTATTTGACTCTAAGTAAACGATGCGTTTGTTGACCGACTTGAAAGGTTCGAACTTGGGAACGCTTCATATTTTCCACCTGTTCGAGCATAGCCAACGAATAGTGACGACGTTTCATCCATTGCAAAGGCTCTTGGAAGCTATCTTCATTGATGATGAACGACTCATCTTTCAATCTCGATTCAGAAATCCGGATCACCCAAATTCGCGATCGAAAATCTAACGCTTCCAAGATGAAGTGCTTTAATTGCACTAACTTTTCAGAAAAAGACCAAGCTTTATAAAAAGATATGGTCAAAGAGCAACACCAATGTTACTTACACCCTCTTCACGCAGCTCTTGGCGTAAGTCCTTAATTAGGCTGATGTCACGACCTTCAGCTTCACGCAGAGGACGATAAATTGCCCATTGAACATCCCATTCAGCACAGACAGCTTCGTTCTGCTTCTGATTTTCGTTAGTGATTTCTTCGCCCGTCTGAGCTTCTTCTAGTTGAGCCACTGTAGTTACCGATATCTGGCTCACCTCTAACATGTTATCAAACAGGTAATCACGGTCGAGCAGGCCATGAAGTAAGGTAGACAATGCAACACAGGCATCAATCGCTGGGTAAACGGCATACATATCGAAGTCTTCCGAACTCGGAATGATCTCTTCTAACTTCTCTAGCTGATGTTCAAAGTTAACTTTTGCCGTCTTGACTGTCATCTGCTCCCAGACGCTGTCAAGAATGTCACGATAAACACGAGCATCTGCAAATTCAGTATTTTCACAAAACATGGCATAGTTAGGGTACATACGCTCACACAAGCAAGCCATGAAGGTAATTTGTTGCCAAGGTTCGAACTTTTCTAGACGAACCTGTACAGGATTTTGGAGCATAAGCACTCAACCGTTGAGGAAAATTGACAGCGGAAGTGTACTGGATAACCAACGGGGAAAAAAGCCGCTCTTATGAACAATTTCACTCACAAGCTTTATATTTTGACGGAACAAAACGATGTTTATCGTGAAAACATAGAGTCTCTAGAACTTGAAGACTTAGTTATTACGGATGTCAAAGATGAAGCTTCTATCCTTTTAGCGGCACCACCAATGGCAGCGAAGTGCCTTGATGAATTTCCTAAACTGGAATGGCTGCAATCTGCGTATGCCGGAATAGACGCATTAACGGCTCTTCATCTGCGGCAGGATTATGAGTTAACTAATGTTAAAGGTATTTTCGGCCAACAAATTTCCGAGTATGTCTTAGGCTATGCGATTAGCCATTATCGTCACTTTGCCAACTATCAAAAACAGCAAGAACAACATCACTGGGAGCAACACTTATATCAATCGATTGATACAAAGGTAATATTGATACTCGGCACCGGTTCAATAAGTTCACACCTCTCATCTATAGCCGCAAACTTTGGCATGAAAGTTATAGGGATTAATACGACGGGGATTCCAGCAAAAACAGGGACGTTTCATGAGACTTACCATATCAATGAGCTTGAAAATGCCATGAAACAAGCTGACATTATCGTCAATACTTTGCCTAATACCGTAGAAACCAAAGGGCTACTAAACGCTAAAACACTACGTTACTGCTCAAATGCTCTGCTCTTTAATGTAGGTCGTGGTGCCATTTTGATTGAGGGAGATTTAATTCCCGCAATTGAAAATGGGCATATCGAACACGCATTTCTTGATGTGTTTATCAGTGAACCGCTAAAACCAGAACACCCTTTCTGGAATCACAACGGGATAACCGTTACTCCGCATATCGCAGCATTGAGTTTTCCGCACCAGGTAGTAGAGATTTTTGCTCACAACTACCGCTTGTGGCGAGATGGCTTCCAATTAGAAAACCGAATTGATTTTGACAAAGGCTACTGATGCTAGATCTTCTACTCAGGGAGATCAGAGCTTGTGATGTATGTGCTCACTCACTTCCCTTAGGTGCAAACCCAGTTATTCAGGCTAACAAAAAGGCTAAGTTGCTTATCATTGGGCAAGCTCCGGGAGTAAAAGTACACGAGACATCTATTCCTTGGAATGACCCTAGTGGAAACCGCCTAAGAAGCTGGCTGGATATAGATAAAGAGACATTCTATAACCCTGAGAAAATTGCCATCATGCCAATCGGATTGTGCTATCCCGGCAAAGGTAGCGGTGGCGACTTACCACCAAGAAAAGAATGTGCTCCACTCTGGCATCAAAGAGTGCTAGCAGAATTGCCGAACATAGAAATGACCTTACTGATCGGTCAGTACGCGCAAAATTACTACCTAAAAGATAAACCCGTAACTCTCACAGAAACCGTACAGCAATGGCAAAAATGGGCACCGCTGTTTATACCACTTCCACACCCTTCACCTCGCAACACTCTTTGGTTAAAGAAAAATCATTGGTTTGAAGCAGAGGTGGTGGAATACATCCGCAATCATGTTCATTCTTGTATTTAGTCGGTAAGCTTACTCAACAACTTTGTATCCTTTGGAACGCAGGATATTGGCAAAAGCTTGTTTGGATTCGAGTTCTCCGTGAATGAGATGAACTTGCTTAGGTTTAACTGGTATACCTTCAATAAACTTGAGTAAGTCATCACTATCTGCATGAGCAGAATAACCCGACATAGTATGAATGTGAGCGTTTACTAACACTTCCTCTTCATCAATCCAAACTGTTTTGTTTCCTTGTTGGATACACTTACCTAGCGTCCCTTCAGCCTGGAACCCTGCAAATATCACATCGGTTCTTTCATCAGGCAAAAGAGCTTTGAGATAATCCATAATTCTCCCGCCCTCGCACATGCCAGAGGCAGCTACGACAATCGCCGGTTCCCCTGTTGAAACAAGACGATTCACAAGTTCTTGATGCGCTTGATGGTCGCCAACCGTAATACACTGTTCAAACGCGAGTGGATGACGATGCATTTTCAGGCGTTGCTTGGCTTCTTCACCCCAAAGACTTCTGAATTTTTGATAAGACAAAGTAACCTTTTGTGCCATGGGTGAGTCAAGAATGATAGGCAGTTTAGAATCGAGTTGATGCTCATGAATCAATTGTTCGATATCGAATAACAATTCTTGAGTTCGACCGACACTAAACGCGGGAATAAGGATTGTGCCACCATCAGACAAAGAACGGTCTATGATCTCTTTTAGTATCTGGGACCGGTGCTCTACCCCTTCGTGTTTGGCATTGCCATAAGTTGTTTCAATAACCAGAAAGTCTGCTTGCTTAGGTGGTATAGGATCAGGTAATAGCGGTGTATTGCTTGGTCCTAAATCACCAGAAAACACCACAAGTTCCTGATTTGGTAACTCCACTTCTAAATACGCAGAGCCTAAGATATGACCAGCAGGATTAAATCGACAGCGGAAAGTATCGACATCAATCCAGCGATAATAATCCACCGGATGAAGCAGACGAATGATAGCTTCAATAATCGGCTTGCGAGCTTCTAACGTTAGGCCTTGCTGAATTTTGAGCCCATCATCAAGCATCAAAGGCACTAATTCAGCCGTCGCTTTGGTGCAGTAAATGGGTTTATCGAACTCTTGAGTTATAAGCCAAGGCAAGCGCCCTATATGGTCTATATGCGCGTGAGTAAGCACTAACGCTTTCACGTTATTTAAAGGAAATGGCTCGGTAAGTTGCTGCGCATCCGCACCTTGAAACATACCGCAATCAATCAGAATCGAACGGTCACCAAACACGAGTTCGTGACAAGAACCTGTGACTGTATTTTTACCGCCGTGGTGGATGAGTTGCATTGCCAACGCTCCCTATTTTTGTCTTTAATTTCAGAGTAATACTCAAGACAAAAATAGGAAGGTTAGCATTGTGAAGTTGCGGAGAACGTCGAGTTAAACTCGATCTCCAGCTCCTTTGCCTGTCGCTGTTTGGATAAAATAAGTGAAATAGTTATTCGTTAGTATAATAAGTTTAAATAAAAACATTCACTACGAGTTTTTGCCAAGGGCATCAACGTATCTATCATGCGAAAGTGGACATTAATTCAACACTTACTGCTAAATTGGACATATCATTGTCTTTGACATTCTACTTAATCCTTTATATCAACACAAATTTTGTCTAAAAATACTCCACCTTTCAGAAAAAGGCAGTTAGAGATAAGGAGTAGTTGCTCAGCCACTATTCCTTTAGTCAGAACCAAAAAGGTCACGTGTATAAACTTTATCTACTACATCAGAAAGTTCTTGCGCCATTCGGTTTGAGATAATCACGTCAGACTTAGCCTTAAACGCCTCAAGATTTCGCATCACTTCTGAATGGAAGAACTCATCATCTTGAAGTGTAGGCTCATAAACGATAACCGTAATCCCCTTAGCTTTCAGACGCTTCATAATGCCTTGAATAGAAGAAGCTCGGAAATTATCCGAGCCAGATTTCATAATTAAACGATAAATACCAACAATTGAAGGGTTACGCTTTAAAATCGAGTCAGCAATAAAATCTTTCCTAGTACGGTTTGCATCAACTATCGCAGAAACAATATTATTAGGAACATCCTGATAGTTAGCTAGTAGCTGCTTAGTGTCTTTAGGTAAACAGTAGCCACCATAACCAAACGAAGGGTTATTATAATGGCTACCTATTCTAGGATCTAATCCCACGCCTTGGATAATCTGTCGCGTGTTCAAACCATGTGCCTCGGCATAAGAATCAAGCTCGTTAAAATAAGCCACACGCATAGCCAAGTAAGTATTTGAGAATAGCTTTACTGCTTCAGCCTCAGTCGAGTTAGTTAGGAGTACATCGATGTTCTCTTTTACAGCACCTTCAACTAGCAGATTGGCGAACTCTTGCGCACGTTCACTCTGCTCCCCCACAATAATACGAGATGGATACAAGTTGTCATAAAGGGCGCTTCCTTCTCTTAAAAACTCAGGAGAGAACAGTAAGTTATCACACCTAAACTCCTTCTTTATACGTTCAGTATAGCCAACCGGAACCGTTGACTTAATGACCATTACAGCTTGAGGGTTAAGCGTTATAACATCTTTGATAACCGACTCAACTGAGGACGTATTGAAGTAGTTAGTCTCAGGGTCATAATCCGTTGGTGTAGCAATTATAACAAAACGTGCATCTTGGTAAGCAAGGGTCTTATCAGTCGTTGCAACAAAATCGAGCGACTTACTTGATAAAAAGCCTTCAATTTCAGCGTCAGCAATAGGAGAGATTTTTTGGTTAAGAAGTTCAACTTTTTTTTCAATAACGTCTAATGCGACTACTTGGTGATGTTGCGCTAGTAACATTGCATTAGATAGGCCAACATATCCTGTACCCACTATGGTAATTTTCACAATTTACTCCAATTAGCACTCACTTCTGTGAGATATATACTCATTGATTTTGGCTAATAATATTCCGACACAATTTAGATTGGAATTCTCAATTTAACATGTTCCAATGAACATTAATAAACAGCAGTAATGACTTAAAATGCGATACTATATAGTTGAAGAGAAAACGCAAACCGCTACCTGATTAATGGGCTGAGTATGTTGTTTGTTATCAGTAGCAAAATACTAAACCTAAATCAGCCAGAATCCATTAGCTTGACGTTATATTTAGATTGATCCTAACAAGTAATCTGGTGATAGCGAGGATTACTTAAAATACATCAAAAGCAATGCTATTTTTGAACACTTTTGCATTAATAACTTTGTTCTGATCCAGTCAGACTGGGCACGTCATCAAGCGAAATTTTGTTGTTCAAAGTTAACTGAGCTTAGATACCGAAGAACACTGGACGTTCTCGACCGAATATAATCCCCCCCTATGAACTCGAACATCTTTTGGCGCATCAGGTCTCTCTACCTAATCGGTTCATTTAGGGTCGCGTCAAATTTCATAGAATGGAACAAGCACTCAACACGAAAATTATTCCAGCACTATCTTTCCTACTCATTCGTTGTTTTAGATTATAAGTCAGTTATGAGGTCTCGATAGTCTTTTGAGCAGCACTGACTTCCTCGATCACTATATACGACAACCGCTCACAGAGTAGATAGCGCACATAGACCAGCGTAGACATCATTTTGCTATCCATAGACCGTCCAATTACTTATCTTGGCTAAAGTTCAATAATTACCTCCAGAAACAGCCTGCCTTCACTTGTAGCAATTCTCCCGCCCATTTTCATTCTGAGCTACTGCTTTAAGGTTCTGAACTAACAAATTTCTAGCAACAGATATTTGATGCTTGCTTTCCATAATGCACTTAGACTTAAGTGCAGCTTTCGACAGCATCTTACTTACAGCAATGGTTTTAACATTGTGATTATGACCGCTACCAACCAGTTCATTGGGGATGCACTTTTAACCATCTCGACCTTCGCTGTTTTCATGTCCCCTTTGACCTTTCTACCAAGATTTTGTCGAATAGCCTAGCCTCGCGTTGGATAGCCTTGTATCGATTCTTAATTCAGTAATAAACCCACTTTGGGAAATCCCGAACGCCTTGACCATACGCACAATACTTAAGCACAGAAGCAGGTCGAGCATAAATTCGTAGCAATTTATTTTAGACTCTTCGTGAAGTAGGTGGCAGCCATTTTCACAATTTCTAGCTCTTCTGCTTGCTCAGCTAACGGCCTATAGAGCTTCGCAACTTTTTGCGACTAGTACTTGTTCATGCTAGCTACCACTAACGTCTTTCTTCAAGTTCTTTCGTCAAGTTCTTTCGTCACCCGTAAATATGAGATTCATATAAAACTGTCTTACTGACACAACTACTCATATTTTATCGACTAGTTGCAAAGATTCAGCCTTAAACTCAGGACGACATTTAATTATAGTTTTCTTAGTTGCTATTGTTAACCTATTTAGTGATTGTACTCATTTAAATCGGCATCCAAAGCTGCTGAAGCGGAACACCTCAACAGTTCCGTCTAACCACTCAGATTTTAAATCTAAAATCTTTACCTTCACCTTTTTACGGTGAGTTCAATAATAAAACCACCTCTCATATTGACGTCGTTATCTTGTATTCCCGACACTTATATTTCTTGTTCTGCCAGGTTTGTTTTTAGCGAAGTGGAAGGAGGGAAATGCAATGATTACAATAGACGCCTATTTTGTAACAGCGTCGAGAACAAGTTTCACTAACCAATCAGCTCGTTCTTGTGTGGATGACTCAGAGTAACACCTTAACTCAGGAGCATTACCTGAAGGGCGAATATGGATGATATCACCACTCTTGAGGTACATCCTTAACCCGTCAGTAATGTCTATCTTATCTATATACTCCCCCTCAACACGCCAAGAATCCAATAAAGCTTGAGGCTTTGATAATCCTAATTCGAGTAATCTTTTACTATCGTTATGGTCAAAATTCTGTAAACGATCACTAGAAGTATAGCGTCTAGGCAATGTTTTTAGCAGTTCAGAAATCTTTACAGACCTCTGCGCTGCGCTAGTTAAAACGATTAGTGCAGGCAATACTGCATCGCGTGTTGGTAAGGCTGATAAGTAAAAATTAGACTCATATATGTCAGAACCAAGTATAAACCCACCATTGGCCTCAAAACCTGCCACTCGTGTAAACTTCTTTTTTAGTCTGTCTATCTCTGCTATTACATATGGAGAGCCAATTTGTGTTAGGCTTGTATGGGAAAAAACGCCTGATGTTTCTATCGATGTATTACAACTAATAGGAATAGCAACAGCTTCAATTCCTAACGCCTCCGCACAAAGCATCCCCAACATGTCACCTCGTAACCACTCCCCATTCTCATCAGACAACATAGGGCGATCACCATCACCATCCGTTGTAAAAATAGCGTCCAAGTTATATATTGAAGACCACAATTTCGCTTTCGTTCGTTCTTCTATTCCTACAGCCTCAGTATCTACTGGGACAAACGTATCACTGGGGTCTAACGAAATAACGTCAGCCCCAAGCTCAGAGAAAATTAGAGGGTACAATTCTCGCCCAGCACTCGAATGTTGATACACTCCTATTCGCATTTGATATAGAGGCTTTCCATGAAAAATACTAGTGTTTCTATCAAGGTATAATCTCGATGCTTCTTGACTCACAGTTAGAGTTGGCAATACCTGACCTATTTCAACCGAAACATCTGATGCTAGAATTGAGCATTCATCTTGCTTGTCAATTTCGCCATCAGGCCGATAAAACTTCAAACCATTTCTGTCAAAAGGAATATGGCTTCCTGTCACCATAATTGCAGGAATTTTTTTATGAATTGATAACAACGCCAGAGCTGGAGTCGGTACTACACCAAAATAAATAACATCAATTCCAGCGTGTTGCGCCGCGTTAGCACATGCCATAGCTATTTTTAGGCTACTAGGGCGATTATCGATAGCAATTCCAACAGTATCAAAACAAAATTTGTCTGTCATAACATCTAGAAATGCTAACGTAAAAGCGGCACATACATGATCACTTAGGTTTTCAACCAATCCTCTAACACCGCTAGTACCAAAAGATACGCCACTATTTCTTATTATTTCATTAGCTTTCATGAATTGCCAACCTTTAACTTTGTAAAGTTCGTCCGTAACGATCTTCAAATCTTACTATATCATCCTCTCCAAGATAACTCCCTGTTTGCACTTCTATCATTTCTAAAGGTATTTTCCCTGGATTTTCTAAAGCATGAACAGCCCCGACAGGTATATAAGTGGACTGATCTTCTGTTACTAATGTTGTGGAATTTCCCACTGTAACTTTTGCAGTTCCAGCTACAACTATCCAATGTTCACAGCGGTGATGGTGCATCTGAATAGAAAGTTTTTCACCAGGTTTTACTGTGATCCGTTTCACTTGATAACGCTTCCCGGCATCTACCGAATCATATTTCCCCCAAGGACGATATACTTCACGATTTAAAATGTGCTCCTTCCTTCCTTTCATGTCCATAAGCTCTACTAACGACTTAACATTTTGTACTTGATTTTTGTCTGCTATTAAAACTGCATCTTTAGTATCAACTATTACTAGATTTTCGACACCAACTGTTGCAATTAGCTTTTGTTCTGAGCGGAGGAAGTTATTTCGGCTCTCGACACAAAGTACATCCCCTTGAATTACATTACCTTCAGGATCTTTCTGAAATAAATCCCACAGAGCAGACCAAGACCCTACATCGCTCCATGTTGTATTAAGTGGAATAACTACAGCATCCTTTGTATTTTCCATTACAGCATAATCTATTGACTCTGATGGACACTTCATGAAATGGGACTGTTCAATTCTCAAGAAGTCTAAGTCAGAAGACATCTTGGCGAATGACATGTTACAAAACTCGTAGATATCAGGTCGATACTTTTGCAATTCTTCTAGGTACTGAGAAGCCTTAAGTAGAAACATCCCACTATTCCAAAAGTATCCCTCATCCAAATAGTATTGTGCACTTTTTATATCTGGTTTTTCTATAAACTTATCCAACTCCATCGCACCAACAACTGGCTTACCAGCTTTTATGTACCCGTATCCCGTTTCTGGAGAAGTTGGAGTCACACCAAATGTAGCCATTTTTCCATTTTCAACCGTAGCTAAAGCACTCTCTATACTTTCTGTCAGTCCATCAACATCCCCAATGAAATGATCTGCTGGCAAAACAAGCATTATTGCGTCTTTATACTGCCTTTTAACCTCTAGAGCGGCAAGGGCAACGGCGGGAGCAGTGTTTTTAGCTGAAGGCTCCAAAATTATATCGCCTAATAGATCTATTTCTCTTAGTTGCTCAGCCACCAAAAAACGATGCTCTTCACCACAGATCGTTACTATCCTTGTTTTGCAAATCGATTCTGCTCTTATCGCTGTTTCTTGCAGCATAGTTTTATCGCTAGTCAATTTCAAAAACTGCTTAGGGTGTTGAGCTCTAGATAGTGGCCACAACCTTGATCCAGCACCACCAGCCAATATTACAGGAATAATTTTCAACCTAAGTCCCTCACAAAGTATTAATTACACGAATCTTCGAACAATTTTACCATTGAACACAAGTTTTCCCTACTAGAGGATTAAATTTGTCCTCCCACTGTAAACCGCCCCTAAACTAGGGACATACCATTTTAGAGTTCTTCGACTTAGACTGAGCACAGAAGGAGAACTCGCGATGATAAAATCACGTTACTCAGAAACACAAATCGTCAAAATCTTAAAAGAAGTGGAAGCAGGTCATAAGGTCAATGAAGTGTGCCGTGAATACGGTATTTCAGATGCAACCTATTACAACTGGAAAGCGAAATACGGTGGGATGGATGCCTCTGACGTAAAGCGCCTTAAGGACTTGGAGGATGAGAATCGCCGGTTGAAAGCCATGTTTGCTGAGTTGAGTTTAGAGCATCGAATTCTCAAGGACATTGTAGAAAAAAGCTGTAAAGCCAGCGATAAGACACGAACTGGTTGAGTATGCCAGACAACGGCACAATGCCAGTTTACGTATTGCGTGTCGCGTAGTTGGCATGAGTGATTCGGTTTATCGATATCAACCTAAAGCGAATAACGACGATGAAGTGATTGTTGAACTGCAGAAGGCGGTTGAACGTTATCCTGCCTACGGTTTTAACAAATTGCTCAAAATACTTCGTCGCTGGGGACATAACTGGAATCACAAACGGATATATCGGATTTACTGCGAACTCAAACTCAATAAGCGTCGTAAAGGAAAAAACGCTTACCAACTCGTTTGTCCGAGCCGCTTAGTGTGCCCATGTTAGCTACCAGTGTTGGTCCACCGATTTTATGAGTGACAGCCTACATTGCGTTCGACGATTTAGAACTTTCAACGTGGTGGATGACTTCAATCGCGAAGCTTTAGCTATCGAAGTGGATTTAAGTCTACCTACGCAACGAGTGGTTCGAGTGCTTAACCGGATCATTGCATGGTGAGGTTACCCTGAAAAATTACGAATGGATAACGGTCCAGAGTTTATCTCTTTGACGCTAGCGACTTGGGCTGAAGAACATGATATCGATCTGAGATTTATCCAGCCAGGCAAGCCGACTCAGAATTCCTATATCGAACGCTTTAACCGTACGTATCACACAGAGATCTTAGATATGTATTCAGAACCTTGAATGAAGTGCGTGAGCTGACAGAAAACTGGATACGAAGATATAACGAAGACCGTCCCCATGATGCTCTCAATGATCTAACACCATGAGAATATTTAATGAAGAGTGAACAAGCCGAAAACTCTAATTATGGATGCAACTAATTAGGGGTGGTTTACAATATCTATAAACTATAAACTATAAACTATAAACGAGAGCCCAATTGCTCAAGCGATTTCTCCATGCTTATTAAAGGTTTCCAACCTAGTACTTTCTCTGTGCAAGAGCTGTCAACTACCAGATCCATAAATAGTTGCTCTAATAACGTTTCTCTACCAAACAACTTGAGGACAAAAGTCATAAGAAATACCGGTACAGGTAACTGAACGAGCGAAACCCCTAAGCCTTTCGCGATAGCGTCTGTAAACTGCCGAGTGGAAACAGTCACACCATCGCTCGCTAAAAAAACATGGCCAGGGGCATTGGGATTGCGAGCACACTCAATCAATAGGCTAGAAAGGTTTTGTACAGCGATAAAGTTTTTTCGATTCGACACTAAACGGAAAGGTAACATCCTGAACCTTGATATTAACTTGACCAGTTTCCCAAAGTTACCTGGAGCATCAACCCCATACACCAAAGTCGGTCTAACTATAACTAACTCCATATTTGTTATCTGGCAAAAGTTCTTTAACTTCTCTTCCGCAACAGACTTAGAAAGTGAATAGGAGTTAGTTGGATTTACAGCTGAAAAAGCAGAAAATATATGCCCATTTTGGTTGTAAGAACCGTTTACACCGATAGAGCTAACAAACACAAACCGTTTTACTCCAGATAAAGAGGCTGCATTAGCTAATTGTAACGTGCCGTTAACATTCACCTCATCAATATAAGAGGCAGGGATCGCTGGGTTATGTGCGACACCGGCCAAGTGTATAACTGAATCAATATTACTTAGAGTATCTCCCCAGTCCGTATCTCCGTTAATACTCTCAACTTCAATAGTTCGACACGAGTTACCACTATTTTTTTTTCGAACAACACAAACACAATCTAAATCGAGTGCAATTTGTCTACCTATAAAACCAGAAGCGCCAGTCAAAAGTACATTCATAATTCTCTCTTACATCAAGTCTCTAATGCTATTTTCTACCAATTCAACCTCTTGGGCGGAGTCAATCGACGTATGTGACTTAAAATCTACGACTATTGAATGAGAGCAATAAGGCTTGATCTTATGTGGCTGTGCCAAAGATTTTTTAGTGAATATAGTAACACATGGTATATCATAACATGATGCCAAATGCCCCAAACCACTGTCATTTGTGACCATCATAGAAAGTTCACCCATTTGTGAAAACACATAATCCATGTCTCCAATGACGATCTCTATGTTTAAATCAACTGACTCAAAATCTTCTTTTAAGCTTAACTCATCGGGTCCTAAAAAAACCAACCACTTAACTTTTTTATCGAATTTACTTAATAGCGCCAAGTAATTATCAATTGGCCAGCGCTTGTCATCATTTACTTTATTGCAACCAGGATGCAATCCAATAACAGCATTACTATTACTCACCCTTTCATTTGGAACCTGACCGTTATAATAAGTTGTTTTTTTAGTTAGAACGTCTTTTCCTGTTAGGCAGGATATCAATTTAAAATTTGAAATAACTCTATGTTGCTTGAAATTACTCGGAGTTTGATATCTATACCAAGGTATTTTAAATCCACTAAACTCACCAACTTTGTTTTTAGCTTTAATCAATAAAAGAAGAAGTGATATTTTACCAACTGAGTTACCACTGGTATGAACAATGTAATCGTAATTATTCTTAGATAATTTATTCAACAACCTTATCTTTTGATAGAAACCACCTTCAAACGTATATATATCGTTGACATTTTTACACCTTCTTATAGGTTCAACTGAATGCTTTTGTTTGATTAAAAAATCAATTTTTACATTAGGTTCAAAAGCGATCAACTCCGCCAAAGCAGGGGTAAACATAATTGTGTCGCCTAGACCAAAAGTATGTACAATCAATACATTCATATCTTTGAACCAATTTTTTTTATCAAGGCTTTAGTTGCAAATAGTAGGCTATTAGCGTACGAAGAAAATTTGATTTTGTAACTTTCAAATCTCTCATCATAAGAAGACAAAGCATCCAACTGATTGATAACTAGTCGATGATAGAATCCGCTCGATATAACTCCATCTAAAGAATATAATGACCAATAGTCGATGTCATATAATGGAAGGATATTTACTAGATTTTCAATATTTTCTTCAGCACTAATTTCGAATCGTTTTTCATAGTGTGAAAGTTCGAAAATGGCTAAGACACTAGAAATATGTCCATTTAAAACACCACTGACCTTATCTCTTGGGTACTCTTCATACACAAAGCCTTCGACATCATTAATCACTATACTTCTCTTGAGACCGCCGAGTTCAAAGTCACGCTCAAGAAAATCTGCGGCTTTTAGTGCTGCATCCATATAACTGATATCTGAAGTATGCTCATAAGCTCTGATTAATGCAGAAATAGCTAAACCTTGCGCCAAACCAGAACACCATGACTCGCCCAAATCACTATATTGAGGATTCACATGGGAGATAACCCAGCGTCCATCATCTAGCTGATTTTCTCTCAACCATTCGCTATGCAATATCGCTTTGTTCAACCAAAATACATCGTCGGTTTTTCTCCATGATAACCAACATGCTAGCGTATACTGAGCAACTTCCAGTGAATGAATATGATCTTGGCCATCGTACCCTGGAAAAAGATAGATACCTTCATCATTAAAACGCCCGGAAAATGACATAGCTTTACTCGATATATCATAGAAATAGCTAAAGCGGTCATTCGCTATATCTACACGTCTGGTTACAGGATAAATAGTGTGCCAGTAATCCTGAAATATGGGAGTGAAATACTGTAAAACAGTTACGACTTTACCATGCGAAAAAACTCCCATAATTATAAAACCCCTTTATATACATTCTCTAGCGCGTGAATTTGGTTCTCAAAAATGAATTTTTCAGCAAAATGCGCTCGGTTCATCTTAGATGTCGTTTCAACAATCGAAGCATCATAGTTAGTAACGGTATGAATTGCCTTTTTCAACTCTTGGACATCTCCCTTAGGGATAATGATGTTACCACACCCCGCGGGAACAATTTCTCTTACCCCCCCCACGTCACTAGCAATAATGATCTTACCTTGAGATATAGCCTCAATTAAAACTGTAGGCAATGCATCTTCGACAACAGACGTCAAAACCACCACATCGATACTTTCAAGGTATTCAATAACATTGTTCTGATAGCCAAAAAACTTAATATTTTGATTTCCACTAGCTTCAACTTTTTGCCTCATTGCCACTTCGAAAGCGTACTCAACATCCCTAGCTTTACCGACAATGTGAAAAGATGAATTTAATTCAGATTCTAAAGCTGCTTCAATATAAATATCAATGCCTTTAGTTGCTGAAATAGCTGATATATTGGAAAAAATCATATTACAACCCATTATAAATAGTAATCACTTTTTTTTTATCAGCACCATTATTAATCCAGTTTTTTCTAACAGCTTCAGAGACAGTAATAATTTTAGATGATGTCAGAGACAAGTATCGATGGAGAGCCTTATATGCTAACCCATATCTTACTTCATGTGAGTAGCTGATAAATTTCATACCCAAAATTCTAGAAAAGAGAGAAAAGTAGACGTTTGAAATCAATGAATTTGAGTGAACTACTTTCACTTTATGAATGATTCTTAGTTTGAAACAAATTAAAAAGGCTTGGAAGAAGTTAGCAATAACTTTAAATAGAACCATTGGAGAACGAGATAGTCCTAACTGAAAACTTCTATTGATCACGATTAACTGTTCATGATTAACCTCAATTGCATTTAAAAAAACAGTATTTCGGCTAACTACTATGGGGTGGAATTTTTCTCTATCAATATTATTAACAATCCTTTCGAGTACCTTTTCTCCACCACTATAGCAATCCATTATATTAACAAAGGCAATATTAATCTTTTTCATCGTAGATACCATTTTGATCAAAAGGAAAAAAATAGGGTTGATAGGCAAAAGCCAAAATCATCCAAAGAACAATGTTATAGTGAAAATCAACAAACATGCTACCCACAAACAATGCCATTAGCATTATAC
The DNA here is from genome assembly GCF_058630515.1 of Vibrio sp. HM8-C. NCBI lineage: Bacteria > Pseudomonadati > Pseudomonadota > Gammaproteobacteria > Vibrionales > Vibrionaceae > Vibrio > Vibrio sp. HM8-C. Next base: position 45,174 of record NZ_JBMMKS010000009.1, read on the forward strand.
CTATAGGGGATTTTGCGAGGTACAGCCTTATAATAGCAGTCAGATGCAATAACATATATGTTATAAACGCAAACAGACCAACTTCATTTAACCTTGTAACCCAACTACTATGGATCATATGCCCATAGTGCGAAAGTGAGGTTTTGGGTCCATAACCTATCAGTAAACTCTTCAAATCATTAAACTGAAGAGCCTTATGCCAGTACGTTAGCCTAGTGTTACTTGAGCTATCTGAAAAAGTAAAGCTTGTTAAATTGAAGTGTACATATTGTATTTTATAAAGCACACAAACTAGCACTGCAACAGCACAGAAACAGGTTATCAAAAACAGTATATTCTTATATTGCTTTTGGAAAATGAAACAAACAAACAATGCACAGAGTATAGATAAAAATGCACCTCGAGAATAAAGTGCGAAAAAATGCAAAGTAAAAGCAGAAAGGAGTATTACTCTACATACTCCTTTACAGTAATAGAGTGAAAAAACAATAGCCACTACAAGCATCAATGCTAGGTTATTTGGATCGCCACCTAAACTTGTTGCTGCCATTCTGACATCATGTTGCGTTAATCCTAACCACTCATCAGGATTTAGAAACATACTTACAATCTCATAGCCACTTCTAAAAAACAGCGCTACCGTTAGAATCAAAATAACACGGTGTTTATCATAATGGCTCAGCGCAATAATCAATAGCATGCAGTTAAAAATGGTAAATATTTCTTCTATTGATGCAGATTTATTAATGGAAAAGATAAATGAGACACATACTAAAGTTGCATAGATTAAAAAAAGAAGCATAGAGCTATTATATGTCACATATTTAATCCAATAAGAAATCTCTCGATAGCTTAAAATATTAAATAAAACGAGCCCTATTGTAATTGTGCTAACTCCAAAAAAGCTAATACCATATAATGAGATAGACGCAGAAAGAAATAAAATATTATAATCTTTATTACTTGCTTGCAGAGATAATCTTTTCATAAATTGAGCCAAACTGCTCGGTAAACAATTTCCATCCATGATATTTTTCTATGTACCCTCGTGAACTTATTTTATTTGCATTTGATGATATTGAACTAATTTCATTTGTTCCATCATATATCTGGATGACTTCTTTTAGTTGATCTACAGGTTCAATACCGTTGATAGCAAGCTCATTTGCAATAACATTGCACCCACAACTTAATGCCTCAAGCAACTTATTTTTAACCCCTGTACCAGAAGTCATTAATATAAGGTACTTTTCATATTTGCAAAGCTCTTGAGCGATGTTAGATACTTCACCAACAACTTCAACATTATCAAGAGTAAGACAAACTCCAGGTTCACCTCTCCCTACGACATAAAGTGTGGCCGAGGGACTATCCTTTTTGAGGACACCACTCATATAAACTATAGCTTCTTGGTTTGGTTTATAATCAAGATTGCCGTGAAATACGAAACTATTAGGGATTCGCTCAACACAAACTAATGGTTTATATATATCACTATCTACCCCGTTAGTAATAACGAAGCATTTATCAGTACCAAAGCCAGCGCAATCTCTTTCAGTCACTGTATGAATCCATACGTCCTGTCTGCTCAACTTAGCTTCAATCGCTCTGAAATAAAGTTTCCTGAGATAACGCCGAGGGTTTCCATTGTGGGTCATCGCAAGAGAAGATGCGTCTGTCGCTCCAACGACAACATTCGGATGTAGTTTTGCGATTTTTGAAAAAAACAAATGAGCCGTGTGTATAATATCGTAATCACTTAGATTGTATTTTTCGTTTATCTTTTTTACATCAGACAATGAAATGGCATTGAACACATCTCCTTTTAATCTATTCAGATTTCTCTTAAGCGCTGAACTTTGGTTAGTTTCATAAAATATATTATTGACGTTATAGAAGCTTTCATTATTCTCAACTTCATCATTAGTAAAAATAATAATGTCTACGTCATGCTCCAATGATGCATTTTTAATCAAATTATAGTATATTTTTGACAAGCCATTTAGTTCATGATCAAACGGCAAAAAATCAAGTATGTATATTATTTTCATTAGATATTAGATTTTCAAAAATTTTGTCAGCCCCGTATTGAGATTTGGTTTTCTCCGACAATATCTTAAAATATCCTTTTGTTTCTCCGAAAGATGCAATAACGTCCTGTAATACTCTTGAAGCGTGCTCTACTGAATCAGGCTCATACAGGAATTTAGAATATTCTTTTGACATTATTTCTTTAGGGCCTCCTATGTATGGAGCAATACAGGGGATCCCCACAGATAGAGCCTCAATAATAACCATGCCAAAACTTTCATATTTCGAAGAGACAAAGACCAAATCTGTTTTACTGTAAGCATCTGATGGTTCAAGATGCCCAAAGAAACTTATTCTATCTTTGTATTTAGATAGTGAAACTCTTGCTTCGACCCTTTCTTTATACTGAATGCTCTCTTGGGAGAAAGCAGAGTCACCTATAAAGTTCAATTTCACATTTTCGTGGCTTTCAGCAATTTCCTCAAAGACATCAACCGCAAATAATTGATTTTTTATATCTTGATATCTTCCTATGACAGATATATTCATACTTCCATCATTTATTTTCGAATCTATCAAATTACCTGAGTTTAAAGGCAAGTGTGTTACTTTTTTGTTTTTATATTTTATTTTATGGTAGACATCTTTATTAACACATGAAATTTCCGCACCAGTCATATCGAAAAATAGTGTTTTCGTATAGCGCGGTATATCCCACAAACCATGGCACAAAAATATATTTCGCTTTATTTTTAATCTTGGCAAGAAAAGAAACTTCTTACCAAAATTCATGTAATTATGGATAGCTAAATCAAATTGACCGCTTAAACTCATTAGTTCAAAAAGAGATGACTTTTCGACTATTTCAATCTTACTATTAAGCCGTTCTGTTAGCGCCCCCCTCTTAGGGACGCATAGTGTAATACTATTAATGTCATCTCTAGTAGCAATGTAATTTACCAAATTGATAAAGCTAGTTTCACCACCACCAAGGTCCTTGGTATAAAATGCTGTCAAAAAAATATTCATAGTTTCTTCAACTCAAAATATAATCTTTCATCGCTTTTATAGATAGCTCGAATAAAGTCACTCGACACTTTTTTTGTACTGCTACTCCAGCGATGAGTCACTTTTGGTTCAGCTAAGTGCCATAACTGATAACCTGATTCTCTAATCTTGTCTGATAAGTATTCCTCAGTGAAGTACAACTTCAGCGCCTCATCAAAGCCAGAAAATCTACGTAGCAACTCCGTTCTAGCTATCATGAACGCATCACAGATAACTTCAACTTCCTTATCGCTTTTTCTATCCCATTCAGATATTCGGTATGCATCATACTCAGATTTAAAGAATATTTTGCGAACCCGTGAGGAGCGAACAAGATTTCGTCTTTCAGTAAGCTCCAGAGAACAAGTTTGCGTAATTGCTCCCGTCGCAACATCGACTATCGTCCCTTCAGCTGCACCAACCGCGTCATTTTTTTCCATAAAATCAAACATCATCTTAACAGCGTTGTTGCTCAGCTCTGCGTCTGAATTTAAGAAAATAACATACTCACCACTGGCCAAAGCCAATGCATCATTAAAGCCTCCAGAAAAGTATCTGTTTGAAGCATTTTTCTTGATAATAACTCTATCGCCAAATTCGACTGCAAGTTTCGCTGCACTATCATCTTTAGAATTGTTATCGATAACAACAACTTCATATGTGCATCCGATAGTTTTGCTCAACACGCTTTCTATGCACTTTTTAGTCAACTCGTAAGTATTGAAGTTAACTATGCAAACTGATACGTCCACAAATAAACCCTAGTAAATTATTTTCTGAACACGCTATTCCAAGCGTAGCAAGAGAAATAGTATAGCGACTTTATTAAAGTCAAGCACTCGACTTTTCGGTAGACATGCCAAGTTCTTTGAGCCATTTTGAATTTATTTCTTGAAATGGAATTGCTAACAACTCTGTACTTGGTGAGAACTTCTTGGATTAGATATGCTTTCTCGCCACCTTTAAGAAGCTGAAGCCATAACGCAAAGTCTTGGCGGTTTCTCAAGTTTGGCATTTGAATGGTACCAAACGCATCCTTTCTCAACATTACGGTTGAACACCCTAATGTTGTTGTTTTTTTGAGCTGACCATGATAAGTACACTCTGTCGGAGAAGCGTGATCAATGGTTTTCCCGCTAGGTAGCCCATCCTCGTTCACAATTTCATATGCAGTATATGAGAAGTTAATACTATCTCCCATAAACGCTATCTGCTTTTCTAACTTACTCTCATACCAAAGATCATCGCTATCCAAGAAGGCAATATAGTCCCCTTTTGCATCGCGAAGAGAAGTGTTTCTAGCGACAGCCGCTCCCGAGTTTACTTCTGTTTTGTAGACCTTAACTCTAGCGTCCTTGCTCGCCAATTCAGTTAAAATATCGATTGTAGTGTCAGATGAGCAATCATCCGTTACTACCCATTCCCAATTTTGATGAGATTGAGCAATAATCGAGTGATAGGTTTCTAGAATAAACTGCTGTGAGTTATAAGTAGGTGTTATTATTGAAACAAGTTTTTCCATCTAGATTATCTCTTAAACATCCGAGCTAGACCTTAGTTTTACTTTAAATACAAACTGGAATGCGAGCAAATTTCTAAATTTATTAACATACCAATTTCTTGCCTTGCTATTCTTTATACCAAGCTTGTCTAATACTTTAATGAACGTTATTTTATTCAAAACGGGAATCATAAATAAAGGTGGAAAATCCACCACGTTATAACCAGAATCTTCAATGATATAACCACTACTGATTAAGTCTTTTTCCAAACTATTCACGGTAAAAAATCGCAAATGTGTATTGTCAAACAATCCATAGTCAGAATATTCCCATACACCTTTTAGTAATCTTATTCGACTCTCCCAATGAGCCACATTGACAGTAGAAATAATTAAGTTTCCATCAACAGCAAGCCAATCTTTCATTTTTTCTAATATATTGTTGGGCGACACTAAGTGTTCTATCACTTGAGATATAAAGATAACATCAAATTTCCCATACAGTTTTACATGTTCATCTATTTCTTTATGAACATTACTATCTTCAATACTGCCTTGAGTTAAAAAGTCACTTTTTGACAATGCAACTTCTGCTTGAGTTTTTGAGTATTCAACTCCATAAACAAAGCAGTTTTTCTCTTTTCTAAGATAATCACTCATAAAGCCCGTAGCACAACCAATTTCTAGCACTCTTGAGTTCCCTGCTATCATTTTCAATTGGATGTAATCTATATTATTACTACTTAAGCTTTCTGGGTCAAAGTTTTCAGAATCGTATTTTACCATTTGAGTCTCCATCATCACTGTCGGATTGCTTTATTAATCACTTCATTAAAAAAACCATCAGAGTCAATAATATAATCATTATTATATATTTTATCGAAATTATTATAGTAGTTATCACTATTGTTTAATATCTCTATCATTGACTCCTTTAGAGAGAGGTTGTCATTATCACTAAAAAATACTTTATCATTGATTACATGGTCCGCTTTTGCTCCCTTTGTGGTTAAAAATAGAGTATTACAGTAATAACAATCACCGAGTATATTGGGCAACCCCTCTTCTCTCGTTGGTAAAACAACTAGTTGTGACCTTATTATTTCAGCGTAGTAATCTTCTCCACTTTTTTCGTTTTCAAAAATCACTCTATCTCTTAGAATGGCACTATTTTTTACTATCTTTAAAATTTGTAAATAGTATTCTTCATCATCAATCTTACCAATAACTTTTAGCTTGTAACAATCACTAACTTCACTACTTAGTAATGCGGATTCAAATATTTTTACTAATCGTTCCAGTCCTTTTTCATAGACGATACGACCAATATATAAAATCACCCTTTCTTTATGGTGTTTTTTGGATATTTCTTTTATAAGTTCAATGTTTTTACTAGGCAGCCCCAAACCATAGCACATGCATTTATCACTATGAAAGAAGTTGAGTAGATTTTTATTTTCAACAATTATAACTTTAGAAAAGAATTTTACTATCTTCCAATTTATAATCCTTTTCATATAACTGTACAAAGGCATACCTGTATAGTCGCAGTTCATACTATCAGTTTTAATTATTGGGTTGATACCCAACATTCGACAAAAAAACACTAGAAAATAAAATTTGCTATATGAAGGATACAACCAGATTGCATCGTAAGATTTTCTATTCCTAAATAGATATCCATATAGCTCTAACGATTCAATATCATTTGCATTGATCTCGATATTTTTAAAACCACCTTTTGTTATTTTATCTCTTACTTTATCTCTAGGTGTCAAAAAATCAACATTATAACTTTTACTAATCGCAGCATCTACAAAGTAACCGACATTTTTGTTTAAATAACTACGATTGAAATCGTAGTGGACAACGGCTATTTTCTTACTCACCAAATCAACCTTACTTTATCTTAATGATTTACATTTAAATATTTTCCATGCACAGATAAATACAATAAAAAATATTATCAAGTTAACAATAACCGAACTATAAATAGCACCGACAGCACCAAAATTATTAATTAAAATATAGTTTAGACAAACATTTAACCCTGAAGAAAAAACTGCCACGATCAAGTAGATTTTTTGCTTATTATCGATGATTAGCACTCTATAAAACAAAGCAAACAATGTTATAAACAAACTGGAAAGCATCGCCCATTTAAATATAATCCCAGAACTTGCATACTCCGCCCCAAATATAATAGAGAACACATCTTGAGCCAACAAATGAGAAATAATGAACCCCAACACAAACAAAATCGTAATAACTGTTGAAATAATCATCATTTCTTTAAAAAGTTTATCTTTATCTTTTTTAAATCCTAAAACCATCTTTGGATAATAGATAATAATAAATTGAACCCAAATCAAGTCTATTATCTGATCTGCCATATTAAATCCGAGGCTATACTCAGCTGCCGCCTCAAAGCCTAAAATACTTTCAATCATTACGGTATCTATTCTATAATAAAGCAAATAGAAAAAGTTCCCTAGAAAAAGAGGTAATGCTTCCATAAGCAGTTTACGCACACCCGCAAATCCTACAATGCCTAAATTTGGGCTCATTACCAAGCTTTTTATTGCCTCTCTCCAATACAGTAAAATATTTAAGCAAGCCGCCATTAATGTTGAAAAAACGAGCGCCTCTATACTTCTAAATATATAAACTGTAGCGGTTTGAAATATCAAATTAAACAATGCGACGATAATTATTATTTTTGAATAGCTATGAAAAAGCTCAAAAGATTCCAGCATCACCTTAGGTATTGATGAAATGGTCCCCAATATCATATTTATTATGATAATGGTCATAACAACATCATGCTCAAAATAACCTAAGAGATAAGAGACCAAAATAAAAATGACCGTACTAAATGAAAGAGTAATTATTTTTGTAAGGAAATATATTGAATAATGATCATTATAGTTATTTCTATCTTGTATAACATTCCTTTGCGTTATTGAGTTAGTTGCAAAATCACTAATCATGCCAAAGTAAGTACTAAGAGAAGTCAGTACAGCAATCACACCAAAGTCTTCTTTAGTTAAAAGCCTAGCAATGATTATTTTTAGGATAAAAACTACACCTACAGACACTAATTTTGCACTAGTCAACTTAGACAGATCTTTAAAAAATTTTGTTTTAACAATGTTTTTAACTTTCATCATTTCAATTTATATCCATCCCCAAGGTAATTAAATATTTTTCCAGAGAGACTTCCATAATAATATTCTTACCATTAAAAATACTAAACATTAAATTTTGCGTATACTAGCATATGCTCACAAGCCTCTAAACAACTCTTTCTGCGTCACAGTCATGCAGACACACTATACCAACGAAGACCTACGGCAATGAAACAAAATTAAAGCCTTATGAAGGTCTATACCCTCTATTTTTCCTTTGCTACAATCGCAGATCACTCTACTTTTTACGGTTATTATATGAGAATTTTAGTTACTGGGGGGGCAGGTTTCATCGGCTCTGCGTTGATCCGTCATATCATAAGCAACACAAGTGACGATGTACTAAACATCGATAAACTCAGCTACGCAGGAAACTTAGACTCATTAACTCCTATTGCTAGTAGTGAACGTTACTCTTTCCAAAAACTTGATATCTGTGACTATGACTCGATCAAGAAAGCAATAAATGTCTTTCAACCGGACACAATTATGCATCTCGCTGCTGAATCACATGTAGACCGTTCCATAGATGGGCCAGCAGATTTTATTCAAACCAATATCATAGGTACGTATACCCTTCTTGAGGCGGCTCGAGAGTATTGGTACACACTGTCAGAACCTCGAAAAACATCTTTCAGATTCCATCATATATCAACAGACGAAGTGTTTGGCGATTTACACGGTTCGGACGACTTATTCACAGAGTCAACACCTTATGCCCCAAGTAGCCCATATTCAGCATCAAAAGCATCCAGTGATCATTTAGTCAGAGCTTGGCATCGAACATACGGTTTACCGACAATCGTGTCTAACTGTTCGAACAACTATGGCCCTTATCATTTTCCAGAGAAATTAATCCCTCTGGTTATTATTAATGCTCTGAATGGGCAACCATTGCCTGTCTATGGCGAAGGGAAACAGATAAGAGATTGGCTTTACGTCGAAGATCACGCTCGAGCACTATACACTGTCGCGACTAAGGGAAAGGTAAGTGCGACTTATAATATTGGCGGCCACAATGAAAAATCCAATATTGAAGTGGTTGAGTCGATTTGTGCACTCCTCGAAGAGTTAGCCCCTAAAAAACCCAAAGGGATCTCCATGTATAGAGATCTCATTTCGTTTGTTGAAGATCGACCTGGTCATGATCTACGTTACGCCATTGACGCTTCTAAGATAAAAGAAGAACTTAACTGGATGCCTGAAGAAACATTCGAAACAGGATTGAGAAAAACGGTTGAATGGTATCTTGAAAACCATCAATGGTGGCAAGGTATTCTTGATAGTTCTTATCAGATAGAACGGAAGGGGAAAGGTTCAAAATGAAAGGTATCATCCTAGCAGGCGGTTCTGGCTCGCGGCTATACCCGATCACAAAAGGTATATCCAAGCAGCTGCTACCAGTCTATGACAAACCAATGATCTATTACCCCCTATCAACACTAATGCTCGCGGGCATTCGGGATATTCTGATCATTACAACTCCTGAAGATAGTGCTAGTTTCAGAAGACTACTGAAAGATGGGCAAGATCTTGGCATCAATCTAGAGTATGCAACGCAACCAACTCCCGATGGACTAGCACAAGCTTTCATTATTGGAGAGAATTTTATTGGTAATGACCATTGCTGCCTTATACTTGGTGATAATATCTTTTATGGGCAATCATTCAGTCAAACACTAAGAAACGCAGCGACAAAAACAGAAGGCGCAACAATCTTTGGTTATCAAGTTAAAGATCCTGAAAGATTTGGTGTTGTAGAATTTGATCAATATATGAAAGCGATTTCAATAGAAGAAAAGCCACTAGTGCCTAAATCCACCTACGCGGTCACAGGCTTGTACTTTTATGATAATCGAGTCATTGACTACGCTAAACAAGTTACCCCTTCAGCTCGTGGGGAGCTCGAAATTACGAGTATTAACCAAATGTACTTAGAAGCAGAGACCCTTAGGGTTGAACTCTTAGGTCGGGGCTTTGCTTGGTTAGACACGGGAACCCATGAAAGTCTACATGAAGCATCTTCATTCGTACAAACCATAGAAAATGTTCAAGGACTAAAAGTTGCCTGCTTGGAAGAGATCGCTTGGCGCAATGGTTGGTTATCTAGCGAAAAAGTATTAGAGCTATCTAGCTCAATGATGAAAAACGAATACGGAAAATATCTGTGTCAACTGGTGACTAAATGAAGGTAGAAAAAACAAAACTGAATGACGTCCTGATTCTCACTCCCCAAATTTTTGGTGATAACAGGGGGTTCTTTATGGAAAGTTTTAATGAGAAAGAATTTCTTGATGTAGTTGGTCGCAACGTAAAGTTTGTTCAAGATAATCATTCTAAGTCAGCAAAGGGCGTTTTACGTGGGCTTCATTATCAAATAGAGAACACACAAGCTAAACTCGTTCGTGTCGTTAAGGGTAAAGTACTCGATGTAGCTGTCGATCTTCGAGCTAACTCATCTACGTTTATGCAGTGGATTGCAGTTGAGCTGTCAGAGGAAAACAAAAAACAATTGTGGATTCCTGAAGGCTTTGCTCATGGTTTCCTTTCTCTTTCAGACCATACTGAATTTCTTTACAAAACGAACAACTACTATTCCCCTGCGGATGAGAAAACCATCAAGTGGGACGATGATAAATTAAATATATCATGGCCAGAATTAGATGTAGAATTCACTATTTCTGACAAAGATAAGAATGGCACTTCTTTCGAAGACGCTGAAATATTTCAATAGGTTTAATTATGGCAACACAACTTTTCGTTCCAAACTTTCGAGTAGATGAATGTCTTGAGCAAATACGCGAATGTCTAGAAAAAGGCTGGACAGGTATGGGGTTCAAAACAGTCGAGATAGAAAATGAATGGGTTGAGTATACTGGTTTACCTCATGCTCACTTCCTAAGCTCAGCAACTGCAGGCTTACATCTTGCGTTCGAAGTTCTGAAAAAGAAACATGGCTGGAATGACGGTGATGAAGTAATTTCTGCCTCACTTACTTTTGTCTCAACAAACCATGCCATCCGATATGCAAAACTTGAACCGGTTTTCGCAGATGTTGATCAATACCTATGTTTAGATCCACAAAGTATCCTGCAAAAAATAACCCCAAAAACTCGTGCGGTCGTTTTTGTTGGTCTTGGGGGTAATTCAGGTCAACTTGAAGAAGTATCTAAAATTTGTAAAGAACACGGGTTAGCTTTGGTCCTAGACGCTGCTCATATGGCTGGAACTCGTGTAAACCAAAAGCATGTAGGTCACAATGCCGATGTTTCTGTCTTTAGCTTTCAAGCCGTTAAAAACTTACCTACTGCTGACTCTGGTATGATTTGCTTTCAAGACAAGGCGGATGATGAACTAGCAAGAAAACTCACTTGGCTAGGAATCAACAAAGACACTTATGCACGAACAGCTGCACAAGGCTCTTACAAATGGAAGTACGATGTTGAAGAACTTGGATTTAAGTACCATGGTAATTCTATTATGGCGAGCCTAGCGTTAGTTGGACTAAAATATCTAGACACAGATAACGCATATCGCCGTCAAATTGCAAGTTGGTACCGTGAGTGTTTGCAAGACGCACCCTACGTGCGAATAGTTCCTATCGCAAAAGACTGCGAATCATCTACTCATTTACTACAAATTCGCGTATCTAACCGCGATGAGCTGTTAATTAAGTTAAACGAGAATGACATCTTCCCTGGTGTTCATTATACCGATAACTCTGAGTATGCAATGTATCGTAGCTGTGGCCGCTGTGAAAATGCTTTGGCAGCGAGCGATGAAATTATTTCACTACCTATGCATATGGGATTAACTCACAAGGATATTACTAATATATCTAAATTAGTAATAGAGTACGCTCGCTAAAGTAATACCATTTAAGTATTGAACAATTAACAGAGTTATTTTTATGAATTTAACAAAGAGAATATATAAATCGATACGCAACAGATATCTTTTATCAAAGTATCCAGATTACCCAATAAAAGGACATTTATCTCGAATAGAAGGAGCAGAGTTATCTCATATCGTGAGTAAAAATAAGAGCAAAAAAATAATTGAGATTGGTTCATTCCTCGGAAGATCGACAAACTTCATTGGAATGAACAAAGATGAATGTGATGAATTGCATTGTTTAGATACGTGGCAAAACGATGCCATGAGTGATGGCAATTGGGACACTTATCAAACATTTTTAGAGAACACCAAAGAGCTCAAAAATATAACCATTCACAGAGGATACTCAAGAGAGTTTGAAAGTAAATTCAATGATAAGAGCATTGATATTCTATTTATAGATGCCGACCATTCTTATGAAGGATGCAAAGAAGACATTGTTAACTTTTTCCCGAAAGTAAAATCAGGTGGCATTGTCATATTCCATGACTACGGAAACCCATGTGGTGTAAAACAAGCTGTTGATGAACTCATCAAAGACAATTGCATTAATTCCTACACATCTGACTCAATGTTTATTGCCCAAGTTGTTTAGAACACATTAAGTCATTCAATTTGTAACTGATGACTTCTGAGTTCGTCAGTTACTTATCATTACTGCTGAGAAAAATAATGTCAATTCTTAAGAAAATGCATCGATATTTATTTAGATTATCACCTATCATATCAAAGAAAATATACTGGAACATTCGAGCCAAAAACTTCTCCTCAGAAGAAAAAGGCTACCAATCAAAGTATTATGAACAACACCAGCATATTAAGAATATTTTTAGATTGTCACATTTAAAATATAAGCGAGTACTTGATGCAGGATGTGGATTTGGAAGAAATACCAAATTTCTTATTGAAGAGTGTAAAGTAGCGCCTCAAAATATATATGCGTTTGATTTCTCTTCAGAAATGATAATACAAGCTAACAAATACCTTTCTGAATATAATACCCATCTCGGAGAATTAACTCAGAAAGACATCACCAAAACTAACTATCCTGATGACTTTTTTGATATCATTATTGTTCATGGTGTGTTAATGCATTTATCATCTTCAGATGTAACATCTGCGGTAAGTGAACTAAAAAGAATTAGCAAAGAAATTATTATTGGCATTGAGGAACATCATGACGACAAAAACATCAAAGAGATAAATAACTTCACTTATAATCATGACTACAATGATTTGTTTATCAACATAGAAAAAATCCCTCTCGATAACAAGAACCTCATCATGTACACATGGAAAAAAAACAATAAAATATAACCCAAAATTATTAACAAGGGATAAAGAATGATTCGATTTATTGACCTAACACTAGCTACAATCGGCATTATAGTATTATCTCCCATTATAATGGGAACTTTTATTCTAGGATTAATTGACACCGGTTCGCCAATATTTATCCAAACTCGTGTTGGAAAGAACCAGCGCGAGTTTCGTTTGATAAAATTCAGAACAATGGCAAAAGATACCGAATCCGTTGCCAGTCATTTTGCAAGTAAATCTGCAGTTACTAAGCTTGGAAATATTCTGAGAAAAACTAAAATTGATGAACTCCCTCAATTAATTAATGTATTGAAAGGCGAAATGAGCCTTGTTGGACCAAGACCGAATCTTTTCAATCAAACAGAGCTTATGGATGAACGCCAAAAACTAGGTGTTTATGACGTATTGCCGGGAATCACAGGCTTAGCACAAATCCAAAATATCGATATGTCAACGCCAAAACAACTTGCCCAAATAGACAAGCAAATGATTGATACACTCAGTATTCAAAATTATTTCCGGTACATTGTCTTGACTGTAATGGGAAGCGGCAGTGGTGATGCTATAAAACCTGGAAAATAATGATGATAAGATTTGAGCCTATCTGGCAACTTTCTAGAACTAAAAAGCAAATTATCAGTGTATTCATTGACTTATTCTTAGTCTCTTTCTCCCTATATTTAGCGTTATGGATTAGGTTGGGCGATACATTTGACTTGATTACTCACGAGCTCTTTCTAACGGCAGGAGTCACCGGGGTCATCACGGTTGTCATTTTTACAAAACTTGGGCTCTACAGGGCAATACTTCGCTACCTAACAGCGCACGCCCTATACATTATTACGCTTGGCTCTGTAATGTCCGCCATTGTCCTTGCAGTCACAACCTATTATTTTCAACAATTTATGCCTCGTTCAGTACCTGTGATATATGCAGGTTTACTCATTATCTCTTGCGGAGGGGCTAGGTTTATTATTAGAGCGATGGTATCTAAGACATTTAACGATGATAGAATCAATGTTCTAATTTATGGTGCAGGTTCATCTGGTCGCCAACTTGCTGTTGCATTACGGGCCTCTGGAAAATACAAAGTAAGTGCTTTTATTGACGAAGACAAAACACTAACAAATACAATAATTATCGGACTTCAAGTAAAACCGATTCAAGAAGCACAAAAGCTCATCGAAAAATACCATATAGATCAGGTTTTACTCGCAATACCCAAAGCTTCAAGAGCTCGAAGAAAAGAAGTGCTCGAACAGTTAGCTGAACTCTCAGTTGAAGTTCAAACAGTTCCGGATATGACTGATATTGTCGCAGGAATTGCGAGTATTGACCAACTTAAAGAGGTTCCGATCGAAGACCTTCTCGGGCGAGACTCGGTTTCGCCACAACAATCACTTATGGAAGCAAATATTAAGAACAAAATAGTGATGGTTACTGGAGCTGGTGGTTCAATTGGCTCTGAACTTTGCCGCCAAATTGCAAAATATACCCCGAGGAAATTGGTTCTTTTTGAGGTATCAGAGTTCGCACTATATCAAATTGACCGAGAACTCAATGCTACATATAGCAACATTGAGATCATTCCTCTACTAGGTTCTGTTCAACGCTTTCACCGCTTAGTTACAACTATGCGAGCATTTGGGGTTCAGACCGTCTACCATGCAGCCGCTTACAAACATGTTCCTATGGTGGAATTTAATGTCATAGAGGGAGTAAGAAACAACATCTTTGGTACATACTACTGCGCCAAAGCAGCCATTGAAGCAAAAGTTGAATCTTTCGTATTAATTTCAACAGATAAAGCGGTTCGACCAACCAACGTCATGGGCGCAACTAAACGCATGGCTGAACTTGCTTTGCAAGCATTAGATGATAACTATCAGCTTGCAGACAATACGACCCGCTTTTGCATGGTTAGATTCGGTAACGTTCTTGGTTCATCAGGTTCAGTTATTCCTTTATTTAAACGTCAAATATCAAATGGTGGTCCATTAACAGTAACACACCCTGATATTACTCGATATTTTATGACTATCCCAGAAGCAGCTCAGTTGGTTATTCAGGCGGGAGCAATGGCGGAAGGGGGAGATGTATTTGTTTTAGATATGGGACACCCTGTAAGAATAACTGATTTAGCTGAAAAGCTTATCAAACTTTCAGGATTAGAAGTCAAAACAGAAGCAAATCCTCGTGGTGATATTGAAATTCAATACTCAGGGCTGCGCCCAGGAGAGAAACTTTTCGAAGAGTTACTCATCGGTGATAATGTGAAGCAAACAGCTCACGAAAGGATTATGACGGCTCAAGAAGTATACCTTCCAGAAATTGAATACAATGCACTATTAGAGCAACTAGATTTCGCATGCCACAATATGGACCATGAGAAAATTAGACAATTGCTTCTAGACGCCCCAACTGGATTTAAACCAACAGATGGTATTAGTGATTTAATATGGAAGCAACAAAACATTAACACTAGCATAGTTAATAGTTAAAAGTGAATAACTTGGACAACACATACTAATTATAACTATATGTACGCTGAACTAGTACATTCAAACTACACCATATCTATCCGATTGAAAGTGCGAGTTGAATTTAGTTCTATCTATGGTACTTGAGGGTAAATATTTTTCACGTACGAAGAGCTTAAGCTACTTTAGATAAAGTAAACTAGAACGATTTAACAAAAACATAGTAAACAATCTGATCGCTTATTTAATTAACACTTCCCGGCGGGTTCTTATCAGTTCCTATATTAATTTGTGGTATAGTGTAATTAAAACAAATCAATAGGTTTTTAATATGATTATTATAACTGGCGGCGCTGGCATGATTGGCAGCAACATCGTAAAAGAGCTTAACAGACAAGGTATTAATGACATTTTAGTTGTTGACAACTTAAAGAACGGTAAGAAGTTTCAAAACCTTGTCGATCTTGATATAGCTGATTACATTGATCGCGATGATTTCTTAGCTCAAATCATGGCTGGCGACGACTTTGGCCCAATCGAAGCTATTTTTCATGAAGGCGCATGTTCTGCTACTACAGAGTGGGATGGCAAGTACATGATGCTCAACAACTATGAATATTCCAAAGAGCTATTACATTACTGTTTAGATCGTCAGATTCCATTCTTGTATGCTTCATCAGCGGCAACTTATGGCGAAACAGATACCTTCATCGAAGAGAAAGAATACGAAGGCGCATTAAACGTATACGGTTACTCAAAACAGCAGTTTGATAATTACGTTCGCCGTATCTGGCAAGACGCAGAAGAGCACGGTGAAAAACTTTCTCAAGTAACTGGTTTCCGCTACTTCAATGTTTATGGGCCCCGCGAGCAACATAAAGGCTCAATGGCATCTGTTGCATTTCATTTAAATAATCAAATGAACGCTGGAGAGAACCCTAAACTGTTTGCTGGTAGTGAGCATTTTAAACGTGATTTTGTTTATGTAGGTGATGTTGCAGCTGTAAACCTTTGGTTTATGAAGCACGGTAAGTCAGGCATTTTTAATCTTGGAACAGGGAACGCGGAGTCATTTAACGAAGTAGCCAAAGCGGTGATCAAATACCACGGTCAAGGCTCAGTAGAAACAATCCCGTTCCCTGAGCACCTAAAAGGCGCATATCAAGAATATACTCAGGCAGACCTAACTAAGCTGCGCGCCGCAGGCTGCGACCACCAGTTCAAAACGGTGGCAGAAGGCGTTGCAGAGTATATGTCGATTATCAATAAGTAACACCACGACTTCAAATATCTAGAGTTCCTGCTTTGAACTCTGGATATTTGCAGATTAGAATACAGCGTTTACAAAAGTATCGTGGGTTAACTGATGAATATTTTAATGGCACTGTCGCAGCTCGAAGTAACTGGTGCGGAAGTGTATGCAACAACTGTCGGCAATCAGCTAACTAAACGTGGCCATACAGTCCATTATGTGTCAGACACACTGACTAAACCTTTCGTTGGTCAATATTTTAAACTTCGCTTCAATAAGCGCAGTATCCTACGCAGATTCTGGCACATTGCTTATCTTGTTTATCTAATCAAAAAACACCATATTCAACTTGTACATGCCCACTCGCGAGCATCAAGCTGGAGCTGTCACGTGGCCTGTAAAATAACGGGCACGCCAATGGTTACAACAGTGCACGGCCGACAGCCAGTACACCGCTCACGTAAAGCGTTTCATGCTATGGGAGATAAAGCACTACCAGTGTGTGAAGCAATCGAGCAGCAACTTATTGAAGAACTGGATGTACCGGCATCCCAGTTAACCGTCAGTCGTAATGGCATCGAGACCCAAGCTTTTTCGCCTGCAGAACCACCTAACAATGCTAAACCTATCATCACCATTGTCGGTCGCTTAACCGGTCCTAAAGGTGATTTATGTTATCGCTTGTTAGATGAATGCCTCGATCTAGGCAAGTATGATGTGCGCGTTTTAACTGGTTCAGCAATGGAAACAAGGTTTGAGAAGTTTACCAAGAAAGCCTCTTTTCTTGGTTATACCAACGATGTCGCTCAAGTACTGCATCAGTCAGACCTAGTCATTGGCGCAGGTCGAGTGTCTATGGAGTCGTTACTTTGTGGCCGCCCAACATTCGCGATTGGCGAAGCTATCTCGATTGGAATTGTCGATGAAAACAACCTACCACATGCTATGGCTACCAACTTTGGTGATATAGGGCCTAATATACTCGATATCGATTTTGACTCTATCGCTCACGAGGTTGAAAAAGGGTTTGGTCATTCATCATGCAGTCCATCCGTAACAGAAAAAATTCGTGACTACTACAATCTCGATAATATCGTCTCTCAGTTAGAAACTATTTACCAAGATGTGGTCGTCAGTAAACTTCAAAAAGAGATGCCCGTATTGATGTATCATCGCTTTATCGACAACGAAGCGAAAAAAGGCACACGCGGCCCATACATAGACATTCAACTTTTTGAAAAGCACTTAAAACTTCTTAAGCGAATGGGATTTGAGAGCCTCACTTTTGAAGAACTCGCACGTAAAGGTTCTATCGAAAGATTAAATCCAAATAAGCGTTACTTTATGTTAACTGTGGATGATGGCTTCGTCGACAACTATGAGCTAATGCTACCACTATTGAAGAAGTATAATTTCAAAGCGGTAGTCTATGTTGTAACAGGCGAAACTTACAATCGCTGGGATGTGGAAGCAAACGAAAATCCAGACAAGCCATTTCCACTTATGAGTAGTGAGCAAATTAAAGCAATGGCTGACTCTGGTTTTATTGAGATTGGTGCCCACACACTTAGCCACCCATTCTTAAGTAAACTTTCATATGAAGAGCAAAAGCGTGAAATTGCACAGAACAAGTGCGAGCTAGAGTCAATTATTGGTAAGAAGCTAACTTCATTTGCTTATCCATATGGTGACTTAGACGATAACTCAAAAACCATCGCTCGCGAGTTAGGTTTTGACTTTGCGGTAGCGACTAATAGCGGCCCTCTTGCATTTCATCAAGACTTATATCAAATACGCCGTATAGCTATTTTTCCTAAAACCTCAGTACTGGGGCTATGGAGAAAAATAACCGGCAATTATGTATTTCGTAAAAATAAATAGCAGGTTTCCATGGCGAATTTTTCTCTACTAGCGCGTCTTCGCAACAAAATTCGAATTAATTCAGGCAATACAGTAGAAGTTGGCCAAAATACTCGTATACGTTACTGCGACATCCATGTCACTGGCAGTGGTAATAAGTTAGTGTTCAAAGATGGGGCTAACTTAAAAGGTGTTTGTATTGAACTGGATGGCAATAACTGCACACTTGTAATAGGCAGGAACTGCGTTATTGGTGAAAACTGCTTTATATCTTGTCGGGAAAGAGATACTCAACTTACGATTGGTGATAACTGTATGTTTTCACGTAACGTAAAAGTGATGACCAGCGATGGACACAATATTGTAAAACTAGGCCAACGGATAAACCCAGCGAAGAGCATTCATATTGGTGATAATGTCTGGTTGGCGGATAATGTCACTGTGCTAAAAGGTGCCTCGATTGGCAATAACTCTGTTGTGGGAATTAATTCTACTTTAACTAAGAGCATTAGCCATAACGTAGTTGCTGTTGGTAACCCAGCTAGAGTTATACAAGAAGATATTAGCTGGGAGAATGAGCTTACTTTCTAGGCGATAAAGATGATTTTTCATCTATCAAGATCGAACCACCGAGAATTAAACTTATTAAATAAACAATATGTCCATGAATAAAAGGGACATCAGTTAATGAGGCTATTGCAAAAAGTACTATAATAGAACAGCATAGCGAATCGTAACGAATATCTACCCTGTTACGTTTAAAACAAATTACAGATGAAGTAAACCATATCGCCACAAACAACAACCCTAGCAACCCACTTTCTACTAGAATCTGCAGGTATTGATTATGCAAGTGCGCGAAACCTCGAATCCATTGATTAGTACTGTTGTCTATTCTAATCCTTAATTTTTCAGAACCGATCCCAATAATTGGGCCATCGCCGACTAAACTTAATCCATTTTTCCATAATGTTAAACGAACTCCTATAGATGACCCATAGTCACCTTGACTGATCCTATTAACTTCTTGAGTTGTTCTCTCCCAACGTTCTTGAACTGTACTGGTTGATACAATACTAGCGAAGGCTAATAACGTTAACGTTAAGCTTATAACGTTCTTTTTACTTACTCGATCGAAAGAGAGCTTTGTTACAAATAGCGGCAATAGAGCAAATGGTAATGCTACCCAAACACCTCTAACAGCAGTGAGCGATAATGCATAGGTACATCCCAGAGCGGCTAACACAGTAATTACTTTAATACATAATCTCAGTTGTACTGTCCTGAGACAATACAAACAACAAGATAGCATTGACACACAATATAAAGCATATGGTATAGGGTTTACAGCCGTACCAACCCTCTGATGACCAATAACAAAATGCTCATAAATAGCCCAACTACAGTTTACAAGCGCCGAACCTAATATTAAAGAAATGAACATTTTTCTTTCAATTCTATACCAAGGAACCAAAGCTAAATAGAATGTCGTTACTATCAACGATCTCGCAAATGAGAAGTCGTCCCCCCTCATTATAAATAACAGAGAGAAATAACCTATCACGGTACAGGAAGCTTGAATAAATGATTTAAATCGTTGGTTTTCAAAGTTAGAAAAAACTGCTTTCCTATAATAGAACAAACAATATAGGCAAACTAACACCGTTAATCTGGATACTATAAACTTTGTGTTTGGCACATTAAATATAACAGCAAATACCATAAATGCTGGCGAAAGAAAAAATAACGATTCAATATTTTTTTTCATTACTTGTATCTATTGTTATATATGTTCATCATCACCTTGCGGTAAATGACATATAACTCTCTAGTCAACTTCCTATAAATTGGAGGTCTTCGCTCTTCTCCAAGCTGAATAGTCGTATCAAAATCTTGAATACTTTCAACCATACTAGGAGAAAAAAGGTAAGATGGGGTGTCATGTAGGTATAAAGATCCGACATAGTTATCAACCGGAAGACTCCACCTAGCACATCCATCTACTAACTTTTTAGCAGCAGATGGCGAGATAGCATAACAGAGTAATCCACCAAAGTTGTTATCCAAAAAACTAACCGAAAATTCGTCTTTTTTTTCCTTGATATATGTTTGGCTTCGTTCGCCTTTTTCCTGAAGACGTACAAACCCATATTTTTGCGTGATATTCTCGATAGCTACAAGAAATTGGTTCAAGAGAGCTTTAACGATCACATCATCTTCTAACACCAGAATAGGCTGCTCTAAGTCTATACACTTCTGCCAAAGAAGAAAGTGACTAGCATAACAGCCCATTTCACCTTTTGAAGGCATACGACCATTAGTGAACCAGAGACGTTTAAAGTAGTCATACTTTTCAAATAGTGGGTGAGGAGGTTCAGCCCTACCATCTACTGCATCAAAGAATTCAAACTCTAGCCCTAAGGCGTCGAGCTGTTTCTTTATGTTTTCTCTTCTTTCAGGAGAGCGTTTCAAACTGATGACGCAGATTTTCATTGATTGATGTCTCACTTACACGAACTAATTGCAGTAAACTGGGCGCTAATTAGACCATAATCATGCTTCTGTTTGAATTATTTTCCATACAAGAAAACACATTTTTAATAAAAGTAGATAAATCGGTGACGTTATCATCACGCCAACAATATGCTATTCTCAACGTCGATTTACATGCAGATAACAGTTAGATGAAAATTCTTATCATTGGCCCTTCGTGGGTAGGAGACATGGTAATGTCTCAAAGTCTCTATATATCGCTTAAAAATCAGTATCCACAGGCAGAAATTGATGTCCTTGCTCCCGCTTGGTGTAAGCCTATTCTTGAGCGTATGCCACAGGTGTCTCGCGCAATCGAAATGCCTATCGGACATGGTAAATTTGACTTTTTTGCTCGAAGAAAAATCGGCAAAGATATGCTGAACAGCCATTATACTCATGCATTTGTATTACCAAACTCAGCAAAATCAGCGTTAATCCCGTTGTTTGCCAGTATACCAAATAGAACGGGGTGGAAAGGGGAATTCCGCTATGGCCTACTTACAGATTTAAGACCCGACAAACGTATCTTCCAATATATGGTCGAAAGATACGTCGCATTATCTGCGAACAAAGCAACGATGCGACAAGACGTGGACATAAAAAACTGCCCAAAACCTCAGTTAACCGTAAATTTTGAAAGCCAGCTAAGCGCTAAGGCAAGATTGCAGCTTACATCAGAGAAACCCGTTATTGGTTTATGCCCTGGTGCTGAATTCGGACCTGCGAAGCGATGGCCTGATCACTATTACGCCCAAGTAGCAAAGCACGCTATTACATCTGGTTATCAGATCTGGCTATTTGGCTCAGCAAAGGACCATCATGTCTGTGAACTCATTCGTTCTGCGCTTAGTGAAAGTGAGCAACAATATGCACACAATCTCTCAGGTAAAACATCGCTGATTGAAGCCGTAGACTTACTAGCCGCATGCCATACCGTAGTCACTAACGATTCAGGCCTGATGCATGTGTCTGCTGCCGTTGGCTGTAATATTGTTGCCATCTATGGCTCTAGTTCTCCAGAATACACGCCTCCGCTTACAGATAATCTTGCTATGGTGCATACCGATATCGAATGTCGCCCATGCTTTAAGCGAGAGTGCCCATATGGACACCTTGATTGCCTCAATAAGCTGATGCCCGAACAAGTTATCCAAGCTCTAAGTACATTTATTGGAAAAGAAAATAATGAAACACCTTTGGTTTGAGAAAGGCGCTTATGCCGCAAAAAGTGCTCGTCGATATATTGAAAATGAGTTCGAACCCAAGAATATTAAAAAAATAGCTGTCATTCGCCATGCTGCTCTAGGCGATCAAGTTATCGTACGCCCTTTTTTAGTTGAAGCGAGAAAGTTCTTTCCTAATGCTGAAATTACTCTAGTCACTGTTTCCAACTACCTGTATGGAACCCCGTCTGAGCTAGCAGATAATACAGTCGTGATGAAGAGTCGTGAGGACTCAAAAGGATTGTCGCTTAAAGAAAAGTACCAGGACTACAACCAACTTGAAGAACAAGATATTGTGTTCGATGTTGCTGGAACTAACCGTTCTTACTGGTTAACTCTGTTCACCAAGGCAAAACTAAAAGTCGGTTTCCCTTACACTTCTTTCTTATGCGGTAAGCTCTACAATTTAGCAGTGTTTCGTTCAGACTTTCAGCCGGAAGTGGAGTGCATGCTCGACATGCTAAAGATCCTTGGACACAATCCAACCTACCCTCTTGACTTCGCTTATCCTGATCACCGTGAGTTAAAAGACTCCAATCAACCCTATGTGGTGTACTTTAGTGGTGCTTCACAGTTAAGGAAGATACTTTCGAAACAAGAGATGCGCAAGGTTATCGAACAGGCGATTGAACATCAACCAGATATCCAACACGTTTACCTTGAAGGGAAGAATGACTTTGAAAAAGGTGAGTTTTTACAAGATCTGGCTGATGCAGGAAAGCTCACTATTCAACCCTGTCTGCCCTTGAACGAACTAGTCGTGTTTATCGCCAAAGCTACTTTGGTTGTTGCCCCAGATACCGGAATACGCAATGTCGCAATATCAACGCATACACCAACCGTTGGTATTTTCTACGCTACTGTGCCATTCCGATACACGCCTTTGTATGAGAAACATTGGGTTGTAATGAACGCAAATGGCAGTAAACCAACAAGCGATAAAATTATTGCTACAATCGGCAACGCATTAAACCCAGTAAATAATAAACGATAGGACATCAAAAACATGAGCCAACTTAAGATATTGGTCGCCAACCGATTAATTCGCCTTACAGGAAATATTTTTAAGGTGCTTTCCTATCCGTTTCACTGGGTGTTTCCAAAGCTTCGCTTTACTATTCCGGCCCATTCGCCAAGTAAATTAAAGCTAAGTAGTGGCAAAGCCATTCCTCGAACCATTTGGCAAACCAACTTTACCGACCAAGCGAGTCTTCCCGTTTATATGAACTACCTTTTTAATCGCCTAATGTCATTAAACTGTGACTACCGCTACGTTAGCACTGAAGCTAGAGGCGAGTTTCTTAAGGAAAATGCATCCCCTGACGTTTACGCTGCATACTCTCGTCTAACAAATGGAGCAGCACAAGCCGATCTTTGGCGTCTCGTGGTACTAAATACTCAGGGTGGTGTGTACATGGACATCGACGCAACACTAGTTTGGTCTTTAGACAAACTATTAGGTAACAACAAAGAGTTGTACATTAAAGTAAGTGATAATACAGAAATAACTAACTACTTTATTGCATCTGCGCCGAACAACGAAGACTTGCAAGCAACGATTGACCAAGTGGTTTATAACATCAACCACTATAAACCTGAGATGGGAGTCTACCACTCAACTGGTCCTACTGTGCTTAACCAAGCCCTCAAAGGTAAGCTCGTCAATACTCAAGATCGAAAATACGTTTGTATCCAAGGTAGCTTTACCAACGAGCATTTTCAGTACATTGATAAACCGCGTGGCAAATGGACACACATAAACCCTGAAGATCTAGTTAAATAACTGTGCTAGCAAGATTCTTTTATTCACTTATTTTAACACTGTTCTCCCCGTTCCTTCTCTATAGTCTCTATAAAAAGAAACGGGGCAAGCCAAGTGTGGGCAAAAGGTGGAAGGAGCACTTTGGTTTCACTCCTCATATCCCAAGTTACCATAATCCGATTTGGATTCACGCAGCTTCTGTCGGTGAAACACTCGCTGTCACTCCGTTTATTAAACAACTAAAGTCTCGCCACCCTGAGATAAAAATTGTACTCACTACCACCACTTCTACTGGAGCCGAACAAGTCGAGCGGCTAGGAGACTTAGTCACACATCGCTATACCCCTGTCGACTTTTCATTTGCGATTAAGAAGTTCATTAAAATCATAAAACCAACACAGCTGATCATTGTTGAAACGGAGTTATGGCCCAATACACTTAACGTAGTGAGTCTGGCTAATATCCCAATTACATTACTTAACGCTCGCTTGTCAGAGAAATCGTATCGCGGTTATAAAAAGGTTCTGCCGCTATTTATTCCTATGGCAAAACAACTCTCCAAAGTATTGTGCCAATACGAAGATGATGCGGCACGTTTTGCAAAACTTGGAGTCGCTCAGGCAAAGCTAGTCGTTACTGGCTCGATAAAGTTCGATATATCAATAACTGATACAGTCCTAACTCAAGGAAACCAATTGAGAGAGCAGCTTGGTAAAGGACGTCCTATTTGGATCGCAGCTAGTACTCACGACAATGAGGATCAACAGCTACTATCAGTTCATCGACAACTTTTATCCACTATTCCAGAAGCTCTGCTCGTGTTGGTGCCAAGACACCCAGAAAGATTTGTTAATGTAACTAAGCTATCTAAAGAGTTTGGTTTTCGAACAGTGACCCGAAGTAGTGGTAGTGCAGTCAGTCACGATGTTCACGTTTACGTTGGCGATACCATGGGCGAGATGCTTACCTTGATGCAGGCAAGTGACGTCTGCTTTATGGGCGGTAGCTTGGTAGGAAAAAAGGTTGGTGGTCATAACCTACTTGAGCCAGCGGCTCTTGGCATGCCTATTCTAATAGGTCCGAGTTATTACAATTTTACTGATATCACTCACGCGCTAGTCGAAGCAAACGCATGTAAAATCGTACACGATCAAGTGGATATTTTAACTCAACTGAACATATGGCTGACAGATAAACTACAGAGCGAGATTAGCGGTCAACAAGCCCTATCTGTGGTCAATAAAAATACTGGAGCCATAGAGCGTTCTCTAGATCAAATAGCTCTAGTTTAGGAATTTAATATTATGAAAAAGCTAATCGTCGACCTAGACGGAACACTTACACAAGCCAATACTTCGGACTATAAAAATGTCCTACCTCGTACAGACGTGATTGAGCAGTTAAAAAACTATAAAGAGCAAGGATTTGAGATAGTCATCGCCACCGCACGCAACATGCGTACCTATGAAGGTAATGTAGGAAAAATTAATATTCATACTCTACCAATCATCACTGAATGGTTAGACAAGCATAATGTGCCATATGACGAAATTCTTGTTGGTAAACCATGGTGTGGTCAAGAAGGTTTCTATATTGACGATAGAGCAGTACGTCCGTCGGAATTTGCTGAACTGAGTTACGAGCAAATTAACCTGTTATTTGAAAAGGAAAAACAATGTTTCTAATAATGTCTGGAGCCTATGTTGGGCAAGAGCTAGAATCAGAGTTTGGACATATTCCACCAAGCTTTTTACCACTTGGAAACCGACGATTGTTTCAACATCAAATCGCTCTAGCTCCTAACGGCGTTGGCATTTATCTATCGGTGCCTGAGACTTACTCAGTATTTGCATTGGATAAGAAATGGCTTGAACAACATGATGTGACTCTAATCGGTACACCTGATGGCTTAAGTTTAGGCGCATCTTTGGTTGCCGCAATTAATATCAGTGGACACACGCTAAACACGCCTTTGCATGTTCTCTATGGTGATACCCTTTTTTCTCAATTGCCTATCGGTGATGATATAGCCAGTGTGTCGACGACTAAAGACAGCTATAACTGGGCGGTGTTGACTGATGATAAGGCCCATTGGCTCAAAGATACAGAGCAAAAATTGGGCGCTGAAACCAATCGCGTCATTGATGGTTACTTTAAGTTCAGCCAACCACGTGAGCTAGTACGCTGCATTACCCAAAGTGAATGGAATTTCATCGCAGGGCTCAATCGTTACCATCAATCTGTCGGGCTTACCCCTGTTGATGCCAATGGTTGGCTCGACTTCGGTCATGTAAACACTTACTACCGCTCAAAGGCAGAACATACAACTCAAAGAGCGTTTAATGAACTGACAATAACGCCAAAATGGATTGAAAAATCGAGCATTAAAAGCGACAAAATAGCGGCGGAAGCAAATTGGTTTGAACAACTCCCGTATCCACTACGTGGTTACATCCCGCAGTATTTAGGCAGTAGCAACGAGAAAGGTAAAGTTTCATACAAGCTTGAATACCTCCATCTTACGGCTTTAAACGAATTATTCGTCTTTTCCAAATTGCCGACACAGGTTTGGCAACAAATCCTTTCTGGCTGTATTGAATTCCTATCGGCGTGCAGCAAACAGTGCGCTGAAGCTGATACTCACGCCAACACGTTGGATATTCTCTTTGGCGGAAAAACTCCGGATCGATTAGCTGAGTTTTGCCAAGCGCGCAATATCGACATTGGCAGAAAATGGACTTATCAAGAGCAAACTATAAGTCTTAAAGAAGTCTTAGCGTTAAGTGAAAAACACCTACCGACTAAACAAGAGCAGCTTAGTGTCTTACACGGAGACTTCTGTTTCAGTAACATTCTGTATGACTTTAGAGCAGGTAAGGTCAAAACTATTGACCCGCGGGGGATGACTCCAGATGGACGCAAAACTATCTATGGTGATATTCGCTATGATCTAGCAAAGTTGAGTCACTCCATTTTGGGACTATATGATTGGATCATTGCTGGTTACTATGACGTCTCACTGGAAAAGCAAGAAATCACCTTAACTATTGAAGAAAACGGCGCACATAGAGAAACACAGCAAGCCTTTATCCAGTTGGTCGCAGATGAATTTGGTATTACAGCACGAAACTTATATGCCATGCAGATCCAGCTCTTTCTGTCCATGCTACCATTGCATGCCGATGATAAACGTAGACAGGACGCGTTGTTCGCCAACGCTTTCCGACTACATCAAATTTTACAGAGACTAGAACAATGATAGTGATCCCGATGGCGGGTATGAGCTCGCGATTTTTCAAAGCTGGCTACACCAAACCTAAGTATATGCTTGAAGCTCATGGGCAAACCTTATTTGAACACTCAGTCAAGAGCTTTCAAGCATACTTCTCTACGCTGCCTTTTCTGTTTATCGTGCGAAATGTCTATGAAACAGAAACCTTTGTTAAAGAGCAGGCACAGAAGCTTGGTATCAAAGAGTTCTACATTGTTGTTCTAGACAAAGAGACAAAAGGACAAGCGGAAACTGTTACTTTAGGTTTGGAGCTATTAGAGCAACAACGTCCAGACTATCAGGGACCAATTACCGTTTTTAACATTGATACTTTCAGACCTAACTTTAAATTTCCTGAGGTAAGTAATAGAGGTGATGGTTACTTGGAAGTCTTTAGAGGCTCTGGTGATAACTGGTCTTTTGCGCTACCAGAGAATGAAGGCTCAACCAAAGTCATCAAAACAGCTGAAAAGAATCCTATTTCCGATCTTTGCAGCACAGGCCTGTATCATTTTAATCGCAAGCAAGCCTACCTAGATGCCTATCAAGCATATGTTGCTAAGCCGCAACAAGAGTGGGAAAAAGGTGAACTGTATATTGCACCCTTATATAACTTACTGATAGAGAAAGGCTTAGAAGTTCACTACCACCTCATTAAACGAAGTGAAGTGATCTTCTGTGGTGTTCCACAAGAGTACACGGACTTTCTTAATAGGTAGCGAAATGATTAAGATTGCAGACCACGAAATTTCGTTTGTTGTACAAGGTCCAGTTCAAGCGAGCGATGGCAGGACTCAGATATCTAATATCACTAGTGAATGTTTGAGTTCTATACGTAGTTATTTTCCAACTTCAACCATCATTTTATCGACTTGGAAGGGACAACCTCATCAAGGTTTAGATTATGACCAAGTAATAGAGCTCGATGACCCTGGCTCAAACATCATCTATCACGATGGGCAACCGCAGATCTTAAACAACAACCGCCAAATGGTCAGCTCCCACTGCGGCCTAAAAGCCGTTGCCACCCAATATGCTGTCAAAATGCGTTCAGACAACAAGCTTATCGGCCGACAGTTTGTCGATTTGTACTGCCAATACGTAGACATACCAAGGCAAGAACAATACTCTTTTTTTAAACAACGGACCTTAACCAGCAGTGCCTTCTTTATCTCTTGTCATCACGGTAGGCCAGTCTACTTCCATAAAAGCGACCTATTTGACTTTGGAATAACTGAAGACTTACTAACAATTTGGTCCTCAAACTGGATAGAAGAGTTGAGCTTTACACTAAAGCCTGGTTACAAAGCGCGTTACACAACGACTGAGCAATTTCTAACCCTCAACTGGTTATCCAAACTCATTGGGAAACAACTTAAGATTAATAATCTGACCGGTGAAGATGCAGGATTAGGTACTGATTTTTGGCCTCAGTTTATTGCCAACAACATCATTGTGGATACACCGGAAAAATTGGGCTTAGATGTAACTGAGAGATTCTATAAGCGCGGAAATCTAGCTCTAGAATACGACCTAGCTGACTGGCTTTACCTTAACAATCAATCTGGTAAGCCTCGCGACAAAAAACGTATCTATCGACGCTACAAAAACCTTACGGGTACTTTACTTCGTAAACTAAAAGGCTAGCGCTTAGTCTGGTAACCTTCTAAAAGTGGTTGCCAGTCGTTCTCTAACCATGAAATATCACGCTTACCCACTTCCTTAATAAAAGATCGCTTCAATCTTTCCAGGTTTCCTTGCTTCCAACTATCGCCGGATTGCTGGTAACACTTATCAAAATCGATGATCCAAACCTGTTGTTGTTCATCAATCAAGATGTTGTGAATGTTGAGGTCCGTGTGATTGACTTGTGCATCATGCATTTTTCTGATTTCTCGACCAATTTTTTTGTACATCTCAGTACAAAGTGGAGCTTGTTGCAAAATGGCTACTAAATCACGTGCGTTAGCGACCTTTTCACTAAGCAAGTCGGCTTGGTAAGTAAAAACCGTTCGGATCGCACGTGCGGCTATTGGTCTTGGCACATTAACACCCGACGCTCTCAGTTGCTGTAAAAGCCGAAACTCCTGATAACTGCGAGTCTTTTCCCAGCCGCTAAACCAGTAACTATCTGCCACCAACTTACCAAACAAGCCACCACGACGATAATGGCGTAGTGCTGCTGCCACAGTCTCTGTTTGAACGAACCAAGTAGTCCCTCGCCCTGTCGCACTGCCAATAACTTTTACAGCATTGTGCCAATACTCGACATCAAAAGCTCTTTCTACTGGCTCTTTCAGCAGTTGTTCATCATACCAAAACGCATGGTTTTTCTTGGTGACACTCTTCATTGTATTTAGCAACGCAACCTCAAATTAGCTTAAATCGGTTCTATTTTACATTTATTCGTTAGCTCTGCATAATTCGATATCACTAACAATGAGTTATTCAATGCCATGGCCCTTTTTGATACAGCTCCACAATCTCTATGCATATTGCGCCTTTCTGCAATTGGCGATGTGTGTAATACCATCGCTACAGTGCAGGCAATCCAACATCAGTGGCCAACTACCCATATTACTTGGATAACTGGAGCACTAGAGGCTAAGTTACTTGAGAACATCGACGGAGTTGAACTAATTGTTTTTGATAAGAAAAAAGGTTGGCGGGCATACCAACAACTTTGGTCCATACTCAAAGGGCGTCAATTTGATGCTTTGCTACACATGCAATACGCTTTTAGAGCAAGCATTGCTACATTAGGCATCAAAGCCCGATACAAGTTGGGCTTTGATGCTAAACGCAGCCAAGATTTTCAAACCCTGTTTACTAACGTCAAAGTGCCATCACCAAATAAACCTCATGTTCTTGATGGGTTAATGGCTTTTGTTCACGAGCTTGGTGTTGAGGATATTACGCCTAAATGGCACATAAATTACTCACAACAAGATGAGTTATGGGCGCAAAGCCACTTAAACACCAGCAAGCGCAATCTTGTACTGGTACCGGGAGCGAGCAAGTCATATAAAAACTGGCATGCTGAAGGCTATAGCCAGCTTATCCAGCATGTAAGAAGCAAAGGTTGGAACGTTATCTTGGCAGGCAGCCCTGCAAAGGTTGAGACAGACTTAGCAGAAAGCATACTAACCCTATACCAAGATGAAGCGACCAACCTTGTAGGTAAAAGCTCATTGATGCAAATGCTAGCCCTATTGGATAAGTGTGATTTAGTCATCGCTCCAGATACAGGTCCTGCCCATATGGCCAATGCGATGAACACACC
The DNA here is from genome assembly GCF_058630515.1 of Vibrio sp. HM8-C. Classification (NCBI taxonomy): domain Bacteria; kingdom Pseudomonadati; phylum Pseudomonadota; class Gammaproteobacteria; order Vibrionales; family Vibrionaceae; genus Vibrio; species Vibrio sp. HM8-C. The sequence continues at coordinate 75,824 of NZ_JBMMKS010000009.1, forward strand.
AGTGATTGGCTTGTATGCACACCATAATCCGCAGCGAACCGGTCCGTATCAATATCTCGATTATGTTGTCAGTGTATGGGAACAGGCGATCGAAGAGCAAACTGGGAAATCCCCCCAACAACTAAGTTGGCGCTCGCGAGTTAAAGATAAGCACGCCATGAATAAAATCACCTCTGACCAAGTCATATCCATGTTCGACTTGGTCTGTGAAAAAGAGTCATTATTATGAATCAAGCCAGTCAGAACCGAGCGACGATAGCCGCCGTCATCATCACTAAAAATGAGCAAGACAGTTTACGCGACTGCCTAGAGAGCTTACGTTGGGTCGATGAGATAATCATCGTCGACTCAGGCAGTACCGACAACACAGAAGCTATTGCCCGTGAGTATACTGAGCATTTCTATGTGAATGATCAATGGCCAGGATTTGGTAAACAGAAGCAGTTGGCACAAAGCTATGCCACCAGTGATTGGGTTTTAGCGGTTGATGCTGATGAACGTATTAATGATACCTTACGTGAAAACATCCTTAGCATGCTGAAAAACCCACCACAAAACACTGTTTATAACCTGAACGAGCTCACTTGGGTATTTGGTCGTTTTCTCAAACATTCTGGTTGGTACTACCGTCATGTACGTCTCTATCCAAACAAGTTGACCCAATACAATGATAACCTTGTCCATGAGTCAGTCATCATTCCACAAGGCTGTCAGATTGCAGAGTTAGATGGAGATATCCTCCACTACTCTTATCAAAACCTAAATCATTATTTGGTAAAGTCAGCGGGTTATGCCAAAGCTTGGGCAGATCAACGTCAGGCTAAAGGTAAGAAAGCCTCTCTATCACAAGGTATTGGGCATGCCATCGGCTGCTTCCTGAAAATGTATGTACTAAAACGTGGATTTTTAGATGGAAAGCAAGGCTTTCTGATTTCATTGCTATCTGCTCATTCAACATTCGTCAAATATGCCGACTTGTGGGCTCGAAACAACGACAGTAACTATAAAAAATAATTGAAAAAGCCTGAATCGAACTCAGGCTTTTTTGTGTCTTAGAGGAAATTTTTCGACCAAGGATTCACTTGCCCAACAACCGTAGCAATATCTATTCGGGTCATGTTCTCTTGACTCTGCTTGTCTTCTGCTTGTGGTGGGCAAAACGCGATATGACGACCTTCTGAATTTAGAGGACGCCAACGCAGAGGTGTCGCAGAACGCTTGGCAGGGAAGAAACCAACCGTGGGTACATCTAATGTCGCAGCAATATGCAGTGGTCCTGTTGAGCCCGCAATAAATAGCTGAGCGCAAGCTATAGAACGAGTGAAATCTACCAGACCATCGTTTTTATCATACAGAGCCGCATTACCGCCAAGCTGTTCAATAATGTCCTTTAGTTCTGCTGCTTTCGTTTCTTCACCCGGGCCTGCGGTTAACACAACTTCATGTTCACCTTCCAAACCCTGAATTAAATTTGCGTACTGTTCCAAGGTTAGATTGTTTGCCGAGCCACCACTTCCAGCATGAACAAATACCCAAGGTTTCTCGGCATCAAGAACAAGTTGCTCTGAAAGTTTGTTTCGCTGAGCTTTCAATACTTCGTCGCTAAATGACAAATAAGGTGCGGCAGGTTCAACGATAGTGACACCTGTATCACGCAAAAATGCTCTGACTAAATCCAAGTTGTACTCATACTCCGGTTTGGCCGATTGAGAGCGTTTCTGCTTGATGCGTTTGTTATAAAAGATTTGAGCCAGTTTTGTCGCAGGTGCAAGACGGTAACGAATTCCAGCCTTCCACACTAACAACGCGTTGTAGGTAGTTGAGAACAAGTTAATTGATGCATCGAATTTTCGCGCTTTAATCTCTTCAATTAGCCCTTTCTGAGCGCTTTTATCTGACTTTTCCGTAGGGTCAACCATCACATCATCAATCCAAGGACATAAATCAGCCAACGCTGCCGTGTACTTAGGTACTAAAGCTGTAATATGACAATCAGGCATAGAAGCTTTCAACATCGCAAAACTTGGCCACGCTAACATGAAGTCGCCAATTTTATCATTTCGGATAACAAGTAACTTTTTCATTCTGTTCTGTTTATACTCAAATTAACTGGTTCAATCATACCGACTTCAAAGTGTTTTTGTTAGTATGACGACCATTCCGTTCACTAAAGAGCAATAGATTGTGAGTCAAAAACGTATTTCTCGAGTGCTTTACCCAGGCACCTTCGACCCAATTACCAATGGTCATTTAGATTTGGTTGAACGTGCAGCAAACATGTTTGATGAGGTCATCATCGCTGTGGCTGCAAGTCCTAGTAAGCAAACTATGTTTACTTTAGATGAACGAGTAGCGTTCGCCCGCGAAGTAACTAAACATCTTGATAATGTCACCGCGAAAGGTTTTTCGGGGCTATTAGTCGATTTCGCCAAGCAAGAGCAAGCCAACGTGTTGATTCGCGGCTTGCGCACAACAGTGGACTTTGAATATGAGTTTGGCCTAACCAATATGTATCGACGCTTAATGCCCGGCTTAGAGAGCGTATTCCTCACCCCAGCCGAAGAGCATGCGTTTATCTCTTCGACCATTGTTCGCGAAGTGGCGATCCATGGTGGTAATGTTGATCAATTCGTGCCGGAAGTTGTCGCGACCGCCCTGCATACCAAGAAAAAGGTTTAAAATTAGTAATAAAGGGCAGAAAACTGCCCATTTTTATCAACCAAAAGAATTAAGAGTAAAAACTTCTATACCAATCAACAAACCGTGCAACGCCAGTTTCGGCATCCACCTGAGGTTTATACTGAGTGACTTTGAACAGATCTTCTGTATCTGCATAAGTTATATACACATCGCCCGGTTGCATTGGTAAAAGGTTTTTCTTAGCTTCAATACCTAGAGCAGTTTCCAACGCCTGAATGAAGTCCATCAGCTTCACAGGGCTTCCATGACCGATGTTGTATACTCGGTAAGGAGCAGAACTGGTTGCAGGAGTGCCGGCTTCTACACTCCACTCAAGGTTAACCTGTGGAATCACATCTTTAATACGTAAAATACCTTCAACAATATCGTCGATATAAGTGAAGTCACGCTGCATATCACCGTTGTTATACACATCAATTGCTTCACCACTAATGATCGCCTTGGTGAACTTGAACAACGCCATATCAGGACGTCCCCAAGGACCGTAAACAGTGAAGAAACGAAGTCCAGTCGTTGGAACTCCGTAAAGATGAGAATAAGTGTGCGCCATTAGCTCATTGGATTTTTTGGTTGCCGCATACAAAGACACTGGGTGATCCACGCTATCTGAAGTATGGAATGGTGTTTTGCGATTTAACCCATAGACCGAGCTTGAAGATGCATAAACTAGATGTTTGATTTTATGGTGGCGGCAGCCTTCAAGGATGGTTAAGTGGCCTACAAGGTTACTATCTGCATACGCCATTGGATTATCAATCGAGTAACGAACACCAGCTTGAGCCGCTAAATGGATAACTTTATCAAACTGCTCTATCGCAAACAGATCGGCTACCGCTTCACGGTCAGCGATATCCATTTCAATAAAATAAAAGTTGTCATGCGCAGCTCGCTCTAAACGTGCATCTTTTAAAGCAACATCGTAGTAATCGTTGAGATTATCAATGCCAACCACTTCGTGTCCTTCAGCACAAAGACGCTCAATTACTGCCGAACCAATAAAGCCAGCAGCGCCAGTCACTAAATATTTCATCTATCAATTCTCAGAATAAAATTTGAAAAATTTATACCACAATTTCGCTTGGTTTTCTTAATTATAGCGATTGGCAGCGTGAACAAAAAAACGTATTTCTCTGCCCTATCTTCAATTCCTGCAGGAGATTACCACAATTAGGACAAGGCTGATTTGCTCTACCATATACTTGCAGCTCTTGCGCAAAATACCCAGGTTTACCATCTGCTTGAGCGAAGTCTTTAAGCGTCGTACCACCTTGAGCTATCGCTCCGGTCAAAACCAACTTTATCTCAGCCACCAGCTTCGCCCATTCATCCAGAGATAAAGAACACGCTGGGCGTTGTGGATGAATTCGAGAACTAAAAAGCGATTCACTGGCATAGATGTTCCCCACTCCGACAACCACTTTGTTGTCCATAATGAACGGCTTAACCGCTACACGCTTGTTCTTGGCTTTATCTGCAATATATTTTGCATCAAATTCTTCAGTCAGAGGCTCTGGTCCAATATTACCTAAGACTGGATGCGATTCCCCAACGGGGCACCACAACCAAGCACCAAAGCGACGTGGGTCGTTATAGCGCAACACCTTGCCATTACTCAGCGTGAGATCAACGTGATCGTGCTTACCAGCAGTAATGAATCCATCCAATACGCGTAAAGAACCTGACATTCCAAGATGGACGATGGCTGAGCCTATATCCGTTTCAATCAGTAAGTACTTTGCTCTTCTGGAAATGGAACGAATAACTTGCCCCTCCATCTGCTTCAACTCTGCTGGAATATCCCAGCGCAATTTAGGAGCGCGGAAAACAAGAGATTGAACTTTCTGCCCCACAAGGTGGGGAGAAATACCCAAACGGCTGACTTCTACTTCTGGGAGTTCTGGCATAACTGTTCCTGTCTGATTTTTTGATTATTCGCTGTCAGGCAACAAATAGCCTTTTTCCACCGATATGGCTATCCACTTGTCTTGCCAGTTTTTAAACAACCAAAAACGGGGCGTCTGATAATAAGTGATCCTTTGGGGCTCTTCTTGGTCGACATACCACACTTCTATCGTTTGTGGGTTACGCAAAATTGGAAGAAACGACTGGTAAGTATCGTCATCTACTTCCGTGCCTACGAGAGTCTTCCAACGTTCTACCAATACTTCTGGCGCAACACTACTTGGTGGTGTCGCTCTCCAGCGCCCTTGGTTCTTTTCCAACGATAAATTAGAGAAATGTATCGCTTGTAGCTGCCACTCCGAATTTAGCAACGTCGGATAAGCTGGTGCCGGAGGTTCCATCAGATAGGATTTAATCACTGTAGGTAGATTTAATACCCCAATGAAAAGTATTACAGCCAGAATGAGAATATTATTCCACCGACGACGGCGGCTAGGAGAAACACGCATGAAACTATCCTTAAAACAGAGGAGATCCTTAGTAAAAGCGTGGCTGTAGATTAACAGGAAGAAAATGCAGATCCTAGTGAGGACTTTCCGAAGAGTGAAGAGAACAAGCTGAGATAGGAAGAGAGAAAAGCAGAAAAGAAAAAACCCAACCATATAGGCTGGGTTTTCTTACTACTTTAAAGAGAGCAATCAATTACTTGATTTTTGCTTCTTTGTACATAACGTGCTGGCGAACTACTGGATCAAACTTTTTGATCTCGAATTTGCCTGGCATGTTGCGCTTGTTTTTGTCAGTAGTGTAGAAGTGACCAGTACCAGCAGATGATACTAGACGAATTTTCTCACGAATGCCTTTAGCCATTGCCTAATTCCTCTTAAACGTTTTCGCCACGTGCACGAATGTCAACAAGAACAGCGTCGATGCCTTTCTTGTCGATGATACGCATGCCTTTAGCAGTTAGACGTAGTTTAACAAAACGTTTTTCGCTCTCTACCCAGAAACGATGAGTTTGTAGGTTCGGCAGAAAACGACGCTTAGTAGCATTTTTTGCGTGTGAACGGTTGTTACCCGTTACTGGACGCTTACCAGTTACTTGGCATACTCGGGACATGAATGTCTTCTCCAAATCGTTTCAGCTCGATATCAACCTTGCTGGCTGAACCTCTTAATGCTCAAAATGAACTGAGGTAAAAACCGCTATGGAAAATCCACGCAAGGCTATCAAAGGTCGCGCATTATACTAACTTGATATGCATTGCTCAAGACCCGAACAGATCCTTTTTGCAGGATTCGCTGATCTTTTTTCTCTGGCGAGCTGAATTAGTGTTAAAAAATGTGTGCGAATCATACCAGAAAACGAGAGAAAGCTAAGCATTTTTTACGCATTCAGGCGAAATCATCATCAAATCTCTTTTAAGCCTTGTTTTTAAACATAATGATAGGTGTAACGCTGCAATTTTAGCCAACCTATTTAAAGTAAGATAACCCGTTGTAACAAAGGTTTTCACTTTATTTGCTACGTATTACCCAGAGCTCTAGCAAATAAAAAGTGCAGATCAATGTTCAAATCCATCCTCGCTCGGCAAAAGAAACAATTTCTCCGTCACCGATAACAAAATGGTCGAGAACGCGAATATCCACTAAAGCTAAAGCATCACAGATTCGATTGGTGATCCTTTTATCTGATTGGCTAGGTTCTGCAACTCCTGAAGGATGATTATGCGCCAGAATGAGCGCCGCAGCGTTATGGTAAAGGGCACGTTTAACCACTTCCCTTGGGTAAACACTCGCTGCATCAATTGTGCCTTCAAATAAAATTTCATCCTGTATCACCCGATGCTGATTATCGAGAAAAAGGATAAAGAATGCTTCCCGCTGTCGGTCCCGCAGCACGCTGGAAAGATAGAGCTGCGTTTGTTGAGGGCTTGTTAGTGCCTCGCCACGTTTGAGTGTTTCCGCCAAAAAACGTTGGGTAATCTCCAAAGATGCCTGCATTTGTACATATTTGGCTTCCCCTAGCCCTTTGTGCTGACAAAAGTGATCTTTGGACGAGGAAAAGAGCGATCGCAACGAACCAAATTCTCTTAATAGGAAATCAGCCAGCTCCAGTACATTCATACCTTGAGTACCGGTACGCAGCAATATTGCAAGCAATTCAGCATCGGAAAGAGCTTCCGGTCCTCGAGCAAGCAATTTTTCGCGAGGCATCGAATCGTTAGGAAGGAATTTTCGCTTCATTTCAGCTCCTGTATGTACTCTTCCTGCTTGAAGCTGCAACTCCAAGTCGTTTGAGGATATTTGGCATACAGAAACGAAAAAATCCCCAAAATCGCAACCGACTTTGAGGATTTTTAGAATCAACTCAATATTGTATGAATGGTGAGTGTTAACTAAACCTTAAAGTGCCCCACCAAACTTCCAACTTTATCACCCGACTGAGTTAAACGATGACTGATCGACTCTGAGTACTTCAAGTTGCCACTCAGATCATTAACGATATGCTGGATAGTAACCAAGTTCTGGTTAATCTCCTCTGCAACCGCACTTTGCTGCTCAGCAGCAGAAGCCGTTTGAGTACTCATATCTTGAATAACCGACACTGCGTGCGAAATACCAGAGAGCGTTTCTTTGATTTGCACCGACTCTAGTGCCGTCTTCTCACCGCGCTCTTGGCTGATATTCATGCTAGTCACGGCTTTGTTTACGCCTTGATTCAACGCATCGAGCATGTTGCCGATTTCTTTGGTGCTGTTTTGAGTGCGGCTTGCCAATGAGCGAACCTCATCCGCCACAACAGCAAAACCGCGACCTTGTTCGCCAGCACGCGCAGCTTCTATCGCAGCATTAAGTGCGAGTAAGTTTGTTTGGTCAGCAATGTCACCAATCACTTTCAGAACTTGAGTTATCTTGTTTGCTTCTTGGCTAAGCTCTTGAATCGCATCTGAAGTTAAATCCACTTCATTAACCAAGGCACCAATACCTTCGATAGCTAGGTTCACTTCTCTCTGAGCTTCAATAATCTGCTGATTTGCAGACTCAATTGCTTGTGCCGTTGAGTTAGTGTTGTTTGCTACCTCGCGGGACGTTGCACTCATCTCCGTCACAGCAGTAACCACTTTGTCTGTTTCGAGACAGTGATCATTCATCTGCTTACTCGACTTGGAGGTTTGCTTATCAAGTTCCATTGCTGCGGAGCTTACATCTTCAGCTGAACGTTGAATGTCTGCGATCATCGGATGAAGCTTATCCATGAAATCATTGAATGCTTTTGCAACTTCACCAATCTCGTCCTGACTTTCTACTTTCAAGCGAGCGGTGAGATCACCACCACCCGCAGCCACATCTTTTAGAGAGCTAACGATGTGTTGTAATGGAGCCACGCCACGTGCAACCAATAAACTTACCAGCAAGCTGGTAATGAGTAAGCCTAAGAAAGAGAACCCTACTGCTGAATAAGTTTGGTCATGCAAAACTGCCAAACGTTGCTGTTGGTACTCAGCAAGTTGAGTGTCGATATCATCGATGTAGATACCAGTACCTAAAATCCAATCCCATTTAGGAAGATATTCTGCATAGCCTAACTTAGGAGCTTGAGCTTTAATGGACGGTTTCATCCAAGAAAAATACAAAAAGCCGTCACCGGTTTTAGCTGCATCGATCAACCCAGCAATCACTGGCACACCATTGTCATCTTTCAATCCGTAAAGATTTTTACCTTCCAAAGAAGCATTCATAGCATGCAGTGTATTTACACCTTGGGAATCATACGCAAAAAAGTAACCGTCACTTTCAAAGCGCATCGATTTTAAAATCTCTTTCGCTAACGCTTTATTTTCGTCACTGCTATCTGCTTCATACAATGACTTCACTGCCGTAACACCCATCATCAAATAGGCTTTAAGCTCTTGTTTACGGTTGTTAACTAACGGCTCTCGGTATTGAGTCAGCTCTTGTTGCAAGCTGTTCATGCCTATCCAGTAATACACCATCGAACTTACACTGGTTATTAATACTAGCGGTACAACCGTCAGCAATAATAACTTGGTACGACTTCTCATCGATCGAAACATAGCTCACCCTAATGCATTTATAGTGGTTTTAATAATATTGTTGATATTATCGGCTGCGAGTTATGCGATCTAAAAGTAAATTTAGCTATTTTGTAGACGTACTCTCATATATTTGTTTAGTGTGAAAGCTCTAAATCACTCGACTCATACATATTCTGGGAGTTGTGCTAACATAACCCGCAGATTTTTTGAGGAATCCAGAATGCAAACTTTGGCAGGAAAGAAAATTCTGCTTGGCATTAGCGGGGGCATTGCCGCCTATAAATGCGCAGAATTAACGCGACGTTTGATTGAGCGTGGCGCACAAGTTCAAGTGGTAATGACTGACGCAGCGCGCGAGTTTATCACGCCTCTTACTATGCAAGCCGTATCCGGTAACCCTGTGTCTTACAGCTTGCTTGACCCAACAGCAGAAGCATCAATGAGCCACATTGAGCTGGCAAAATGGGCAGACTTAGTTTTACTTGCACCAGCAACCGCAGATCTTATTGCTCGCATGGCTGCTGGTATGGGTAATGATTTATTGACGACTTTAGTACTGGCAACAGATGCTCCTATTGCGGTCTCACCTGCGATGAATCAGCAGATGTACGGCAACCTTGCGACTCAAGAAAACCTCGTCACTCTGGCTCGTCGTGGAGCGATGATTTGGGGCCCTGCTTCTGGTCAACAAGCTTGTGGCGATGTAGGTAAAGGCCGCATGTTAGAACCGATGGATCTGGTTCATCACTGTGAATCATTCTTTGATTCAAAGCCGCTATCTACTGAAAAACCGTTAGCTGGAAAACGCATACTGATCACCGCTGGTCCAACTCGTGAAGCACTTGATCCGGTTCGTTACGTGACTAATCACAGTTCTGGAAAAATGGGATTTGCAATTGCAGACGCAGCCGCAAAAATGGGCGCGCAAGTCACATTAGTTTCAGGGCCAGTAAGTTTAGCGACGCCTGACCAAGTAAAACGAGTCAATGTGCAAAGTGCTCTGGAAATGCATGCATCTGTGATGCAAGAGGCAACAGAACATGATGTTTTTATTGCTTGCGCAGCGGTTGCTGATTACCGCCCAGAACAAGTAGCAGAACAGAAAATCAAGAAAACGGGTGATAATGACACTCTGACTATCACTATGGTGAAAAACCCAGATATCGTCGCTTCGGTTGCCGCTCTGACAGAAAAACGTCCGTTTACTGTTGGTTTCGCAGCTGAAACACAAAATGTTGAGCAATATGCTCGAGGTAAACTAACAAACAAAAACCTCGATATGATTTGTGCTAATGATGTGTCGGTTGAAGGGCAAGGTTTTAATAGTGATGACAACGCATTAACCGTATATTGGCAACAAGGGGAACAAACGTTGCCACTAACAAGCAAAGCTGAGCTTGCTAACGCATTAATGCTATTGATCAACAGCTTCATCAGTAAAACAAATAGCTAAACGCAAATCGTAGGTGGGCAATACAACACCTACTTCCTCTTAAAATAATCTCGAACTTACGAGGCAATGGCGTCTATTCCACGCAACCATTGCCTCGTTATTAGCAGTGATAACCAGAAGGAAGATACGGGTTATGGCCGGCAATAAAAAAACTAATCGCCGCGAAGAAATTCTCCAAGCTCTTGCTGAAATGCTTGAGTCAAACGAAGGTGCATCACGCATCACGACCGCGAAACTCGCCGCTCAAGTGGGTGTGTCCGAGGCCGCTTTATATCGCCACTTTCCAAGCAAAGCGCGCATGTTCGAAGGTCTTATCGAGTTTATTGAAGAGTCTTTAATGTCTCGCATTAACCGTATCGTTGATGAAGAGAAAGACACTCTCAATCGCATTCGTTTAGTGATGCAACTTATTCTGGCTTTCTCAGAACGTAACCCTGGCCTGACAAGAATTTTGTCCGGACATGCTCTAATGTTTGAAAATGAGCGTCTGCGTGACAGAATTAACCAACTGTTTGAACGAATTGAAACCTCTTTGCGCCAAATCCTGCGAGAACGTAAAATTCGTGAAGGCAAATCATTCCCAGTAGACGAAAAAACACTAGCCGCCCAGTTGCTCGGCCAAGTTGAAGGCAGTTTGAACCGTTTCGTACGTTCCGACTTCAAATACCAACCAACCGAAAACTTTGAAGAATACTGGGCATTACTCAGCGCACAAATTAAGTAATCACAATGAGCACAAAAAGACCCGGCAAACCAGAGTTCTCTATGTCCCTACTGCACCCGAAATATTGGGGTGTATGGTTCGGATTCGGACTACTGGCTCTCACTGTCAACTTATTACCCTACCCTCTGTTGCTGAAACTCGGCCACGGTATTGGGGCTTTTGGCATGCGTTTCGGTAAGAAACGGGTCTTTATCGCCAAGCGTAATTTGGAGCTCGCCTTTCCAGATATGTCTGAAGAACATATCGATAAAATGGTACTCGAGAACTTCAAGAATACAGGTATGGCACTGATCGAAACGGGTATCACTTGGTTTTGGCCTACTTGGCGATTTAAGCGTATTTTGGAAGTGAAAGACGTCTCAGTCATGCGTAAACACGCTGAACAAGGTAAGGGCGTATTGCTGTGCTGTGTACATGCTCTGAACCTAGAAATCACCGCTCGCGCGTTTGCTGTCATTGGTCTCGGTGGCTTTGGTGCTTATCGTCCTCACAGCAACCCTGCGTATGAATTCATTCAGTACCGAGGTCGCACACGTAATGGCAACCAGCTGATTTATCGTACTGATCTGAAAAAGATGATTCGCGTACTTCGCCAAGGAGAGCGTCTATTTTACTTACCAGACCAAGACTACGGTCATAACAAATCTGTTTTCGTTCCCTTCTTTGCAGTAGAAGAAGCGTGTACGACAACTGGCACTAGCATTCTGGCATACACTAGTAAGTGTGCCATTATACCGGGCTCCGGCTTTAGAAATTCACAAGGCAAATACGAGCTTATAGCTGATAAATCAATTGAGGATCATTACCCTCAACAAGATGAAAAAGCTGCAGCAGCCTACATGAATAAATTTGTTGAAGAGATTATACTTCGCGCCCCAGAACAGTGGATGTGGCTTCATAAGCGTTTTAAATCGCTACCAGATGAAACACAAACCAATGCCCGATACCAATAAATAAAAGGTTCTGCTCGTGAGCGATAACGACAACAGCATCAATAAATACTTACACAATCCCACTTTTGAGTGGTCTTTTCTGCATCCTAAGCATTGGGGGACATGGATAGGTATCGCATTCGCGGCGCTGTTTGCTTTTATGCCTGTATCATGGCGTGACGGATTAGCACGTAAACTTTCTAAATTTGCCATTAAGAAAAATGGTCGAGTGGTTCGTCGTGCTCGCGTTAACTTGGCTTACTGTTTCCCAGAAAAATCCGAGCAAGAACGCCAAGAGATCCTAGAAGAGACATTTGTTAAAGCTGCTCAGTATATGCTTGGTTATTCAGAGTTTTTGGCTCGTTCAACCAAACATAACCAAAATCGCGGCGTGATGATTGGCGAAGAGAACCTGTTGCCGCTTCTGGATGCGGGTGAAAAGGTGATCATACTTGCTCCACATGCTTGGGCTGTTGATTATCCAGCCGTAATGCTGGCAGCGAAAGGTTATAAAGTCACAACGATTATGAAGCCTCAGCGTAACCCTATCGGTGACTGGTTAATGCAGGTTCAGCGTATGCAGTATGGTGGCCGTATCTTCGCACGTGAAGCAGGGGTTAAACCGTTTGTTCGTTCAATAAAAGACGGTTATCTAGGTTACTGGTTACCGGATGAAGATTTCGGTGAAGCGAACTCAGTTTTTGTCCCTTTCTTCGGTACAGAAAAAGCAACCTTAAAAGGCTTTGGCAAAATGGCTCGCCTTTCTAAAGCGAAAGTCGTTCCAGTGTTGCCTGCGTACAACGACAAAACTCAAAAATATGAAGTTCATATATTGCCTGCGCTTGAAAACTTCCCAAGTGGTGATGAAGAGACCGATGCACGTGCAATGAACCAAGCGATTGAAGACTTAGTTCGTCCTCATCCTGAACAGTACATGTGGCAGTTGTCGCTGCTAAAAACTCGCCGTGATGGCATTGAGATTTACGACAACTCTCATGATGGTGACCAAGAAAGACCGTTACCACCGACTCAAAACTAAAAAAGCCCCGTTAGGGGCTTTTTCATATCTATCACGCTATCAATTAAGCATTGATACCATACTCAGCGCGGTAAGCTTTCACTGCATCTAAGTGCTCGTTGTTGGTACCCTTCTCTTCAAGGTAAGTCACAAGGTCAGTTAAGCTCACGATTGAAACCACGGCACAACCGAAATCACGTTCCACTTCTTGAATTGCAGACAACTCGCCTTTGCCTTTTTCTTGGCGGTCAATAGCAACCAACACGCCCGCCAAATCAGCACCGTTCGCTTTGATGATTTCCATTGACTCGCGAATCGCAGTACCAGCAGTGATCACGTCATCCACCAACATAATGCGGCCTTCTAGTGGGCTACCCACTAAGTTACCGCCCTCACCGTGGTCTTTCGCTTCTTTACGGTTAAAACAATAAGGCGTATCCACATCATGGTGATCAGCCAATGCCACCGCAGTTGTAGTCGCAATTGGAATACCTTTGTATGCAGGACCAAACAGCACATCGTAATCAATACCAGAATCGACTAACGCAGCCGCGTAAAAGCGACCTAGGCGAGCCAAATCACGACCAGTATTAAACAGACCAGCATTAAAAAAATATGGGCTCTTACGGCCTGATTTCAAAGTAAACTCACCAAATTTCAGCACCTGTTTCTCTAGGGCAAACTCTATAAATTCACGCTGGTATGCTTTCATTTTTCTCTTCTCTTCCGTAGTTACTAAAAAACGTTACTTAAAAAAATAGCCCCCAATTGGGAGCTATAAAAACATTATTCCGATTCTGCCAGAGCTAATTTCTGAACCTGAACGATATCGGCAATACCTTTCTTGGCAACAGCCAGTAAATCAAGTAGCTGCTCATGGCTAAACGGTTCGCCTTCGGCAGTACCTTGAATTTCAATCATCTTGCCTTCTTCAGTCATGACAACGTTCATGTCCGTGTCTGCTGCAGAATCCTCTACATACTCAAGGTCACACAGTACGTCATCACCTAAAATGCCTACAGACACAGCGGCTACATGGCCTTTCATTGGGTTCTTTTTCAGACGACCGTCAGCAACCAATTTAGTAAACGCATCCGCCAGCGCAACACTTGCACCAGTAATTGATGCTGTACGAGTACCACCATCAGCTTGGATAACATCACAGTCAACGGTGATCATCACTTCTGGCATCGCTTCTAAATCCACAACCGCACGTAAGCTACGCGCAATCAGACGTTGGATTTCCATAGTACGACCGCCCTGTTTACCACTAGTAGCTTCACGACGAGTACGTGAGTGCGTCGCACGTGGCAACATACCGTATTCTGCTGTTACCCAGCCTTTACCCTGACCTTTCAACCAGCGTGGCACTCCCTCTTCAACGCTCGCGTTGCAAAGCACTTTAGTATTGCCAAATTCAACTAACACTGAGCCTTCTGCATATGCCGTGTACTGACGTGTGATTTTAATTGGACGAACTTGATCTGCAGCACGATTGTCTGGACGCATAAGGTATCTACCTGTGTTATGGAAACAAAGCGGTGTTAATGAAACTAAGTCCGTAAAAACTCAGTCGGTAACCGAAATTTATTGGGCGAAGATTATATAGGAATTCCAATTCAGTTCCTAGGTTTGAATCTTCAACAACGAGATTCGCGCTCACCTATCGGTAAGATTTGTATGCTACTATTAGCGCTAATTAATCAGCTTAATACCAAGGAAACACTGATGATTTACAGTATGACTGCGTATGCACGCAAAGAAGTCAAAGGCGACTGGGGAAGCGCCGTTTGGGAAATTCGTTCGGTAAACCAACGTTACCTAGAAACCTACTTCCGCTTACCAGAACAGTTTCGTAGCCTAGAGCCTGTATTGCGTGAGCGTTTTCGTCAGAGTTTAGCGCGCGGTAAAGTCGAGTGTAATCTGCGTTTTGAAGCGAATCCAGCAGCGCAAAGTGAGCTAAGAATCAACGAAGCATTGGCACATCAGGTGATCAAAGCTGCAGGTCAGGTTATGCACATGACTGGCGAACTGACTCGTATTAACCCATTCCAAGTGATGCAATGGCCAGGTGTGATGGAAACGCCTGAGCAAGATATGGATGCGATTAACCAGACTCTTTTAGAAGCATTCGACGAAGCGGTAAAAGAGTTTATTGAAGCTCGTGGTCGTGAAGGCGAAAACATGAAGGAGTTGATTGAGCAGCGTCTTGTGGCTATCAGTGATGAAGTCGTCAAAGTTCGTGCTCGCATGCCTGAAATTCTGCAGTGGCAACGTGAGCGTCTGTTCAATAAGTTTGAAGAAGCAAAAGTTGAGTTAGACCCAACGCGTGTCGAGCAAGAGCTTATTCTCCTTGCTCAAAAGTCAGATGTAGCTGAGGAGCTAGATCGCTTAGATTCTCACGTGAAAGAAGCACGTAATGTGATGAAAAAAGGTGGTTCTTGTGGTCGCAAGCTGGACTTCATGATGCAAGAGTTCAACCGTGAATCAAACACCTTAGCGTCTAAATCTATCAGCACAGATATCACCGCTTCTGGTGTTGAGCTGAAAGTGCTTATCGAGCAAATGCGCGAACAAATTCAGAACATAGAATAAGGCTTTCTATTGTTTCTGTCGGTTTCAAAGCCGTCTTCAAAGCCCCTAAAAATGGGGCTTTTTTGTTTTTTGAGGCTTTTGTTTTACCCCAGTAGTGTGATTACAAATGGTGACGCGTTTGGTGACTAAGGATCAAAATATATTAACGATACCTTAGAACATGAATGTCAAATAGAGAGCGGATATTTCAGCCAGATCAAACTTTAGAAAGCTGGTCATTGTTCAAATGGTGACTTGTAAGCAACTTCTGACATACTGTATGGCACTTGTGTAAGAAATTATTAATAACGTCAAGATGCTAGAACTGCGCCTATTCTTAATACTGCTGATGATATGCAGTGCATTCTCCGCCAATGCTCAAAGTTCTATCATTAAATGGAGTGAAACCACTTCATCGCTCACTGACTTTCAAATGGATTACTTTGTTGATAGCTCTGAGAGCATGTCCATCAATCAGGTTATGCAACAAACGTTTATTCCTTCACCAAACAAAATCTCTTTGGGTACCAAAGCAAAGCATACCTGGGCTCGAATTAAGATCGTCAATACGAGTGCTGGTCCAAGAACTGTCTATCTTCATCACCCTTACGCCTATCACAATAGACAAGTTGGTCTTTATGAAGTGGTCGATAACAACGTAAGAAAAGCGCGCATTTTGGATCTGGACAATCCGGATACTTACGTTTGGATATACGGCGGAGCCGCCGTGTTCAATATTGACCTATTACCTGGACAAACAAAAACGCTGTACGTCGACAGCGTTTCATTTTCCCATCAATGGTTTTCAATCAACCTCTACGATGATGAATTTTCGCAAAGAGCTTTGTTAGGCAGCTTTACAGATATAGCGTTATTAACGGGCATGTTGATTGCGCTAATCATCTATAACCTGCTGCTGTATGTTTACTCGAAGCAAACGGAAAACCTTTATTATGCGTGCTACCTCATTTCAGCCGCTATATGGATAGCACTATCCTATGGATTGCTTGCAGAGCTGTTCGACTTTTACGGTTCGAAAACGCTTCATTGGCATTTAACGTTAATGGCAATGCCAATGTTCTTAATTTTATTCATGATGAATATCTTTGAAACGCGTCAGCAATATCGAAAAGAACATTTAGCCTTGTTGGTTATCCTGTGCTTGCTAGCGGGAGAGTTTATTTATGGCTTAATTGATATTCTTGGGGCGCTTCGTTATTCAAGCATGCTCGCTGGCTTGATGATATTAACGACGCTTTCTGTCAGTATCTCACTCGTAGTTAGAAAACATCCACTTGCGTGGTATTTCTTAATTGGTCATGGGTGTTTCGTTGGCTTTAACGGGGTTGCCGTTCTCTACTATCAAGGAAGAATTGAGTTTACCTACATCACTAGCCACGGTGTGGGTATCGGTATCATGCTGGAAGCCTTAGTATTGGCACTTATCATTGCTTATCGAATTCGTCTGCTCGAAGAGATTAAAGCTTCTCAAGAAGAACTTAAACATCAAGCTGCAACTGACCCTCTAACCTTGTTATACAACCGCCGACATTTCCGACTTGAAGCCGAGAAAGCTTATCTTCAGGCAAGATTGTATCAATCGCCTATGGCAGTCATCATCTGTGACATCGATTTTTTTAAACAGGTAAATGACCAACATGGACACGCAACAGGCGATAAAGTCATTATTGAAGTCGCGAACATACTAAAGCAGCACGCTCGTAAAAGTGACATTACCGCCCGATATGGTGGCGAAGAATATATTATGTTGCTGCCGAATACGGATATCAAAGACGCTGAAACTTGTGCAGAAAGAATTCGCAAAGCGGTCTCTCACCTCACCGTCAATGAAGGTGGGCAAACATTATCTGTGACAATTAGTTTGGGAGTCTCTTCCGTCGCCCTGAGTCAACCGCTAGAACAATCGATTAAAATTGCAGATGAAGCTCTATATCAAGCCAAAGATAGTGGCAGAAACAGCGTCCATGTCAGCACAAGAGAAATTGTAGAGCTTTAAGTAGCTCTACATACCAACATAACTTTTAATACCGTCTAGGAACATCTGGGTGGAAATCATCACCAGTAGCAAGCCCATCAGTCTCTCTACCGCTTTCAAGCCTCGCTCACCAAGTATTTTATGGAAGAAGCCATTGAACATAAGAATAATGGAAGTACCAGTCCAAGCGATCATCACAGCTGCAGATAACTCGAACAACTGCGTTGGGTTTTGACTGGAAAGAAGCAACAACGTCGCAATCACGGTTGGGCCAGCAATTAATGGAATCGCTAGGGGCACAATAAACGGCTCTTCACCTGCGGCTAAACCAGTAATACTGCCAGCACTAGGGAAAATCATTTTAATCGCGATGATGAAAAGAATAATACCGCCCGAGATGCTCAATGTTTCTGGCTGGACATGCAAAAAGTCCATGATCGACTGACCAGCAAATAGGAACAACATTAAAATCGCGAGAGCAAATAGCATTTCACGAATCAGAACAATACGTCTGCGTTTCGCATCAATGTGTTTCAGGATCGACAGAAAAATAGGCAGGTTGCCCAATGGATCCATGATTAGAAATAACAATGTTGCTGCAGATAAGATGTCCATAGTGCCTCAGAGTAAATAAGCATAATGGCGCAGTATATCAACGTACCTTAGATTTGACGATTAAGAACAATCGTAGCCAGACGAGCGAAAACTCTGGCACTAGCACATTGATTAATGCTGACAGATTTCTGCCTGATTGAGATACCACACACCATCTTTTATTAACACTTTTTGCTGAGCTTGAAAGAAAGCCAGTAGAGCATCGACATCCATACTATCGAGCTTACAAGTATGAAAAAGCGCTTTTGACCCGAATTCTGTAATAACAAATTGACGTAGCTGCTCTTCAGTCATTGGCTGAACCTTCAACTGGTTCAGAATTTTATGGGCATGTACTTGCTGTTCCACCGTGATTCTCCAATAGGCTGTTAGGATTTAACATCTAAATAATGGAGTAACAGCTTATCTCTGTTATGAATGGCGAGTGTTGATTTAAAACAGCCTTAAATCAGTACTGACGCAACAATTAGCAATTGAGCCAACAAATAACTGCCACCGATTAGGGCTTTTCCATAGCGCAGCGGTTGGCGATAGTCATGAATTGCCAAAACGATGGCAGAGACGATAAAACTCAGGCTACCGACAAAACCAAGCAACGAAGCATGCGATGGATTAGTAATCCACACCTCTCCAGAAGCCCATGTCATTTGCAGTAACATCATCCCCATGATGGTGACAGGGAAAATAAGCGTATCGATTTGAGGTAATAAGAGAAAAAAAGCAACGATACTTGCAGCAATAAGCAAAGCAGGTAACCACCAAACCATAGGTCCGGTTAGTTGAATCCAAAACGCTTTACTATAAAAGAGTTGCACAACGAGGAAAGCACTAAAACAAGCTTTCGCCTGTTTTTGTCGAATTCGATAAATATCTGCAACGACCGAAACAACCAAACCGGCAAGAATCCATAAGGATGCTACCGACCAATCATTCTGATCATTACCTGTTACCAACAATAACAGCATCAACGATAACAGACCTAAACACAGTGTGTTGAATACCACCGCCAGTTTCGTTTTATTGCTTTCAAACGCAGATATGCTGATAAATCCAGATATTACAGCCGAAATCCAGCCCAACATGCCTATACCTCATTAACAATCTGCCGCCAGTGTAGAGAGGTTAGATCGGATGTCCAGAAATGAAAGACAAAAATTGGATCTTGATTGTGATTCATTATCTACGTGATGCAGTTCTCATCCAATCCAACCACCTCACTCTATAACCCTCAGAACTATTAAACATCAAACTTCCGGCAATAACAAAGATAAACAAGACCTAACAGTAAACTCACAAAGAAAAACAATATAGCAAACGTTTGCTTAATTGAAATAAAAACAAAAAAAACAAACATATACCAATTTAAATACAATAACTTAAAAAACAAACCCCATAAAAAGCACACAACAAAACCATATAATGATAAAACACAAAGTTAGAGCCAATTAATACAGAATTATCATCAAATTGTAATTATTAATGAGAATAAATATCAACAAAAGAACAAGAATCACAACAAACCATGACAAAAGTAAGATAGACAACACAATCAAAACCAAACTACCCACAGAATAAGTAAACATAAATAGAGCAGTGATAAACCACATATATATTAATACATTTCATATAGTTAAAACAAAATAGACCAATAATAAACCAAAAAGGTGATTATATGAACGCACCAAAAACACACATAAACCTCACCAAAAAAGCGCACATTTGGCAGGTTAAAGTTATTATTTTAAGCAACTACCAAAGAATGTGTTGATCAAGCCAATAAATTAGTGCTAATCTAAATCCACAGGTGAATAGGACAGAATAGGAGCAGTGTTATGATTTCTTCATCTCAGAAACAAGGTTTAGTAATGATCGCAGTAATCGTTGGCTTAATGACACTGCCAATGATGTACTAACCTAATGTTATACAAATAAAAAAGGACGCCATAGCGTCCTTTTTTATTTTCAGTTTTCAAGAAAAACCGACCATTATTGTATGTGTTTACTCAACTCTTCCCAATGGATGTAGTAGAAGGTAAGCGCTAAAACTGTCATGAACATGACTAGCGAAATTACAATTCTCCATACAAAACGACTACTACGAGGTGTGAGTTCTTTTTCACACTCATTGCAGACGGATAAAAATGCTCTGCGATCTTCGAGCTTATAGCGATCTTCATGAACAACTTTGTTGCGGATGGTTGCAACAAAACGCAGCTTAGCAATGACATCATGAGGCAAACGCTCTTCACAGCTAGTGATTAATTGATGTAAGCCTTTACCTCGCGCGTGGTATTGCTCACGCAATAGTCTTTCTAATTTCCGAGTGCGAAGAACAACTTGTTCTATGTCTGACATCGAAGTTCTCCCTTTAAAATCACCATCAGTCGACTGTTCATTTATTCATATTCTATTTATACGTAGGACACTTAAGTATTAGCAAAGACCAATAACAAAGTGTGAAGTGCGCCGAAAAAATAAGACCAATCAACGCGCTACATCCCTTTTATAACGTTACGCAACTTCAAAAATCAAACGAATACGTACAATGAAACCGTCATTTTGTTCTAGGAGTCACTATGCAGATTACTTTACTTGCAACACTTATCACCTTGCTTGTAGTTCTCGATTCTACCGTCGCCACATGCAAGGTGAAAATGCACCAGAGAAACAAGCACTAGTGACTATTCTCGATAAGCAGTCTATTGCGGTAGACAATCCTTTCATTGGAGAAGACGACCAAGAGTTTTGGATTTACGTTCAAAAAGGTCGAATCGGTCCAAAACGTGAGTTCCAAGTAGGTGTTCATTACTTTCACGCTATTAATCCGGGCGACAAAGGCATACTCACTTATCGAGGAACTCAATTCATCCATTTTGCCTTACAGCGTTAAATCAACGATTAACAATAAACGTCCAAGATAATTATCAAGGTAACAGCCAGCGAGTCTTGGACGATTGAGACAGTAGCCAACTCACAGCCAGAGCACCTGCTCCACTAATAATTATCCACATAGGTATAACCCAAGCAGGGTGCCCTTGATACCATCCAAATTCCTTCATCGGCCAAAGGAAGATTGGGTGAAGTAAATAAATCCCTAAACTATGCTGGCTTATCACTGCGACCACTTTCTTAGCCCCTTCTGACAGTGATTCGCCAACCGCTCTGCACACCACAAAAACCATACTTGCTGCTATCACAACGTTAAGCGTTTTGTAAGAGAACCATCTTCCAACGCTGTATTCGCCATTTGCCAGACTAAGTTCCACCACAGAATTCACAGTAAAATAGAAAGAGATCCCACCAAGAATCACGGCTGCTCCAACCGTGAGAGGATTCATCGGTAGCTTTTTATAAAGCAGATACCCAAGTGGTAAATAACCGGTGTACAGCCAAATCTCATAACTCCAAGGCCCATCAATATGGAACAAGAATAAGGTTGTGGTAATGAGCCATAATCCAAGATACACATACCACGCTGTATCGTCGGTGCTCTTCATCAGCCATTGCAGTACTGGAATAACAAAATAGAGAGGAATGAAATAGTAGAAAAATCCCAGATGGTAATAGGTTTCATGATGTGGGCTGTTTTTCAGGACATCAGCAGCAATCGCAGAGTCGAAACCCTCAGCACTCCAGCCTGAAAGATAGGCATAAAACAGGGACCAAACGATAAACGGAACCAAAACCTTACCTAGTCGTCGTTTTACATAATAGCCAAAGTCAAAAGGTCGTGTATCACTGAGCATTAGAGCACCAGAAATCAAAATAAACACGGGGACAGCCCAGCGCGTCATCCCGTTTACTGTAACCGCTGTGAGCCATTCACCATAAGGAATTGAGTTTTGTAGCTCTCGATAAGGCGCTAAAACATGGATCGCAATAACTGCCACCGCAGCAACACAGCGCATCAAATCAAAAAATATTACTCGTTTGCTCATTCAACGATTCTCTCTAGCCAATCTGCACTCGAAACCATTTTTCATTTACAACTATAAAGCACAATTAAAATAATACGTCAGTCAGTGGTAAACATTAGCCAAGGTTACACTTATTGAATATCACTTTGTTGAGTAACAAGAACATTGACGTAAAAAAGCCCTCCAACGAGGGCTATGAAATAGAGATGGTAAGACTAGATCATTCAGCAACGCTAGTTCGCGAGTCTTGGCAGTCTCAAGGAGATAATGGTAGTCAGAACCAAGAACGCTAACGATACCCATAAACAAGCGGCTAATCCGCTGACCTGAAAAAGGTAACCAGACAAAATGGTTCCAATTAAACGTCCCATCGCATTGGCCATGTAGTAAAAGCCAACATCAAGAGAAACACCATCACCTTTTGCATAACTGACGATAAGATAAGAGTGCAGAGACGAGTTAACGGCAAATACGGCGCCAAACAACATCAAACCAATCACGATTACCCACTGAGGATGCCAGTTTTGGCTGATACCTAAAGCCACAGCCGCTGTTACGATACTTAATCCAAGAGCCCAGCGAAACGCGGCATGACCATCGGGCACTCTGCCCTGCGCTTTACCAGTAATTCTCGGTGCTTGGCTTTGTACAACTCCGTAACCAATAACCCATAAGGCAAGGAAACCGCCTACCCACAGATGATCCCACTCGAACACGGTTCCAAGATAAACAGGAAGTGCAACCACAAACCAAACGTCACGAGCACCAAACAGAAACATGCGCGCTGCGGAAAGAATGTTGACCGTAGGAGATTTGGAGAAGATCTCAGAAAACTTCGGTTTGTTCTTTGCCTTACCGAGCTCTTGTTTTAAACCAGTAAGACTACCGAACAACACCAGAACTAGCACGGCGGCCATAAGCAGTACCGCACCTTTAAAGCCCAGTGTCGTTAGCAATAAACCGCCAAGGAAGAAACCCAAGCCTTTGAGAGCATTTTTCGAGCCGGTTAACACCGCAATCCAGCGATAGAGAGCGCCTTGCTGCTCATCAGGAACTAATGTCTTAATCGCACTTTTTGCGCTCATTTTATTGAGGTCTTTAGCAATGCCCGACAAAGCTTGAGCCGCCATAACCCAAGGAATGGTCAACCATGTGGCAGGAACCGCGAGCATCAGCAGCGCAACGATTTGCATCGCAAGACCGATATTCATGGTTCTGTTGAGCCCTAACCTCGCGCCTAACCACCCTCCAATCAGGTTGGTTACCACGCCAAAAAACTCGTAGAACAAGAACAATGAGGCAATCGCTAATGTGCCGTATCCCAATTGATGGAAATACAACACCACCAGCATTCTCAACGCGCCATCCGTAAGAGTGAAGTTCCAGTAATTAAACGTCACTAACATGTATTGGCGGATCGACGAATCCAAATTTGAAATCACTTTCAACATAATACTGATCCAAAGAGAGCTTTGGGATCATAATGATCCCAAAGCTAAATTAGCTGATCACCGCGGCTACATGTTCAATATACTCACGTTGTTCCGGCTTGGTAAATGCCCCCGGACGCAATGCTTGAACCTGAGAAATAATCGTTTCAAGCTCCCAGTTCATATCCAGCAGAAGATGTGCAGCGAGCAAACCAGTACGACCCGAACCGCCCATGCAGTGAAGTGCCACTTTGTCGCCTTTTTTGAGAAGGCTACGAAGCTGCGGGCTCACGCTTGGCCAGTGCTCTGCAAACATTTCATCCGGCACGGCATCATCTTCAATCGGTAGATGAATCCAAGAAATACCGTTGGTTTGTGCGATATTGCCCAGCTCCTCAACATGCTTTTCATGCATCTCTTCACGAGTAATTGCCGTGACAATCGCTTTTACACCACTCTCTTTTAGCTGCTGAATGCTTTCCGTCAAACCTAACTCTTTAGTGCCAGGACACGGCATCAATACTAGCGCGGAAGACTCTACAGATAGCTCCCAAGTTGGGTGCACTTTTGTTGAACTAGACATTGTTGAATTCGTCATTATTGTGCCTCTCCTACTTTACGTACCAACTCTGCCGTACGGGTTGCGTAGCCCATTTCATTGTCATACCAAGCATAGATTTTCACCATGCGAGTACCCACAACCATGGTTGATAACGCGTCAACGATGGTAGAGCGTTGGTCGCCACGGTAATCGATAGATACTAGAGGTTTTTCTTCAAAGCCTAGAATGCCTTTTAGCTCACCTTCAGAGGCTTCTTTTAGCAGAGCATTCACTTCTTCCGCTGTGGTATCACGTTTCACGTCGAAAATGATGTCCGTCAGTGATGCGTTAGCAAGTGGTACACGCACCGCATGACCATTAATCTTTCCTGCTAGTTCAGGGAAGATTTCAACAATCGCGGTTGCACTGCCCGTTGTGGTTGGAATTAGGCTCATACCACATGCACGAGCACGACGTAGGTCTTTATGTGGCGCATCAAGGATGGTTTGAGTGTTAGTTAAATCGTGAATGGTAGTGAAAGACGATTGCTCGATACCGAGTTTCTCGTGAATAACTTTGACCACTGGCGCAATACAGTTAGTGGTACAGGAAGCAGCCGTCACAATACGGTGCTTTGCAGCATCAAAGATATGGTCGTTCACACCAACAACGATGTTAGCAATACCGTCTTCTTTCACAGGAGCAGAAACCACAACGCGTTTTACGCCTTGCTCTAGGTATTTATTCAGGAATGATGTCTTACGATGCACACCCGTTGCTTCAATCACAACATCACAACCAGACCAGTCAATCGCAGCGATATCACGCTCTTGAGTGGTTTTGATTCTCTGGTCACCAATCACAATTTCGTTGCCTTCTGCTGCAACTTCGTGGTGCCAGCGTCCTTGGATAGAGTCAAACTCCAATAAGTGCGCCAGTGTTGCGGCATCGCCCGCGACATCGTTAATTTGCACGAACTCAAGCTCTGGCCAATCGTACGCTGCGCGCATTGCAAGTCTTCCAATACGGCCAAAGCCGTTGATACCTACTTTAATCGTCATTCTATTTTCCCCAATTCTTGTAAAAATAAGCTTTTTTAATCAATTCATTTAAAATCAAGTCATTTAACAGCAAGTCGTTTAACAGCAAGACGGTCTGTCCGACATATCACTCAAACGCTGTGTGTCGACGCTGTATTGCTGCTGCAAACAGTTTGATTGCTTCAAACCGTCAATAATCTTGTTCAACCAGCCAGGTAGCTGATCTGATACCTTGTAATACACCCACTGCCCTTGGCGCTCGTCAATCAAGACACCAGACTGACGCAGCTGTGCTAGATGACGAGAAATTTTCGGCTGACTCTCGTCAAGTGCATGAGTTAATTCACACACACATAGCCTTTGCTCACGTGCGATGAGCAATAAACATCTCATTCGTGTTTCGTCGGCGAGAAGTTTGAAAAACTGATGAGGTAACATCGTTATCTCCCACATATACGGATATGCAGATATATTAGATATAAAAAAGCACGCGTCAATGCGCGTGCCGTTACTGTCATCAAAAATTCATGTTTCAACTTATTACTGTTTAGATCTATCTTCTACTTAGATTAAGTTGCTTGTTTCGTGACTCCAACGCTGCGCCTCGTTTAGATCACGAGTTACATCTTCATATTGAAGGCCAAGTAACTCACAGTAATTCTGCACGCCTTGCCAATCGGCTTTTTCAAAGCATTCTTCAAGGTTCAGCAACTCCCCAAATGGCCCTAAACGCTTGTTGAGCGCATCTTTTACAGATTCAGTGAGAGGCAATTGATCAACAATAATGTCGAGTGAAATATCGAGTAGCGCATCTAACACAGAGAACAAGCCAATCAAAAACGCCTGATCTTTATGTTCGGTGAACTTACGTCGAATCGCCATTAATTGGCAGAATTGCGCACGTTGTAAAGAGAGGTTGTAAAGCTCTTTCGGTTTATGTGTGGAGATATACGAAGCGACCGCCAATGAGACGAATATCTTAAGTCTATCCTGACCTAGATAAACCAATGCTTGGCGAAAAGATGAAATAGGCACTTCTAATCGCTCTGTCATGCTGTTTACAAAACGCAATAACTTGTAAGAAAGCGCCACATCTTTCGCCACCAGTTGTTCAACGCGATCAAAATTCACATGCTCTTTGCACACTTCTTGGAAAAGCTGCATAGCAATAACATGCTTTGGACTTACATAGCGCTGTTTGATGATTTCCGGTTTACTGAAAAAATAACCTTGGAAAAAGCGAAATCCCGCTTCGCGAGCGGTGCGAAACTCTTGCTCGGTTTCTACTCTCTCAGCCAGATAGCGTTTGCGACTACCGCTAGCGAGTTGCTTTTTCACCATCGCACATGCGGCATCAATTCCCATCGCCATGATATCGAGCTTAATAATGTGCACGTATGGCAGAAATCGCTCCCATTCTGGGGAATAGACAAAGTCATCCAGTGCAACTAAATAGCCTTTGCCATGCAATTCCATAATCGCTTCCAACAGTTCGTCGGTTGGTCGGCAAGTTTCCAGAACTTCAATAACGATTTTTTGCTTTGGCAGCGTGAGAGGCAATCTACGGATAAGACTGTTGTATGGAAAGTTGATGAAGCAACGAGAATTCTCAATCGCAGGATTGGTGCCAATCGAAAGGAAGTTTTCAACAATTAAGCGATAAGTAGCACGGTCAGCATCCACATGCTGAGGAAAACTATTCTGCTCGCCATCACGAAACAGCAATTCATACCCTAGGGTATGTCGCTTCGAGTTCATAATCGGCTGTCGTGCTACATAAGTGGTATTCATATTATCTTCAACGATTACAGATAAGCTAAACACAATAAGTGCTCAGTATTGCATCACTACTCATAACTATAGAACCAAACGAGCTGGGTGATACGACTCTATGTGATCAATCAGTAACTCTCTAATACCGAAGCTAAAATTGATAACAAAATTGCTTTATTTTTACTCTCCACAAGGGCAATAAAAATAACATCTATACCCCTAAAAGCAAGTAGGCTAATTGATTGCAATTCCGCCTAACTCCCTTATTCTTAACATTCAATTTCAGAGAGAACGGGCTTTCTAGCACGTAAATTATGATCCAAACAAATACAAGCTGTCACTCTTATACTCAAGAGTCAAACTTTTCCCAACGAATCGAAAATGAAATCAAAACGTTGTGGGAACAAAGACAAGAAGGTTTCCTGCAATCTTTTGATAAAAAACAACTTTTTTGGTGTCAAATCACATCACCACAGCACACCAAAGCAATTGTTGTCGTCAATGGCAGAATTGAATCTTGCTGGAAGTACCAAGAACTGTTTTACGATTTGTTCCAACAAGGCTATGACATTTATTCTTTTGACCATCGCGGACAAGGTTTGTCAGCTCGATTAATTGACAACAAACAGATGGGATATGTGGAAGAATTTCAGAATTATCTGATAGATATGAATGATTTGATTGCGCATTTTAACCTCACCCGTTACGAGCAACGTTTCTTACTGGCGCACTCAATGGGAGGCGCGGTAACAGCTCGCTATTTACAAACCCATCCAAACCATTCTTTTGATGCGGTGGCGTTTAGCGCTCCGATGTTCGGTATTAACGTTCCATGGCAAATTCGACCAATCGCCATTACGCTGACTCAGGTACTCGCAGCTACAGCAAGTAAACCGACCTATGCTCCTGGCTACAGTGACTACTATCCCAAGCCATTTGAAGATAACCCACTGACTCAATGTGAAGTGCGCTACCGTTGGTTTAGAGAATTATATGAACAAAAACCAGAACTGAAACTGGGTGGTCCTAGTACACGCTGGGTCTGGCAAAGCTTGATGGCTGCCAAACAATGCATTCAGCTGACACGACAAATCACTATCCCAACTTTAGTGTTGCAAGGTGGTAAAGACACCGTGGTGAGTAATGCCGCGCAGATAAAGTTCGTTACCCGCCTAGCGAGAACCAATCCAAACAGTGAGCTGTTAATGATTCACGATGCAAAGCACGAAATTCTGTTTGAGAAAGATGAATTTCGTAACCAAGCACTGGACGCAACACTGAAACACTTCGAAAAAGTGGCGAAGAGTCCGAATTAAGCAATTTTGTATAAAAATGTCTGTCTGAGAACAAATAGGGAAATGACTGATAAAAAGGTTTTCCCTCTTTTTTCGATCTTTTTTGACATACACTTAAGCCCAATAAACAAGCAACTGATATCAACATCTGACGTAGTAAAGAGAGCAACATGAGCGTAGTAAGTAACGAAAACCCAATCAAAATCGTAGCTTCTGATCTGGATGGCACCCTGCTAGCACCGGACCACAAGCTCAGTGCTTTCTCAAAGAAAACGCTAAAAGAACTGCATGCAAAAGGCTTTACTTTCATTTTCGCAACAGGTCGTCACCATGTTGATGTTGCCGGTATTCGTGAAATCGCTGGAATTCCGGCGTATATGATCACCTCTAACGGTGCTCGCGTGCATGACCAAAACGATGCGCAGATGTACAGCAAAAACGTCCCACAAGAATTGGTTCAAGCGATTGTTGATTTAGTCAAAGATGATGAGCGAATCGTCACTCATATTTACCGCAACGATACTTGGTTGATGAGCCGTGAAGACGAGGCGCTACGCGCTTACCACAACGAATCAGGTTTCCATTATCAGCTGTTTGATATCAATAATGCGCCTAACGATGGCATCGCAAAAGTCTTCTTCACTAATGAAGACCACGACCATGAAATGCTTGTTGTGTATGAAAATCTGATCAACGAAAAATTCGCAGGTCTAGTGAACGTTGCATTCTCTACCCCATATTGCTTGGAAGTGATGGGCGCTGGTGTTTCAAAAGGCGACGCTCTTAAAGCTGTGGCGGAATCTTTAAACCTGACGTTGGAAAACTGTATCGCATTTGGCGACGGCATGAACGACGTAGAGATGCTATCAATGGCAGGAAAAGGTCTGGTTATGGGTACTGCCCATGAAAAAGTGATGAAAGCACTACCTGAAGTCGAAGTGATTGGCAGCCACGCGGATGATGCTGTCGCTCACTACCTGCACGATCATCTGTTCTAACTTTCAGAGCTGTTTTAAAGCGCTCTGAAAGTTAAACGTTTTAAAGAGTCCCCCTACTCTTTAATCAGGCAGCCATCGCTGCCTGTTTTTTTGCCTGCTATTCAGATTTCAATCATGGATATGCCATAATCAAGTCCGTTCGTTTTCTGTCTCAAGGAAAAGCAACCATGAAGGTGCTGATTACCCCAATAGCTATTCTCGCCGCTTGTCTTTTGCAAGCGTGTTCAACAACATCCTCTGCACCGGAGTCAACACAAAATAGCTTGAAAGCCAGCTTAGATCAGCCTTCAAGCATTAAACCGCAAACGTTCATCGTACGTGGCGAAGTAGTGATCGGAAATGACACGCGAACATTCACGCCTTGCGGAAGCAATCAACAATTCCTGCTTGAGATACCTGCATCATTAACTCAAGAAGCGATGAAAGTATCGAACTCCCCTTATCAGGCGATGTATGGAGAGCTGATTGGGCATTTAACACCGCCAAGCAAAACCAGCTATAAGGGTGATTACATTGCCAAATTTGTGGTTGAGAACATCAATATTATCAGTGCAGAAAACCCTAAACGCTGCCAAAAACCTCTCGCACCAACTACAGCTTTTGGTAATGAACCTAACTGGGCAATGAAGATAGGCAAAGACAAATTATCGTTCCAACCTATGGGCGAAGAGCCGCAGATCACCACCTTAAAAGGCAGTGAGATTTCACCAGCCACCCGCCATTACCAATTCAAGGGCGGCGAACTTACTCTTGCACGTCAAACCTGTACCGACAGCATGAGCGACAGTTTGTACGGTTGGTCTTCAAACCTTACATTAGCAAATCGCAGCTACACAGGCTGTGCAACTTTAGGTAACAGTGACCCAACGCTATCGTGGGTTGGAGACTACTTTGCCAGCTCTACACAAAATACCAACTTCAGTGTCACGCTTACATTAGACAGTGACCACACTGCTACCACTCAATACACCTACAATAATGGCGAACCAGCGATCATTGAAAAAGGGTATTGGCAACAACTCAGCCAAACACAGGTACAGGTGGTCATGACACGCCACCAGCAGCAATACTTAGTCTCAGAGCGTATTTTTACCAAGCAAGACAAGCAGATTATTGCTGAAAAAGAACGTGTTGGTACGGTTGTCTATCCAATCGCAAACGGCGGGTTAGTTCTATTTTCCGCAAAAGAATAGCGCTCAGTAGGTTTTCGAATGTCATCAACGTCTAAGTCGCTAAATACGTCACCGACTTCAAACTCAGCGTGTCCAAGCTGCGGATTGCAATGGCAATGTGTCTGCCAGTCTATCCCCAAAATCAGTAGCGACTTACCCTTGTCGCTGCTGATGCATGAAAACGAATATCTGCGAGATACCAACACTGGCAAATGGCTGCTTGCAGCCCTGCCTTTGTGCCAAGCGTTCAAATGGAGTCGAGTGGAAAAAAGCGCTGCACTCGATGAGAGAATCCACAACAAAGATTATCTCTCTTTTCTGGTTTACCCGAGTGAAGAGAGTATTCCTTTGCAGCAAGCGTTAGATTCAGCCAAACAACACAATAAAACCGCTCACTTTATTATTCTTGATGGCACTTGGCAGGAAGCGAAGAAAATGGAGCGTAAAAGCCCTTGGCTTGATAATTTGCCAAGAGTGCATCTCACACCAACGCAGCTTTCCAACTACCAGTTGAGGCGCAATCAAAGTGAGGGACATCTCTGTACGTTAGAAGTAGCCAGTGAAATTCTGGCACTGCATGGCAATGCTGCCCAAGCGCAACTATTGAATAACTTTCTTACTTATTTCAGCAGGGTTTTTCAGGCAGATAAAAGCGGACACGTCCTTTGATGTTCGCTTTATCGTGTAATGCTTTATCTTCTAAAACGTTAACGTAGTCTCTACAACTTTAACGTAGACGGCTTGGCTGACCTAGATAGAACCCTTGCAGATAGTCGATTCCCATATCTTCACTGATACGGCACACCTCTTCGTTATGAACAAATTCCGCAACGGTTTTAGCGTCTAGTACCTGACACAGTCTCACTAACTGTTGAGCAATTTTTCGCTGCTTGAGGTCTTTGTCGATATTACGAATCAAGCTACCGTCGAGTTTGATAATTTGAGGCTCTAGTTTCACAATCTCATCGATGTTGGAATAGCCACAGCCAAAATCATCCACAATGATAGAAGCGCCTAAAGAGCGGAAATGGTTACACACTTCAATCATGTGTCCGTAGTCTTTAATTTGTTCTGTTTCCAACACTTCTAAACCCACTCTTGTTGGGTCTGCTAGTTGTTGAATCGCCTCTTCGAGATGTCTCAGTGTTCTGTCGCTCATAAAGTCTTGTGGTGACAAGTTGATAGAGAACGACTCGCTACGAGACCGCATGAGCTCAAAGGTGCGCGAAATCATCTGACGACTCAAGCGAGAGTAAAGGTGAGTTCCTTCGATAATGGGCAGAAAACGCCCCGGCAATATGATTTCACCGTCATCTTCAATTCGAACCAGACACTCATAAGAGGAAACCTCGTGGGTTTTCGCTTTAACAATCGGTTGAGCAAACACCTGAACATTATTACCAAGCACTGCTCGGCTCACACACGAGAGCCAACTTAACTGCTCTTGCCTTACTTGATCGCGAGCTCTTAGATCACTGGCACAATAGAAATGGCGGTTCTGGTTTTGCGCGAAACGGCGCGCTTCAATTGAACGCAGCAATAAGTCATCTTTGCCTAAATCGGGGAAATCTCTGCGGCTGACAAAACCTGCACAGAGAGAAACCGATAAGTAATCCACCTCCGGCAGACCATAAGGTTCAAAGTTGAAATTTTCTAGCTGCTCAACAAACATCGAAAATTGCTGGTGGATATAACCGCTGTCAAATTCGCTACGGAACACACACGCCCACTCACCTACGCCAATTGCGTACAGTTTGCTGCGACCTGCCAGCATTTGATTCATGTATTGCTGAAAATGGTCACTCAAATCTTGCAGAAGCTGGTCACCCACTTGGTAACCGTATTTTTCGTTAATGCGGCTAAAGTTGGTTAATTTCAGAGTGATAAGATGGTCATCACTGCCCATCAATGACAAACGTTCGCGCAGCACTTCGCGGTTCGGTAAACCCGTTCGTTTATCAACGCGATAACTCGATGTGAGCAGTGAGGCTTGAGACTGAACCTTCTGTTCAAGGTTTTGAGTCATTCTGTCTACATCTGCCAGCGCATTGCGAATCAGGCAGAATAAAGGGGCGATAACGTTATGCTCTTTAAGCTCTTTCGAAGAGTTATCTTCGCTTATCTCCACATCACCTTCTCGTAACGCCAAATAAGTCATGCTGTGGTGCAACACCTGCTGATGCTCACCCATACGAATCAACTCTCCGGCACAATAAGTACCGTAAGAACTGGCGACACGCTGCAGTGGAAGTAACTCCGTGTTCTCATCCATAAATTGCAGACGAGACAAACAGTTATAGACAAAAATCTGCTCTGGCTGAAATTTAAGTAACCGCTCAGCGCCAAGTTGAACCTGACCCAAAGTTAATGAAGGATGATCGAAACAAAATCTCACTTCATCACCAATCTGCAATTCGCGATTCAGTAGAATTCCGTCTTCAGTCAGGCTTAACGGTAAATAGACATCTTGCTGTTTACTGTCGCCTTTAATCAGTGGGAAGTGCTGCAGTAACTCGACCGGAACGGATTTAGAGTCTCCCAAGTAACGATCGTAAATGGTATGGACAGGTTCACCATCCAAACACTGTAAATTTCTCTCGGAAGATTTCGTGACCCTAAATGGACGCCCGATCGGGTTCCATTCGGTATAGCTATCACCCGTGATATGCAAAGATTCACCGTGAAGCGCAGCACCAACCAAAGCGTTTTCATAAAACTTGTTGCCAAGCAGAACCCAACGACCGTTGTCTGTTGGACATGATGCGCCACCAAAAATAGGCACTGTTGAAAATTGGCTGAACTGAGTAATTCGCTCACGACGAGTAAATTCCATACGATCAGTGAAGCAAATGATCGCTTTGGAATCGGTCCTAAGTTTGAGTCTTTGTGCAAGCTTACTGCTATCAACAAGCAGTTGATCGGTATAGTTCACCACCGTTGACGTCAGTGACACATTCTTGAACTGAGTAAAGACCAGCAAAGTGGCATTCTGGTGGATAGAACCCTGATGTATCACATTAGATGAACTCATACCTATGATATGAGCATTCGGATACATCCCTATCAGTTGGTTGGCAATATCAACAACGTCACTGGGCGGTTGATTAGAAAAAAGCTGTATGAGTGTAACGCCATCATTAGCGACAGCATTTTCATTAACAACACTTTTAACAGATTGCTGCGCAGTGATTAATAACGACGACGTGAACATGGACTTCGACTAACCCAACTGAAGGTGAAAGATTCATATCAAGACAATATGAATCTCTTATTATTATTGTTAATAATTATACCGCATAGATGCATAAGATAGTCATCTTATGAGTTGAGATAATTGTTCAATTTGATTGATTTCTAGATCTGGAAGGATTTTTGCCTTGCGTGTTGCACGTAATGTGAGACCTCGGTCATTGTACCAACATGCTTGGAAACCATGCTTTTTCGCTCCCATGACATCTTTTATCGGATGGTCGCCCACATGCAAAATTGATTTCGCAGGTAGTTCTAAAAATTCTTGTGCACGCAGGAACATATCCGGATACGGTTTCGCATGTCCATCCGGACCTGCTCTGAGTATCAATTGGAAATACTCAGCCAAACCTATTTTCTCGGGGTCAACATTACCATTGGTGATCGCGACCAGAGGAATTTTTGCTGCGAGCTCACGCAGTACTCGGTGTGTTACGTCAGGCACGTCCACCAAGTTTCTTAAGCGATGCACTTCTTGCATAGCATCCGTTGCAGCAATTCTTGCATCTTGCTCACCATAGCCTAACTGCATCAAGCCGTGACGAATCTGCTCAAAACGCCATAAACTCACATCATGAGGCAGCCAAAGGTTATCCTTTGCCAATTGTGCTTTGAGAGCTTTCCACCAAACCATAGGTTTGGTCGCCGTCACAGGATGATGTTCAAACAGCCAAAGGGCGACTTGCTCTTCCACATGACGTATGACTGGACGGTTATCATAGAGGGTGTCATCCAAATCAAATGACATCGCATGAATGGGTGAAAGGCTGCGATAAATCTGCATCACTCACTCCTTATCTTTGTTTTGCTTACGCTTATGGGCTCTCGGATGAGCTTGGTCATACACTTGAGCTAAATGTTGAAAGTCCAAGTGAGTATAGATCTGTGTGGTCGAGATATTTTCGTGACCTAACAATTCCTGTACAGCTCGCAGATTATTACTCGATTCAAGTACATGAGTGGCGAAGGAATGACGCAGTTTGTGAGGGCTAATATGACTCGGTACCGCCTGCTTCTGTCCCCACTCCGCCATACGCTTCTGTACGCTGCGATGGGAAATGCGCACACCGAGCTTGGACACAAACAACCCTGTTTCATCAGGATGTGCAAGCTGACCACGAATTTTCAGCCAGTTGTTGAGCCACTCTTTCGCCATACCGGAAAATGGCGCTACACGTTCTTTGTCACCTTTACCCACCACACGAATTTCGCCAGCGCTGAAGTTAACATCTTTGACATCAATAGAGACAAGCTCAGCCAGACGCAACCCAGAACCATACATCAACTCCATGATCGCGCGATCACGGATCGACAGTGGGTCGTCTTCGTTGACTTCGAGCAATTGCGCCATTTCATCGACATCGAGGTTTTTAGGGAGAGGACGCTTTTTCCGTGGTGCAGAAACCCCTTTTGCAGGATTGGCGCTCATTTCACCGCGTAAAATCAGGAAATCGAAAAAGCTGCGAAGTGACGAAAGACGTGTGGCGATGCTGCTCTCTTTCATTCCAGAACGCATGCCTTTACTGGCAAGCTGGCGAACCCAGCCTGCGTCTACATTGACCCAACCGTCGACACCTACAGACATCAGGTACAAGCCCATGGTTTCCAGCTGTTGTTTGTAATTGCGCTGCGTATAAAGGCTCAAGCCTTTTTCACTGCGCAGATATTCATAGAAGCGTTCTAACGGTTCAGCAAAGTTCGTAGTCAACTGAGGGTTCGTTGCCAAATGAAGGCTAGTTGATAAATGAGGTGCTGATTCGTTCATGAGACTCCTGCTGCCAAGGCAAAATTTCGATTAGATGAGAAACAACCAAAGCAAGATGACGCAAGAACAAGGTATCCATTGATGGCTGGAAGTGACCACCATCTTCACTAGCAAAAGCCAAAATACCCAATGGGTTACGCTTCACTAGCGGAAGAATAACGTACGATCCCATTTCCGGCGCAATTCGTCCTTCACCAACCACTTTGCCAGCAAAAAGCTGTTCCCCAAAAAGCTGCTCGCCAAAAAGTAAGTGACGGTCAGCTTTTCTCAATCTGCCGAGATAGGCGCTCTTACCATTGAAATGGTTGGTCGCAAAACGACTCCATTGCTCTTTCGTCAGGCTGTATTTCGTATCTGAGTTGTTTAGTAGGCGGACATAACCAATCAGGTTCAATGTACGCGCCTTCTCTTCAATCATGGCACAGACATCAGCAAAGCATTCACACTTTAGTATCTGTTCTTGTAAATCCATGAACTCATGGAAAGTGCGATCATTGCTTGCAGCGAGTGACATCAGGGAAGTAATTTCTTCTTCTAAATCTTCAATTCGCTGGCGTTGACGAGCCATTTGAACGTGAACAAGAGAAACGGAACCAGATTGCTGACTCGGTAAAGATAAGCTATCCACCAACTCAGGTCTGTGCTTAAAAAAATCTGGGTTATCTTTTAGATACTCAGCAACAACTTCCGCTGTCAGAGCATCGGCATCCAGTTGTGACAAAACAATGTTTTCCTTAGAGCAACTGATTCGTTAAAACCAGTTCATTAATAACTTCTTTTTAGAAACTTTGTCTCCTAAGTCGCCAATCATATCAGCGACTCAGGGGAAAGAAATTAGCAAGAAACCTGACCGTCATAGACGTGAGTTGCAGGACCGGTCATGTAAAGTGGGTGACCTAAACCTTTCCACTCAATTTCTAAACTACCGCCCGGTAGATGAACAACAACTTCTTCATCCAGCAGACCTTGCAGAATACCTACGGCGACAGCAGCACAAGCGCCACTTCCGCACGCTTGAGTTTCGCCCGCTCCACGCTCATAAACACGAAGCTTCACTTCTTCACGGCTCACCACCTGCATAAAGCCGGCATTCACACGCTCAGGGAAACGCTCGTGCGATTCTAGCAATGGACCTAGCGTCTCTACCGGCGCAGTGTTGATATCATCCACCACAGTAACAACATGTGGATTACCCATGCTTACCGCACCACAAAACAACGTTTGCTCTTCGACACGCATGATGTAAGTTTTTTCCATTTGCTTAGCGCGGAATGGGATCTTGCTCGGTTCGAACTCAGGCACACCCATGTTGACCGTGATTTCATCACCATCGCCGACATTGAGGATCATCTTGCCTTTTTTGGTGCTGACGCTAATGCTGTATTTGTTGGTTAAACCTTTCATACGCACAAAACGAGCAAAACAGCGCGCGCCGTTGCCGCACTGCTCTACTTCACTGCCATCAGCATTAAAAATACGGTAGTGAAAGTCTGTTTCTGGATCATAAGGAGCCTCAACCACCAACAGTTGGTCAAAGCCCACTCCAGTATGACGATCCGCCAAACGGCGGATCAAGTCTGGAGAAAAATAGGCGTTCTGAGTAATGCAATCCACAACCATGAAGTCATTACCCAAACCATGCATTTTAGAAAAGTGGAAGTGCATAATTAGTCACTTTACTCCGGTAAAATATTTTCTAGAGCCCAAAGGCTACTCAGTTCTTCACGCTTACGTACAAGATGCACTTTATCGCCGTCGACCATCACTTCTGCCGCACGGGTACGAGTGTTGTAGTTGGAT
The DNA here is from genome assembly GCF_058630515.1 of Vibrio sp. HM8-C. NCBI lineage: Bacteria > Pseudomonadati > Pseudomonadota > Gammaproteobacteria > Vibrionales > Vibrionaceae > Vibrio > Vibrio sp. HM8-C. Next base: position 112,779 of record NZ_JBMMKS010000009.1, read on the forward strand.
GACATTGTAAAACCATAAGCACCCGCTGAACGAACAGCCAACAGATCACCAGCTTGTAAAACTAGAGAGCGGTCTTTACCTAAGAAGTCACCCGTTTCACAAACTGGACCAACTAAATCATACGTTGTTGGTTCACCGTCACGTGGTACTAATGGGATGATGTCTTGCCAAGCTTGGTAAAGTGCTGGACGAATCAAGTCGTTCATTGCTGCATCAATAATGGCAAAGTTTTTGTGCTCTGTGTGTTTCAAGAACTCAACTTTGGTCAACAGCACACCGGCGTTAGCTGCTATCGCACGACCTGGTTCGAAAATCAGCTCTAGGTCTTGATGATTTTCTAAACGTGACAACAGTGCTTTCGCATACTCAGAAGGCTGAGGTGGTAGCTCATCACGATAAACCACACCTAAGCCACCGCCCACATCAAGGTGCTTAATCTTGATGCCCGCAGCAGTTAATTCATCAATTAATGCTAGCAAACGATCGGTCGCATCGATAAATGGCTCAATCGCGGTTAGCTGAGAACCAATGTGGCAGTCGATACCACAAACCGTTAGGTTCTCTAGACTTTGTGCTAAGCGATAAGCTTGTGTTGCACGGTCAAAAGCAATACCAAACTTGTTATCACGCAAGCCCGTTGAAATATAAGGGTGAGTTTTAGCATCCACATCAGGGTTAATACGTAGTGAAATCGGAGCTTTAACACCGAGTTCACCCGCAACCTTATTTAAACGCTCTAATTCCGGCTCTGACTCTACGTTAAAGCACTTAATCTTCAGTTCTAAAGCGCGTTTCATCTCAGCTTCGGTTTTACCAACGCCAGAGAAAACCACTTTCGCAGGATCGCCACCAGCAGCGATAACACGCTCAAGTTCACCACCTGATACGATATCGAAGCCCGAGCCTAAACGAGCTAAGGTGTTCAACACACCGATGTTTGAGTTTGCTTTAACCGCATAACAAACGAGGTGTGGGTGATCTGCCACAGATTTATCAAACGCATGCCAGTGACGTTCTAAAGTTGCGCGAGAATACACATATAAAGGAGTGCCAAATTGCTCTGCAAGTTGCGTTAAAGCGACGTTTTCCGCCCAAAGCTGGCCATCATCCTGATAATTGAAGTAATCCAAAATTCTTTCCCTTATTTTTTCATTCGTTATTTATTATTAGTGCTTTATTTACTTTTTAGTTTGTTACTTATTGAGCTCACTGTTTTGAGCGTCATCAGGCATATAAAGTGGTCCGGTTTGCCCACATCCTGCTAATGCAAGGGCAGACAAAAGAAATAGTGCTGTAATGGACTTTTTCATTTTGCATATCGTGATTATTGATTCAATGCCCCCTATAATCGCACCACAATCAGGAAAAGCAATAGGACAGATAGGATGAACGAGACTGAATTTCATCAACTGGTCGATAGCCAGATGCAAATCATTGAACACGCCATTGATGATTCGGGTGCCGATATTGATTATGAAACGACGGGTAACGTGATGACTTTAGAGTTTGAAGACCGCAGTCAAATCATTATCAACCGCCAAGAGCCAATGAAAGAGATCTGGCTGGCGTCGAAATCAGGTGGCTTTCATTTCCAGTGGCGCGATGAACAATGGATTTGTTCTAAAACGGGTATGGAACTCATCAGCATGGTTAAGCAAGAGTGTGAAAAGCACGCTGACGAAGAGATTGACTGGGAATAGTCTTAGACTTACAAAGCTGAATCGAAGCGTTAAATATCCAAATAGAAAAAAGAGCACTAAGGTGCTCTTTTTTACTTTCAGTTCTAGGTTCTTACCAAGTTAGGCATTTACCGCTTTCGATGGACGAGAGTAAAGCGATGTGTCATTGCGATAAGGCACGACGTAAGTTTCGCCCTCTTCCGGATGAACAATCTGATAGTACTGAGGCAAGTTGAAGTTAATCAACTGAGATGCCAACTCATTGTCATCACGAACTGATGTATAGAACGAGTTCACACTGGCGATCATCTCATCTTTCTCACCATTGAACTGGTGATATACCTCAACGCGGTTATTTTCATCTAACACATAGATATTGAAACCCTTCTCCGTGTCTTCGAAGAAGAACTGCACTAGACCTTCACTTGCAAAGCTATCTACCACATTCGGCAATTGATAGTCTTCATCGCGGTCAAGCATAAGCAGCGGAGAGCCTTTCAGCTTGTTGGTTGAAATGCTGCGATAAAAATCGACCGAGTTTTCCAGCTTCTGTACTGACACTCCACGACGCTCAAAGAACAGACCGTACATCTGATCACCGATACGCAAAGCTTTGAAACGACGGCGCTTCTCTTGTTCAACAGGCTTCAAACGCAAATCAATACATTCTGCCAGTAGCTGATACACCAAATTACGCATCACACCACGCAAGTTCTTGCTGTAGCAGAACACATCTACCGATTCTGGCGGCAAAGCATCTTGGTGCATTTTACCTAACACTGTTTTCAGTGCATCCATCATGGCAGTTTCACCTTTAAAATGCAGCGTACGCACTTCTTGCCATGAGTTTCGGTAAACTAAGTCCACACTGCCCACTAAGCATTTTTGTTCAGCACCAAAGCTGAAGATGTCTGCGTTCTTCAAATCCACTTTCAATGCCTTACCACTTAGCTCCGCAGTAGGGTCATTTTCAAAGTTGATGAACATCGCCAATTGGCTAATTTCACACGGACTTGCTAACGCTTGCATCGTTGGACGACGCTTACGCAGTGAGAAGGTGTTACGCAAATCGCTGACCATCTGGTAGAACTTATCGATATCAAGATGTGCGCCGCGTACCACAGAGTGCAGACGTGTCGACTCCGTGATCATGCCGTTAAAAAATGACCAAGCCACCAACTTACTGAGATATTCGTTGTGCTCAAGATAAGGCTGACCAATGATGCGATGTGCAATGATTGGCTGCTTATACAGATACCAACCGGCTTTATTAGTACGGCCTTTACTCACCTCGATAAAGGTTAAGTCAGGCTCGTGCAGGTCCGGTGAAATCTGTGGATTTAACAAAGTCACTTTGCCCGGAAGTACTTCAAATGCCGCATATAATTTACGCGCCAATATCGAAATGTCTTGCGGACTAATCGCCGACGTAATGTCATTACGACGAGCAAACTGAATAAGGTTGCGGTAGCTGAGCATCAAAGCATCAAGCAGTGAATGGTGAACCACTTTCACTTGCTCAACTTTCCAGTGACGACGGTTATCCAGCTCCTGAATCACAGAGCGCGACCATCCCCATTGTTGTGTCAACTCACCCAAGGCCTCACGACGCCATTCAACCGAGCCAACACCTGGTTCACGAGAAAGCTTTTCATGGGTCTTGAGATAGAAACAACGGCGAACTAAATCTAAGCGCGTATCGTCACCGATACGTTCGAGATAACGCGTTACCTTTTCCAGCATCAGGTAGTATGAATCCATACCGTAGAGATCTGGGTCATGGGCAAAGAAACGGCGCTTGCTGTCTACACTCAATAGCTGTGTATGCGGGTACTCCCACGAATAGGCCTCTAGCAGTATCGCCTTCATCACCGATTTGTACGGTGAGTCGATACTCTTATACAACTGCCACAAGTTCGCACCAAAGTACTCTTCCGCTGGGATATGGTTAAGCTGACCGAAGTCGATCCATTCAGAGCAGTCAATATAAGATTTTGAACACAGCTGAGTGACGTATTCGTCGTAGCACTCTTCCATCTCAGGCGGCACAATTTGCCACAAAAGACGTTTACCTGCTAAGCGTACGGCTGAGCGATAAAACTCATCCAATAGCAGCATATGTTGGGATGAACCACAGTTTTCACCCGTCATCGCTTCTGATTGGTTGGAACGGAATCGTTGCTCATCCATCAAGAAGAAGTTTGCTTCAACACCTTGGCTCTTCGCCCAATCCGTGATCAATAAACATTTATTGGTCAAACGCTCACGAGCTTCACAGCCCATTAGCGAGCTCACACATACCCAAATATCCAAGTCGCTGGAAGTACTTTGACCAATAGACGATGTACTACCCATGGTGTACAGACCCAAAATCTCAGGTCGACCTGAAGTCGTCAAAGGCTGATTAAGCGTTAACTCGGTGTCATTAACGAATTGCTGTTGAATATCATTGAGTTCAAAACAATGGATACCATGCGGAACTTCGTTACTGAAATAGCCGGGAATAATCGGGTGATTATAGTGAAATAAAGCGGGGATAAGGTGGAATACTCGCTGGCTTTGCAAATCCATAAGAGCCAGCGCACGCCTGATGCGTTGCTGGTTTAACTTATCTAATCTCTGGATTAACGTCTGTGTGTAAGCCTGCAAGGTTTGGTCCTTGGTTGAAACAAAAATGTGCACTTTGGTTGCATTTCACACTAAAGCGCCATCAAAACGTGATCAATTTAACACTTTAATCCGCACTGGTAAAGCGATCTTGGTACTATGTCACACTAAAGTCTTATATCACAAGAGCGCTTGAAAGCCTTTGCAACCAGCATTGTAACTATCTAACGTTACCTATTACTAAATCATAGTTACAAATGTGTTAATAATCACATTTGCACTTAATTTTATTCGTAATAAAACACCACAACCACAAGACAAATAACTAGTAGTGAAACTTTATTTTTTACGGTGGTAGACTATGAGCCTAAAAATTATCGTCGAAAAAGGTCAACAGACCCTACTTCAGTTGCCCTATAACAAATATTTTTATCAGGATTACCATGACACAGACTACGCCTATTCGAATCGCTACCCGTCAAAGTCCATTGGCTTTATGGCAAGCTCACTATGTAAAAGATGCTCTGCAAGCTGCTCATCCAGGTCTCGAAGTTGAATTGGTAACTATGGTAACAAAAGGCGACATCATCCTTGATACACCACTGGCAAAAGTGGGCGGTAAAGGTTTGTTCGTTAAAGAGCTAGAAGTGGCGATGCTTGAAGGCCGCGCAGATTTAGCCGTGCACTCAATGAAAGATGTGCCTGTCGAATTTCCTGAAGGTCTTGGTTTGGTCACTATCTGTGAGCGTGAAGACCCACGAGATGCTTTTGTATCAAACACCTACTCTTCCATTGATGAACTGCCACAAGGCGCGATTGTCGGTACTTGCAGCCTACGTCGCCAATGTCAGCTAAAAGAAGCTCGTCCAGATCTCGTCATTAAAGAGCTTCGCGGTAATGTGGGTACACGTTTAGGCAAACTCGATGCGGGTGAATATGATGCCATCATCCTTGCTGCAGCAGGTTTAAAACGTCTTGAACTGGAAGAGAGAATTCGTAGCTTCATCGAGCCAGAACAATCATTGCCTGCAGTTGGACAAGGTGCGGTAGGTATTGAATGCCGTCTAGACGACGAGCGCTTGAGAGAGTTGTTAGCACCGCTGAACCATGCAGATACGGCTGACCGTGTAAAATGCGAACGCGCCATGAACCTAACGTTAGAAGGTGGTTGTCAGGTGCCAATCGGCAGTTATGCCTTGCTTGAAGGTAATGAAATTTGGCTGCGTGCGTTAGTCGGTGAACCTGATGGTTCAACCATCGTGCGTGGTGAAATCCGAGGCGCTCGCCAAGATGCTGAACAGTTGGGAATCGAGCTCGCTCACCAGCTATTAAATCAAGGTGCAAAAGAGATTCTAACTAAGCTGTACGCTGAACACGAATAACACTCTTTAGTTAGAATAAAACGCTGTAGTTAAAATAACACTCAGCAGTTAGTTTAACGTTATCAGTGAAATAATAGGCGGCGGAATAAGATGGCGGTATTAGTAACGCGCCCAGAAGCGCAAGGTATAGAGTTGTGCCAACAACTCAAAGAATTAGGTATTACCGCTTTACACCATCCGCTGATCACTATCGAGGCAGGTACAGACCTGCCTCACCTTCTTCCCGACATACATCAATGTGATACCATCATTGCGGTTAGCCAACATGCAGTCGCTTTTAGTGACCAATATTTGAGACAACAGCAATCAAATTGGGCAACATCAACAAGATACCTTGCCGTTGGTCAAAAAACAGCACACCTTTTAAGCAAAGTAACAGGACAATCAGTAAACTACCCTCAAGTCAGTGATAGCGAGCATCTGCTTGAACTGGCAGAGTTACAATCCGTTTACGGTCAGAAGATTACCATTCTACGAGGAAACGGTGGGCGTGAACTGATCCATGAAACGCTTAGTGAACGTGGCGCGTTGGTGACGTATAAAGAAGTGTATCAACGAACAGATTTACCTTTTGATGCCAATCACTCTTATAAACAATGGCAGCAAAAACACGTTGATACCCTAATCATTACCAGTGGTCATCAACTGGCTTTTTTTATGTCTCAACTCGATAGCTCAATCAACGATAGATCAATAAGATCATGGGCTCGTAAGCTGAAACTATTGGTACCAAGCGAACGTATCGCAAACGATGCAAAAACAATGGGATTTGAACATATCGTTGTTACTCGCAGTGCAGCGAACCCAGATTTAGTGGCCGCTCTCCAGCCATAACGAACAGGACAATCAGCAATGACAAGTAAAAAAGATAATCCGAAAACAGAACCGGAAAAAAACCAAGAAACACTTTCTACTGCTGCTCCAATCGAAACTCCGTCAGACTCAATTCCGTCGGACGTTATATCCTCAAATACGGATACTAAAGAAGCGCAACCAAAAGCGGAAACCGCACCAATTAAAGAAGCTTCTCCTGATAGTAAACCTACGGAATCTAAACCAACAGCTCAAAAGTCAACTCAAAGCCACTCGACCTCAAACGTTGAGCAGTTGAACAAATTAGACAAACAAAGCAAGAAAGGCACAAAACTGGCTACTGTGGCCATTGTTCTCGCAGTTTTACTCGGCGGTGGTCTCGCTGTTCAAATGCAACAGCAACAAACTCAATACGAAGCACAAATTGCAGCACTGCGTGCCGAACTAAACCAGACTCGCAGCACGGTTGATACTCAACTTGCAGAAATCACACAACAAGCGGCAGCAAAGGCTACTGAAATTACTCATCGAGCAGAAACCGTTCTTGAGCAGCAACAAAAAAGCATTGAAGGCTTACAGTTAGCGATGGCGGATGTAAAAGGTCGACGCCCAAATGACTGGTTGCTCGCTGAAGCGGATTACTTAGTTAAACTTGCCGGACGCAAACTGTTCATTGAACACGATGTCGAGAGTGCCACTCAGCTAATGGAAAGTGCCGATCAACGTATCGCATCGCTTAATGACCCAAGCTTAACACCGCTACGTAAAGCGATGGCGAATGACATAACCAAGTTAAAAACGGTTCCACTGGTTGACCGTGATGGCCTTGTTTTGCGCTTAACCAGCCTACAGCAACAAGTTGATTCGTTACCTCTAGCAAACGCTATTTTACCTGACGCACCTCAAGAGACTCAGCAAGTGGTTTCTGATGACATCAATAATTGGCAAGACAATTTGATGACATCACTAAAAGATTTCGCTGAAAACTTCATCACCTTCCGTACTCGTGATGGTAACGTGATTCCACTGCTTTCACCTCAGCAGCATTTCTATCTAAAAGAGAACGTGAAAGCGAAGCTAGAAACTGCAATTAAATCTGTGTACGTCGAACAACAAGAGATCTACTCCACGGCATTAAAAACCGCTCAAGAGTGGTCAACCTCTTTCTTTAATCAAAACGACAACTCGGTTAAAGCTTTCCAATCAACACTGGCGAAACTAGCAGAACAAAACGTTCAAGTGGATTACCCAGTAAAACTGGAAACACAAAAACAGCTGTCTGATGTAATTAATGAGCGCTTACGCCGCGAAGTCACTTCCGTCATTAAGGAGGATAAAGAATGATTCGTTTAATCTTTCTTTTCGTAGTCCTTGGGGCGGGGCTATTTGTCGGCACTCAGTATGCTGGTCAACAAGGTTACGTACTGATCTCAATTGCTAACAAAACCATTGAAATGAGTGTTACGACACTGGTTATTTTTATTATCGGTGCCCTAGCCGCTTTGTTTGCACTTGAATTTGTGGTGAAGAAATTTTTCTACATGAGCTTCACGACTTGGAACTGGTTTAGTATTCGTAAGCAACGCCGTTCTCGTCGTTACACAAACCAAGGCATTATCAAACTCCTTGAAGGTGACTGGAAACAGGCAGAGAAAAAAGTCATTCGTTGGGCTAGTCACCATGATATGCCTCTACTCTGCTACCTTGTGGCTTCAGAAGCAGCCAATGGCATGGGTGACAGAGAGAAACGCGATCGCTACTTGGAAATGGCTGCGAAACAAGAGAACGCGACCTTAGCGGTTGAACTTACCAGAGCCAAGCAACAAATTAGTGACGGTGATTATGACAAAGCAACGCAAACACTAAACGCCTTGCAACATCAGCACCCAAATAACACCATCATCTTAAACTTACTCAAGCAGACTTATCTGCATAACAAAGAGTGGAAACCTTTGCTCGATCTGTTGCCGAAGCTGGTAAAAGCGAAACGCTTAACGGAACAAGAAGCACAAAAGCTAACGTTAACGGCTCAGTGTGGTGCTTTAGAAGCGATTGCGAGTCAGAAAGGTACTGAAGGTTTGCTGGCACATTGGAATGGTTTGGCGAAAAAACTCAAAGCTGAACCCGCGTTAGTCACCGCGTTTATCCAGCAACTGATTAAACGAAAAGCCGATAATGAAGCTTTCTCTTTAATAAAAGAGAACTTGAAAAAGCAGGCAACACCTGAGCTTTACGCTTTAATTCCAGAACTCAATCTTAGCGACCGCTACCCAGCCATTGTGATGTTAAAAGGTACAATCGCAAAGGATGATAAGAATGCCGAAGCACACAGCGCTTTAGGTCAGCTGTATCTGCGTGAAGAAGAATGGAAATTAGCGCAGCAACATTTAGAGCAAGCGTTGTCTCTGCGCTCAAGTGTTTCTGACTACGCATATTTAGCCGACGCTCTGCAGCATCAAAATCTGACTCATGCAGCACATGATGTGACGCGAAAAGCTCTGAGCCTACTAGAAGCAAATTAATTTCGGATGTCAGTTACCTTTTCACCGAATTGATGAAAGTAAAAAGCCAGCTTATTCGCTGGCTTTTTTAATACTGTTTTCCAATAAGCGCTATATCACGCGAGAAAATTGCTGCTGGCGAGCACGTTGACGAAGGTATTTATCGAAACACATACAGATATTACGAATCAACAGACGTCCGCGAAGTGTGACTTCAATATATTTATCATCCACTACGACCAATTGGTCATCAATAAAGGTCTGTAGCAGTGCTAAATCATGCTTAAAATATTGATGAAAACGTACACCAAACTGCTGCTCAATATCTCGCTTATCAAGCTTGAAATTACAAATCAGCTGTTTGATCACTTCACGACGTAGTAAGTCATCACTATCAAGACTGACGCCTTTCCACAAAGCGTGGCGCATTTCATTCACTTGCTCGTAGTATTTTTTTAGCTCTTTTTGGTTTTGTGCATAAGCATCACCAATCATTGAAATAGCCGATACACCAAAACCAACTAAATCACATTCACCTTGAGTGGTGTAGCCTTGGAAGTTGCGATGAAGTACTCCATTACGCTGAGCAATAGCCAGCTCATCATCAGGCAAAGCGAAATGGTCCATACCGATGAACTGGTAACCCGCACCAGTCAACGTAGAAATGGAGTGCTGTAGAATCGCCATTTTCTCATCGGCAGATGGTAAGTCTGCGTCTTTAATCTTACGCTGGGCAGCAAATAGTTGCGGCATGTGCGCGTAGTTAAACACCGACAGACGACCCGGTTTCATCTCCAGTACTTTTTCTAGCGTTTGGCTAAAGGATTCTAAAGTCTGCTTAGGCAAACCATAGATCAAATCTAAGTTGGTAGAACGGAAACCCAGCTGTTTTGCACGTTCAACCAACTGAACAATAAATTCTTCATCTTGTTCACGGTTCACTAACGCTTGAACTTCTTTATTGAAATCTTGCACACCGATGCTCAGACGGTTGAAGCCTTCGCTTCTCAGATGGTCAAGCACACTCAGTTCAATCTCACGCGGATCAACTTCGATACTGATTTCTGCATCATCTTCAAAGAAAAACTCGCTGCGCAGCAGAGTCATCAAACGGGTAATTTGCTTGTTCGTCAGGAATGTTGGCGTACCACCACCAAAATGCAGCTGAGTAACTCGACGACCTTGCAACAATGACGCGCGTTGCTGAATTTCGTGGGCAAGAATATCCAGATACTCGTCCGCTTTATGCGAATGACGTGTAATCACTTTATTACAGCCACAGTAGTAGCAAAGCTTGTGACAAAATGGGATATGAACGTAAAGCGATAGCGGTCGCTCCGGATACTGCGCACAAGCCCTATCGTAATCTGCAATAGTAAAAGCTTCATGAAACTCTACTGCAGTAGGATAAGACGTGTAGCGAGGCCCAGAGTAGTTGTACTTGTCTAAAACAGCCTGATCCCAAACGATCTGCTGACTCGGTACGACTTGCGACGACATAGTGACTCTTTCCGTTGTTTAGGGTCTATTGACCTATTTTCAGTCTGTTGACCTAATCTGAATAGGTGCATTTTGCCACACGACATGAAAAGCGTCGGGCAGCAAAATAAAATTTAGCAACAAAATGTTCGAATCTGCTAGCTCGATCACTTACTAGCAGATGAACCATTTATCACACCATTTGAATGGCAATTTGATTATTCAGTGGCTGAACGCGTTTTTTCAGCGCTTGAAGTTCTTCAATGATGGCGTCATTCAAGCGACTTTCAGCTTTCTGACGAGTAAGGTTGTGTTTCATGCGCTCTTGCTTAGCCATACCCTGACGAGCTTCACCACGAGGCATATCCTTAACGATATGATAAAGCTCTGAAATCGCTGGATACTCTGCATCAAATTCGACACGGTCTTCGCCCTGAACATAATCCATAATGTTGTAGACGCGAATACTGATTTCTGACAGATCGCACTGCCCTTGTATTCCAGCCATACACAGTATGTTTACGCTCTCAAAGATATTCGCGTTACGTTTTTCAATCGCCAGAGACTGGTGTTGCTGCTGCAACGCTTTTTGCTTTTTCAGTTGCAGCAGAAGGTAGCCAGCATAAGATGCCAGGCCCAAAATGATCGCAGCGCCGACTATTACTAATAGGGTTACGTTCATTCTAAGTCCTTATCCCTTGTACTCATTCATGTCCATGTTTTCGAAGTCAGACAAGTATTCATCATCTGTTTTTGGCTGGCGTTTGGTCGCTTTGACCGCTGGCTCTTTATTAGCAGAAAGTTTTTCAACAGGCTCATCTTGTTCTTCTTCAACTTCAAGATCATCTTCGTAGATGCCAAGTTGCTTCATCAAGATTTCAATGCGATCCAGTTTCTCATCAACATATTTTTGAAGACCAGCACCAAGCTTCTCACCGTTGTCGATACGATCCAGCAACACATTTAGTTGCGCATCGTTTTCTAGCATTTCTAGCTCTTTCTCAGCAGAAATACGGCGCTCTTGTTTAGTTGGTTTCTTAGCATCAACAATCAAAGGAATCTTTTTCTTGCTGCCTAAACGAGGATCGCGAGCCTGTGCCGCTGCTCGTTCGGTTTTTTGTTTGCCTTCAGAGTGACGATTACCGCTTTTCAATCCTTTGTGCTTCTTCGCTTTCTTGCGCTCACGACCTTCAACGTCGTCATTCTTACGGTTATGTTTACGTGCGAAAACGAGATCGCCGTTAATACCGGTGGAAGTTTTCTTTTCTCTAGACATTACTGGGGTTTCCTCAGCAAAATTACATCGTTGCCTATAAATTCAAGTTCGAGCTTATCTCGCTCGGCCAGAAACTGGAATGTGGCGCGACTAAAGAAGACCACATGCGTGAGGTCGTTCTTGTAGTGCCAGCTAGCAAAAGCGTCTTTGTCTTTTACCATTTTGGTCATTAGACCAATCCAGCCTCCGGGTTTAACCAAATTCAACCATTGCTGCCACACCGCATCGGGATGATGCAGATGTTCAATCACTTCAGTGGCAGTCATAAAATCGTATTCCGTCTGTAGCGCCTGCTCGTTTGGATGGAAGAAGATATCGTACAAAGCCACATTGTGACCTGCTTCTTCTAGCATCAAAGAGAGGGTTGGCCCTGGGCCACAGCCAAAATCTAACCCTTTCGATTCTGGAGCCAGTCTTTCAAGCATAGGATCACATACACGAGATAAAAAGCGACGATAGCCAGCATCGTTCGGATCATTTTCGTGTAAGTCATAAAACGCTTTTTCACGCTCAGCACTTAAGCGGTGCTGCGAGTTAACAAATACCAACTGACATGTCTGACATTGAAGATACTCCCGATGTTTATCTGCAAAATACGCATCGGTTTTATCGCTGTGACATAGAGGGCAGTTGTGCATTTCGGCATCCTTTAACGGGGGATGCGAAACATACCAGAAACTGGCGCTGGAGTGGAGTGTAAACGAACACTTTTTCAACAATTTAGTTAAAAATAAAAAAAGCGATAGGTTTACCTATCGCTTTCTAAGTTGTCACGTGTGTGACAAAAAAGGGGTCGTACCGATTAGGTACACCAATATTCCATTTGTTTTTAGTGCTTTCCCTGCTAAAAAGTGTGTTTTGTCATCATCCTGATGAATTTTGGCTTTCCACTATTACTTTTTAAGTGTTACTTCCTGTAGCAAAGCGTTCCTTTGCTCGATCCTTTACACTGTCTTACCTTTAGACGAGGTGACCATCCCTATACCAATAAGCATCCTACTTATTGTTTGTCCCTTACCGGATTGCAAGCTATCCCTACTTGCTCCTTGGAGACCTTCTTGGTCTGAGTTCCCTCTGTCAGCATCTTGCCGACACGAGAACTTTACGCCTATCAAGCGTGTAAACAATGGATCTAGCTCTAATTTTTACACCAATTTTGTTTAAAACAATCAAGATTTATAAAAATCAAATAGTTAATTAAAAGTTAAACAAAAGAAAAGTTCTTTGAATGGCAAATGTCTTACAAACCCATCAGCCATTTCTGATGAATAGCTAAATTGACAGGCTAACAAAAAAATCCAGCCCTAAAATGCAATAACCCCGAAGTAGGCTTCGGGGTTATTTACAACATTGCTCGAACTTGGCTAGGCCTTGCTAGTGCAGGCCATCAGTTAGTGCAGACCACCAACATATTTAGACAAAGTTTCAATATCGGCATCGGTCAATTTCTTAGCAACATCACGCATCATCGCGTTCATATCATTACCACGAGAATCATCGCGGAACTTCAGCAGTTGTGCTTTAACGTAATCAGCATGCTGACCAGAAATTTTAGGGAATCCTGAAAGTTCTGTACCATTACCACGTGGACCGTGACATGCGATACAAGCGGTCAATCCGCGAGTTGCATCACCAGCTGTGTATAATGCCTTACCAGTGCTTACTACGTCTTCAGGTGTAGAGTTAGAAGAGATAGGGAGTGAAGAGAAGTAAGCAGCCAAGTCAGACATGTCTTCGTCGCTAAGTGGCATAGCCATAGCACTCATTACAGGATCGTAACGGCCTTGTTTACCAGCACTAGTAGCACCAAGTTTGAGATCTTTTAGCTGCTTCTCAATATACTTAGCGTGTTGGCCAGCAAGTTTAGGGTAAGTTGTAATTAGACTGTTGCCATCAGCACCGTGACAGGCAACACACGTTTCGGATTTTGCTTTGCCAGCTTCTATGCTGCCTTGGGCCCATACGGAGCAGCTGGCTAAAAGACTCAATATTAGCGCTAATTTATTCATGACATTCCATTTATAATAATCAAGCTTCCAGTACCACTGTGGTACAATTGGCGACCTTATGCCGAGCACGGTTATTTTACACAATTTCACAAAAAAGTAATCAATCGACTACACAAAGTCGAGATGGAGTTAACAGTGAGCGTAAAAATTCATTATCAAAACACGCATTTCATTACCAGTGCACCAGACATTCGCCATCTTCCAGCTGACGAAGGTATCGAAATTGCGTTTGCAGGACGCTCAAATGCTGGAAAATCTAGTTCTCTCAACCGATTAACTAATCAGAAGAGCCTAGCGAAAACCAGTAAAACCCCAGGACGAACTCAATTAATTAACTTGTTTAAAGTGACCGAAGGTTGCCACATTGTTGACTTACCAGGATATGGATTTGCCCAAGTTCCACTTGAAATGAAGAAAAAGTGGCAACAATCATTAGGTGAGTACCTGCAAAAGCGTCAATGTCTAAAAGGCCTAGTTGTTTTGATGGATATTCGTCACCCGATGAAAGATCTCGACCAACAACTGGTCGTGTGGGCTGTAGAATGCGGTATCCCTGTTCAGGTGTTACTGACTAAAGCAGACAAACTGAAAAGCGGTGCGCGTAAAGCTCAAATTCTAAAAATTCGTAATGATGCGAAAGAATTTGGTGGTGATGTGAGCGTTGATGGTTTCTCATCATTAAGTGGCATTGGTGTCGATATTCTGCGCGCAAAACTCGATTCATGGTTTGCGCCAGCACTTGCGGAACAAGTAGTAGAAGAAGTTCTTGAAGAAGACCAGCAAGATTCTGAACAAGAATAATTAGGAAGTATTCCCAAAACAGCCCTGCCACTTGGCGGGGCTTTTCTTTTCTCACTTAAAGTTGCTAGTGAATAACCTGCAGATACAAAAATCCCCACCTAAGTGGGGGAATGGAGAGAATACAAGGTAATCGTTATTATTATGCGATCTAGAATTCCCCAATCCCTTCTCAAATACAATATATCCTGATCACGAAAAACACCTTCCACCTCAACACAACTTCATTCCTATTATTTTTCAGCCAGTTAAAACCAAAACAATAGAATTAATACTCTAAAAATAAGAGATTTGATGGATGATATAAAATTACAGAATTGACATTAGGATTCATAAAAATACGAACCAATAGTTGCTTTAAGGTGGTTAAAACGGTCAAGAATATTGGAAAGAAGAAGTGTGTTTTCAGCAGAGAAAAAGTTTTGTAGCGCACAAGAAAAAACGCCCCAGTCAAAAGGAGACTGGGGCGGCTGAATCAGCCTAATCCAATAACGTGAAACAAAAGGTCTGAAAGATAGAACATCTTACCTCTGTACCCTACGGAAGTTAATGTACAACAATTGGTCAGAAATGAAAACCACTTTTGTAATTTTTTTTCATTAAGTTTTTATTAAGCAACATAAACTCTTGAATTGCGTTTATTTTTTCGCAGATAAAAATAAAGCCAGCGACTGTGCGCTGGCTCATATTTTACTCGGTTTTTGGGCAAAACAGTGTGATTAGTGTGCTTGATCCCAGTTGTCACCATGCCCTGCTTCAGCAACCAGTGGCACTTTAAGTTCAGCGGCGGATTCCATCAATTCTCGTACTTTACTTTCAATTTCGAATAAAGCCGTCTCTTCAACTTCAAACACCAATTCATCGTGTACTTGCATTAGCAATTTAACGCGACCATTACCCTCTTCACGGATCCACTCATCAACGGACAGCATCGCTTTTTTGATGATGTCTGCCGCAGTGCCTTGCATTGGTGCGTTAATCGCAGCGCGCTCTGCCGCTTTACGACGCATAGCGTTACGAGAAGAAATTTCAGGCAGATGTAGACGACGACCAAAGATGGTTTCTACATACCGCTGTTCAGAGGCAGCACTTCGCGTATCTTCCATGTACTGCATTACGCCAGGGTAACGTTCGAAGTATTTATCCATATAGGTTTGCGCTTCACCACGAGGAATACCCAACTGTTTAGCCAGACCAAATGCACTCATACCGTAGATCAAACCAAAGTTAACCGCTTTAGCTCGGCGACGCTGCTCACTGGTCACCTGATCGATGGTGATCCCCAAGATCTCTGCGGCTGTAGCAGCGTGGATGTCTTTACCCTGCTGGAACGCTTCCAATAACGCTTTGTCTCCAGACAGATGCGCCATGATACGAAGCTCGATTTGCGAATAGTCGACAGCCATGATTTTCCAACCATGCGGAGCAATGAACGCTTGGCGAATACGACGTCCTTCTTCGTTACGAATTGGAATGTTTTGTAAGTTAGGATCGGTCGAAGACAAACGACCTGTCGCTGTCACCGCCTGATGATAAGACGTGTGTACACGACCAGTCGTTGGGTTGATCATCTTCGGCAGCTTGTCGGTGTAAGTGGATTTTAGCTTAGCTAAACCACGATATTCCAGAATCACAGCCGGTAGCGGGTAATCCAATGCCAGCTCTTGCAGCACTTCTTCGTTGGTTGATGGCGTGCCAGATGGTGTTTTCTTCACAACCGGAAGCTTCATCTGATCAAACAAAATTGTTTGTAGCTGTTTTGGCGAGCTTAGGTTGAACTCTTGACCCGCAATTTCAAACGCTTTCTTCTCTAACTCATCAAGGCGTAGAGCGATTTCTTGTGATTGAGTACCAAGCAGCATGTCATTAATCAACACACCCGTACGCTCAATACGTGAAATCACAGGCACCAATGGCATCTCAATATCACGGTAGATAGGAAGCAGCTTTTCATCTTGCTCAATCAGTTTCCATAAACGATTGTGTAGACGCAGAGTAACATCCGCATCTTCAGCTGCATAAGGTGCCGCTTGCTCTAAATCGATTTGGTTGAACGTTAGCTGATTCTTGCCTTTGCCCGCAACTTGTTCAAACGAGATGCAGCTATGCTGCATAAAGCGCAGAGCTAGGCTGTCCATGTCATGTTTACCGCCCACGCTGTTATAAACGTAAGACGCCAGCATAGTGTCGTGCGCAATTCCGCGCATCTCAATACCATAACGCGCAAGTACGCTCGCATCGTATTTTAAGTTCTGACCAACTTTATGTTTCGACTCATCTTCTAAGATAGGCTTTAGTTGTTCAAGAACCCAATCACGACTTAGCTGCTGTGGTGCATCCAGATAATCATGAGCAACAGGAACGTATGCTGCCTCGCCTTCTGCTACCGCAAAAGAGACACCAACTAAATTTGCCACCATGTAATCTAGGCTGTCGGTTTCCGTGTCAAAAGCAAACAGCTCAGAAGATTGCAGCTTATCTAGCCACACTTTGAAAGTGTCTTGGTCGAGAATGGTTTGATATTGGCTACGGTCGATTTTCACCGCAGAGGTATCCGCTTGAGGAACAGAAGCAGCTACAGAGCCAGTAGATGCGGTATCACCGCTTTTCTCAACAGCTTCAACAACACCTGTGCCGCCTTCTAGCAGCTCAGATAACCAAGATTTGAATGCCATTTTGCCGTACAGCTCAATCAGAGCATCGCGATCTGGCGTTTGCTTATGTAGTGATTCAGGTGTGTTTTCTAACTCAACATCGAGCTTAATCGTTGCCAGCTTATAAGACATGTACGCATTGTCGCGGTTGTCTTCGAGTTTTTGAGCCATAGTCTTCGAACCACGGAAACCCAAGTCTGCAATCTTATCTAGGTTCTCATAGAGAGCATCCAGACCGCCGATACCTTGCAGTAACGCCGTCGCCGTTTTATCACCGACACCCGGTACACCTGGAATGTTATCGACTTTATCGCCCATCAGCGCGAGGTAATCGATAATGAGTTCCGGTGGAATACCGAACTTCTCAATCACGCCCTCTCTGTCCATTACCACATTGGTCATGGTGTTGATAAGCGTAACGTTATCATCCACCAACTGAGCCATATCTTTATCGCCAGTACTAATAAGTACAGGCATACCCGCTTGTGAAGCTTGATACGCCAACGTACCAATCACGTCGTCGGCTTCCACACCCTCAATTGAAAGAAGTGGTAAGCCCATCGCACGAATAATGTTGTGGAGAGGTTCAATCTGACAGCGCAAATCATCCGGCATTGGTGGACGATGTGCTTTGTATTCAGGGAACATTTCATCACGGAACGTTTTGCCTTTGGCATCAAAAATAACGGCAATACGATCCGAAGCAAATTGACGCATCATCGAACGGACCATATTCACTACGCCGTAGACAGCATTAGTTGGAATATCTCCGTTACTCATGGTGCCTGGATAAGCGTGGAATGCGCGATATAAATAAGAAGAACCGTCGATCAAAATTAACGGGTTATCAGGAATGCGAGCCATAGTGTTGCTAGTCCAATGAGAAACAATTGGCGACTAGGATGCCACGACTGTGTTCAGGATTCTATGTTACCTTGCAGCCTCAAGTTCACGCTTTCGTTTAATTACTCACCAACACGCAAACAATTCTGTGGATAACTCTGTTCATAGAATTTATCCACTGGTTATCAACTTGAAAAAACTAGTCACAAAACACCAATCAAAATACTGTTTTATATACAAAAAATAAAAGATCTAAGTTTTCAAACACGATCATCTCCCGATCGTCAATTGTGGAAAAGACACTCGGTGTCCTTTTAGTCACCTTGAGATCTCGATCCAAATTGAATGATGCAATTTCATACACTGACACAGAAATCTTACATTTGAGGATTTTTCTTACGGAGTGAAATCTCGTTAATCTGGAAAAGGAAAAACTTGTCTCTATACATCATGAGCAAAACAGAAAAATATAAGATCTAAAAAGCGCTAATAATCGGCGGTGGATAACTGGCATAAAAAAAGCGACATCGTTAGATGTCGCCTAGCAATATAAGGTCAGCCTGAATTACAACGTTCAGCACTACCGTAAAGCCTAAAAATTACACTGGAAGCAATGTGAGCAATGTCGTGTCAAAAAGAATAGGCTTGTTCGTTGGGTTGTTCATTCGATGCTCATTAAACAGTTTAAAAAGCAGCTCGTTCACATCCTTATGAAATTCACTCATTCCCTAAGACAAAGTTAATAATAATGATTCTCATTTAACTGTCAACACCCAAATGAGAAAAAATCTCATTTATTTTTTAACTGCTTCACAAAGTGAATACGACTTTCCAATAAAGGCTCATAAGGTTCAAAGTTTTCAATCAGGTAATGATTTCTCAATAGCAGCCTCAACATGGCAGGGAACTGATTGCGGGATTTAACTTTAAGTTGTTGATATCCTTTATCAATCACCCACTTTTCCTGTTCGTCGAGTAACTTTTGCGCCAATCCCATATTGCGTGCTTTAGGGGAAACGCCACCAAACCAGCTGTAGAAGGTTTTAGAATCGAGCTCGTAGCCGATCTTAAAACCTAATATTTGACCTTGTTTTTCCGCAACCAAAATTAAATGACGCTTACCATCCAGTCTTTGCGCCAGACTTTGCTCGCTCTCTTTCACAATGAACTCTTCAATTTCAGTCACGACCTTAACGACTTCAGACAAACTGCCTTCACGTATCTTCATTCATGTTTCCTTAATTAGAGTCCAAAAAAGAAAAGGCTGGTCAAATGCCAGCCTTTAATGACTTGTTTTTACTTTAGGTAGTTTACTTTAGAAACTGAGCTGCTTGCGCATTTTCTTCTGCTAACCACTGAGCCACATCTTTTGCAAAGTAAGTCAGAATGCCGTCTGCACCAGCGCGCTTAAAGCACAGTAGAGATTCCATCACTGTGTCTTTCTCTGATAACCAACCATTTAGAATCGCCGCTTTGTGCATAGCGTATTCGCCAGAAACTTGGTAAGCAAAAGTCGGTACTTGCAGTTCCGTCTTCACGCGGCGAACGATATCCAAATATGGCATACCCGGTTTAACCATCACCATATCCGCGCCTTCGTTAACATCCATTGCAACTTCGTGAATTGCTTCATCGCTGTTAGCTGGGTCCATTTGGTAGTTTTTCTTGTTGCCACCTTTTAGGTTGCTCGCAGAGCCGACCGCATCACGGAATGGACCGTAATAACAAGAAGCGTATTTCGCAGAGTACGCCATGATTTGAGTATGGATGTAACCCGCTTCTTCCAGAGCTTCGCGAATTTTGCCAATTCGACCATCCATCATATCTGATGGCGCAACCACATCGGCACCCGCTTGCGCGTGTGACAGAGCTTGTTTGATGAGAACTTCGGTGGTCTCATCATTCATCACATAGCCAGTGTCATCAATAATGCCGTCTTGACCATGAGTGGTGTATGGGTCAAGTGCCACATCAGTGATCACTCCCATTTGTGGAACATGCTCTTTGAGTAAGCGAACTGCGCGCTGCACTAAACCATCTGGGTTGTAAGCTTCTGCAGCGTCTAAACTTTTTGCATCTTGGTTAACCACAGGGAATAGAGCGATAGCAGGAACACCAAGGTTTGCTAGATACTGCGCTTCTTCCAACAATAGATCGATCGACAGACGTTCAATTCCCGGCATAGATTCAATCGCTTCGCGGCGATCTTTGCCCATCAGAACAAACATTGGGTAAATCAGATCACTTACCGAAAGTTTGTTTTCTGCCACTA
The DNA here is from genome assembly GCF_058630515.1 of Vibrio sp. HM8-C. Lineage (NCBI taxonomy): Bacteria > Pseudomonadati > Pseudomonadota > Gammaproteobacteria > Vibrionales > Vibrionaceae > Vibrio > Vibrio sp. HM8-C. The sequence goes on from NZ_JBMMKS010000009.1 coordinate 133,092, forward strand.
GGCGACGAGAAAAATCGTGTTTACGTAAACGGCGTAGACGACGACCTGGGAACTGCCCTTGGATGGATACTGACACTCTACTCTCCTTCTTGGTCTGTCTGATTCATAAGTTCAGACTTTATTTGATGTGTAGATATCCTGTTCGCCTAAAGATGCAAGCTCACGTAACAAGAGCAATTGAGATAAAGCACTTTAGTAGAACAGGTTCAGGCGAAATCATATCACTCTCAAACTCAGGTGCTAGAGCCTTTAAGCAAAAATACAAAAAATGACCTGATATAATCAAACTACTTGAAGTTGCAGGTAGGCGGCAAGTGAGTGAATCCCCATGAGCATAGATAACTATGTGATTGGGGTGAGCGAACGCAGACAACACCGCTGCAGTTTCAAGTAGGAAGAGTATACTCACACTCACTTATACTACCGACAAACAGAATGTAACGAGACAACACCATGATTGATACCCATGCCCATATCTATGCCAGCGAATTTGACCAAGACAGAGATGACGTCGTTCAACGCGCTTTAGAACAAGGTATCAACCAAATTTTGCTGCCAAACATCGATTTGGAATCCATTGAGCCTATGCTGGCAACAGAAGCCGCCTATCCTGAGATTTGCCGTTCTATGATGGGGCTTCATCCGTGCTATGTGGACGCCAACGTAAATCAGACTCTGGAAACCATCCGTGCATGGTTCGATAAACACAATTTCATCGCAGTCGGTGAAATTGGTATCGATCTTTACTGGGACAAAACCTACCGAGCAGAACAAGAGATGGCGTTTGTCACCCAACTGAACTGGGCAAAAGAGATGGATCTACCAGTAGTGATTCATACTCGCGATTCAATTGAAGAAACCTTAACGCTGTTGCGTCAGGAGCAAGATGGCTCTCTGCGCGGTGTTTTCCACTGTTTTGGTGGCAGTGTAGAAGAAGCTAAAGCAATCAACGAGTTGGGCTTTCATCTTGGCTTAGGTGGCGTTTCAACCTTTAAAAATGGCGGTATGGATCAGGTCATTCCTCATCTCGACCTTAACTACGTGATTTTAGAAACTGACTGCCCTTACCTTGCACCCGTCCCTCATCGCGGTAAGCGTAATGAACCCGCTTACACCCAGCTCGTCGCGAAACGAGTCGCAGAACTTCGCGATATGACGATTGAAGAAGTCGACACTCTCACCACATTGAACGCCAAAAAGCTGTTCAATCTTTAGATAAAAAGCCCCCTTATTGTTCAAATAAAGGGGCTTTCTCTTTATGAGCCAAGAGTGAGATCTATTTGCCTTTCACCTTAAATTAATGCTCCTCCTCATAGCCAGTAATCATGGTTTTGATATGACTAGTGGGTGTCGGTCCTGTGGTGGTCATATAGACATGCCCAATCAGGAACACCACAAATAAGAATGCCACCAGCAAATGCAATCCCGACAGAGCGCCCAATGGGATAACTTCGATTCCAAAAGGATGAAGCAATAACAGCGCACCAGTTACCCAAATCAACGGGGCTAATATCAGCTTAAAGCCCAGATAGAAAAAGCGCTGCAATGGGTTGTGTTTACGTTCTGGGGTTGATCTATACGGATGAGTTTGCCCGAGAAAAATACCTCGAACATAGAAACTGATGACGTCCGAAAGCTTGTCTGTCGTTGGAATATACTGCCGCCATTCGCCTGTAGTGAAATGCCAGAAGATGGCAAATAGCCACAGAACGATCAGTGTGACAGCACACAGCTCATGCCAGAACAACGCATCTTCGAAACCTAGCCACTGGTAAGAACCATGAATCTCAAATCCGGTCGCTATCATCGCGATAATGAGTAAGCTTTGCGCCCAATGCCAGAAGCGTTCAAAGCGTTTATAAACCATATGACGCATAACCTACTCCTTACCTTGTGGGCGAGCAAAGAACCTTAGCAAACCGTGTAACGCAACACCGAGCACAGTCAAGGCGACTAACCACCACAAGTATCGACTGTTACCACCAAGGGCATCATCACGACTGGGAATATAGAAACCCGCAATCTTAGCCATTCGTCCATCTTTACTGTGGCAATCTTGGCACTCCAACGCTTTCTCTGCTGGAGCAACCATATGGGTGATTGGGAAATGGTAGTCAGTGTCAACGAATGCCATCTCGCCACCAAACTCTAATCCTGTTGCTGCCATACCCGCCGTAGCAGCGGCTACCCAGTCATAAGACTTCCAATAAGCTGCGTCATCTTTGCCAAACAAATGCGGCGTTATCATTAGCTGATTTTTCACATCGTAAGGCTGTTTACCTTTCATCACTTTAAACGGCCAAATACGTGTGCCCTCCTCGCCACAAACGCCTTGTACTTTAGTCAGCTCAATTACACCATCAGCCTTAGGCACAACCTTTTCACCGACAGTGGTGTAATCAATTTCGCCATTAAAGCAAGCATACTCAGGCACAACGTTTTTTTGCCAAACAAAGTCGCCTTTTTTCGGATCATAAAGTGGATTGCCCCACTCATCTTTGGTCATTGGACGTTTCTTATCTCCCGCCGTTGACCAATCCCAGAAGGTTTTTGTCGCTTTTTCACGAGCAAATTCGGGAATATGACATGTCTGACAGGCGACATTTTCTGCATGCTGATTGAGGCGAATCGCTTCACGTGAACCTTGGTGAGGCGCTGCACTATGGCAAGACTCACAAGTCGCACGACTCATGTCCGTATGTCCGGGAATGTCGATACCAGAGGTATCTTTCGCCTTCATCGAGTAGCGAGAACCCTGAGTAATGTGCGCACTGGTGGTATGGCAATCCTGGCATTTCAAGTTAGCACCATCTTTGGCGAGGTGAACATCCAGTTCAACCGACGCAGTGTTCAAACTTGAATCCATATCGCCATGCTTAACCGCATCACCACCACCTCCGAAGAAATGGCAACTACCGCAGTTTTTCACCTCGGGGGTCGCGACACTTTGAGCTGATTTCGCTAAATCAACTGCGGGTAGTATTTTGCCAGAACCTACTGGCCACTCCGTATCAACGTAATTGGGATGACCAGCCGCCGTCGGGAATTTACGGTATTGACCGGATTGATCATGGCAAACCAAACAGTCGATACTCTCTTGTTTGGTGAAATCAAATTGATCGTCTTTCCAGCCATATCCGGTGTGACAGCTAGTACAGCGAGGTTCGTTAGACGCGGTGGAAATACAGAAGTTATTGACGACATTTTTCTTGCCGTAAATCTCATCTGAACTGGTTTGTTTGTGCTCCCATGTCCAATGGGTAGACGCTTGGATTTGCTCACCAGCTTGAGTGTGACATTCCAAACACGCCTTTGTGACCTCCTGAGCCTTGTGGAAAGGTCCATTCAGCTGCTCAAAGGTTTTGTGATCCGCCGTTGACGCATGAACAAATGAAGCCGCTGTTACGAATAACAGCATCAGCGAAGTTAAATAGGGTCTAATCATTATTGTTTTCATTCCGAACATACCTTCCTGGTAAATTAGGATTTGCTTATATAATTAGACGAATGTGATTGAATTGCGAAAGCAGATCGCAGAACAATTGTTTTAAATCAATTTATTGTGCAAAAAACCATCAACAGGCAACGAGATCGTAAAACTGTGATATTCACAGACTTTTGCTCAGATAAGGGTTACAAAGGCAGAAAATAGAAAAGGAGCCTAAGCTCCTTTTTCAAAATCATATCGAGAATGGATTGAAGGCTACTCTTCCACTTCCTCTTCATCCGCTTCTTTCTTGGTATAGAAGCGAGCGAAGATAAGCCCTACTTCAAACAACAAGCACATTGGAATTGCCAGCAGAGTTTGAGAAATCATATCTGGTGGTGTCAGTAGCATACCAACAATAAATGCTGCCACTATGATGTACGGACGCTTAGCCGCCAAAGCCTTAGGTGTGGTTGCCCCTGTCCAACATAACAAGCAGATAGCGACAGGTACTTCAAACGCGATACCAAACGCTAAGAACAGCGCTAAGACGAAATCAAGATAACTGGCGATGTCGGTTGCGATTTCTACCCCACCTAATGCAATAGCGGTGAAGAAGCCAAATACCAGTGGGAAAACCACGAAATAGGCAAAAGCGACACCACAATAAAACAGCAGTGAGCTAGAGAACAACAAAGGGAAAATTAAACGACGCTCATGCTTATACAAGCCCGGAGCCACAAACGCCCATACCTGATACAAGATATAAGGGACAGACAGAAACACAGCAACAATCAAGGTCAGCTTCAGTGGCGTAAAAAACGGGGAAGCAACATCGGTTGCAATCATCGTTGCGCCTTCTGGCAAACGCTCCACCAAAGGCTTGGAGACAAACTCGTAAATGTCACCAGAGAAATAGATCAAAGCGAGAAACACAACCAGTACGCCCGCAATGCTGTGCAATAAGCGGTTACGTAGCTCAAGAAGGTGACTAATTAAAGGCTGTGTCTGTTCTACAGAAGACATTGGAACCTCATGTGACAGCTCATATAACTGAGATCATATAACAGAAAATGAAGAGCCTCGGAGCTCTTCACTTGATGGTTTACTCGGCTTTCTTGTCTGCCGATTTAAGCTCTTCCTCAGTTGGCAGAGGCTGAGCTTGCGCAGTAACGTTAATAGATTCAGAGACATCTTTCGTTGCTTGAACATCTATCGCTTCTGCGACTGTTGCGGCTGAGTTATCCGCTGTTTGCGTATGGTTCGATGCAGCATAAGGACGCTGAACATCTTGCGCCGCCTGCTTTAGTTTATCGACAGATTCTTGCAACTCAGGTGAAAGATTCTTCATGCCCATTTGCTCGGCTTTGCGCAAGTTGTCTTGTAACTCTTGCACTTTCAGCTCATGAGCAAGCTCATCTTTCACACTGTTTGCCATACTTTTCGCTGCACCAATAAACTTGGTCACACTACGAATAGCATGTGGCAAACGTTCAGGACCCAATACAACTAAAGCAACAACAGAGATTAATACCAGCTCCCAAAAACCGATATCGAACACTCTTTACGCCTGCTCTTTGTCTTTTTTGGTTTCAGTTGAAGCAGCTGTTTTTTGTTGCTCCAAGTTCTTTGGTTCAAAATCAGCGTCTTTCACTTCTGGCTTGTCTTCTTCAGCCATTGCCTTTTTGAAACCTTTTACTGCACCACCTAGATCACCACCGATGCCACGTAATTTCTTTGTACCAAACAACAGAATTACGATTACAGCAATGATAAGAAGTTGCCAAATACTGATACCACCCATTATTTATACCTCGGGGTTATTTGCTAATAATGATTTCAAGAGTTTAACGTCTATTGACGATAAGCCCGCCAACTAAACAGCCAAAATGTGAAGCCTGCAATCGCACTGCCTACTGCTAGCTGCTCTAAGTGACTGGCGACCAGTATTGCCGAGCATACGACTAATGTGGCGCCAATACCAAATAAAAACTTGCCTGTTGCCTGCTGACGCTTGGTTTCTCTGTATCCTTGGTAAAGCTGATCAATACGTTGATTCATCACTTTACCTTGACGCAAGCTATCGTAAAGCAGCTCTGGTAACTCTGGCAATTTTTCAGCCCAAAATGGCGCGCGCTCTTTGACGGCATTAATCACCGCCTGCGGTCCCACTTGGTTCATCATCCATTTTTCTAGGAATGGTTTCGCCGTTTGCCACAAATCAAGCTGTGGATAAAGCTGGCGTCCTAATCCTTCAACATAAAGCAGTGTTTTCTGCAGCAATACCAATTGTGGCTGCACTTCCATATTGAATCGACGCGCGGTATTGAACAGGTTCAACAACACATGGCCAAAGGAAATTTCACACAGCGGTTTGGCAAAGATAGGCTCACACACAATACGAATTGCGACTTCAAATTCGTCAATATTGGTGTCATGAGGAACCCAACCTGAATCAACGTGCAGCTCTGCCACTTTGCGGTAGTCTCGGTTAAAGAAAGCCAAGAAGTTTTCCGCCAAGTAACGTTTATCTTCGCTGTTGAGTGTACCGACAATACCACAGTCCAACCCAATCCACTGCGGATTTTCTGGATGCTCAGGGTTTACAAACACGTTGCCCGGATGCATGTCAGCATGGAAGAAGCTGTCACGGAATACCTGAGTGAAAAAGACACTCACGCCACGCTCAGCCAGCAACTTCATATTGGTGCCGTTTTCTCGCAGACGTTCTACATCAGAAACCTGAATGCCGTATATTCGCTCAGAAACCATGACAGTTTCATTACTCAAATCACTAATAATTTCAGGAACGTAAAGTTCCTCACTGCCTTCGAAGTTTCGACGCAGACGAATCGCGTTAGCCGCTTCTCTACGCAGATCTAACTCATCAATCAGTGTTTTTTCGTATTCGCGCACCACTTCGACCGGCTTAAGACGTTTAGTCTCTGGCGTAGCTTTGGCAACAATACGCGCCATGCGGTACATCAGCTTGATGTCAGCATCGATCACAGGACGAATATCAGGGCGAATCACTTTTAAAACGATCTCACGACCATTTTCTTTCAATTTCGCGGTATGTACCTGAGCAATCGAAGCTGACGCTAGCGGCTCGATATCAAAATCGTCAAACCAGTTTTCTAAACTGCCGCCGAGAGCTTTTTCCATCTGCTGCTTAGCGAGTTTTCCATCAAATGGCGCGACTTTATCTTGCAACAGTGCAAGCTGATCAGCGATATGCGGCGGGAACAGATCACGACGAGTCGACATCATCTGTCCAAATTTAATCCACACAGGACCTAACTCTTGCAGCGCAAGGCGCAGACGTTCACCCAAGGGTTTATCCGTATGCTTATTACGAAGCCAAAACAGAGATTTACGTAACAGACGAGGTACTTTGGTCAGTTGATGATCAGGAAGGAACTCATCCAGCCCGTATTCGAGCTGAACTTTGATAATTCGATATAGGCGCTTAAGTTCTGAAGGCGTCATACGTTATTTAGCAACCTCAGCGTTTCCTTGAGCCACTTTTTCACCCAGAGCCATTTTCTCAAGCAGAGCAGATAGCTTAGCTTCTAAACGAGAAGCCTGACTTTTCACATCATCGACTTGATCGCAGAAATAGGCGATCTCTAACGGAGCAGGTGCAATACGCCACTCTTCAGTCAGCACTTGAGCAAGATGGTTCTGATGCTTATTAAACTGAGAAGTTAACAAAGAGCCGACGTTTTTCGCCCCCTGAACCACAGTGTGAGCAACCACATCACCGGTGACTCGTGACAGCCACTCTTCAATGTCAGGTTTACAATCTGTCATCAGTTGCGAAAATTTCTGAGCCAGTTGGATATCGCCTTCCAGCACCAACTTATCTTGTTTGATGAGTTTAGTGATATTGGCTTGTTCACGCAGTTCTGGCAGTACAGACAGATGCAGAGACAAGTAGCAATCTGGTTTGCCTTCATAATTAGCCAGCACATCGATCTGTTGGCTGAAAACAAACGTTAGGGTCTTATTCAACTCTTTCAGATGCACTTGAATCACTTGCCCTTTCAGACGAGCAAGACGACGCCCCAAATTAGGATCGTCCTTAATCAGTGTATTCAGAGAAGTTTCAATCACCGCAGTGACAAGAGGTTCAAACGGCATAGGCGGTCCTTAGAATTTGTAACCGCGGTGCAGTGCGACGATACCGCCTGTCAGGTTGTAGTAACTAGCTTGTTCGAAGCCGGCTTCAACCATCATACCTTTTAAGGTTTCTTGGTCTGGGTGCATACGAATTGATTCTGCTAAATAACGGTAACTGTCTGCATCGTTGGCAATCAGCTCACCCATTTTTGGCAAAATATGGAAAGAGTACGCGTCATAGATTTTTGAAAGCGGATCTAAAACTGGCTTAGAAAACTCAAGAACTAACAGACGACCACCCGGTTTCAGAACGCGGTACATTGAACGCAGTGCTTTATCTTTATCTGTTACGTTACGCAGACAGAAACTGATAGTGATGCAGTCAAAATGGTTATCTGGGAATGGCAGTTCTTCTGCGTTCGCTTGCACGAAATCGATGTTGCCGACAATGCCACGGTCACGCAGCTTGTCGCGACCTACGTTAAGCATAGAGTTATTGATGTCTGCCAGAATAACGTGGCCTTTATCGCCCACAATGCGAGAAAACTTCGCAGCTAGGTCACCAGTACCGCCGCCAAGGTCGAGAATTTTTTGTCCCGGACGTGCACCTGAACAATCAATCGTAAAACGCTTCCATAGTCGATGAACACCACCCGACATTAAGTCATTCATGATGTCGTATTTCGCTGCTACTGAGTGAAACACCTGAGCTACTTTGGTTGCTTTTTCTTCTTTACGAACGGTTTCGAAACCGAAATGCGTTGTTTCTTGATCTGTCATTGCTGTATTCGTTTGCACGCTACTACTGTCCGTCATCGCTACTATCCGTCATTGTGGTCGCAACATTCTTTCTACGTAAGTATATTGAGACCGCCATCATTCGTTTCTTTCAATTTCGTTGCAAAGCAGTACGCTTTCTCTGTAGAAAAAGTGTTCCCAAAGGTCTATAAACTGCTGCGGGCAATCAGTTTACTTTATCCTCTCCTTGATGTCTTTCTACTTCTCCCTGATGTCTTTCAACTGGAGGAGAAATTTCATAATCTTCGCCAATTTGTGCTTTTTCAGCCCATTGAGAATGAATAGAACGTTTCACTTCAACCCCAAGCTGTTTAAAGCTTTCTGCCTGACTAATGGCATTGCCACGGCCGGTAACAAGCTTGTTCATCGCACCCTGATAATTCTGGTTTGCTCTGTCTAACGCAGAGCCCAAACCTTCCATATCATCAACAAATAGGCGTAACTTGTCATAAAGCTTACTGGCTCGCTCGGCAATTAAGCGGGCATTCTGGTTCTGACGATCATTGCGCCATAGGTTATCAATGGTACGCAGCGCCACCAGCAACGTGGTCGGACTGACAAGAATAATGTTTTGCTCCATCGCATCTTTTACCAAGCTAGGATCGGCTTGAATCGCGACTTGGAATGCAGGCTCGACTGGAATAAACATCAGCACATAATCTAAGCTCTCTATGCCACGAAGCTGATGGTAATCTTTTTGGCTCAATCCCTTGATATGGTTACGCAACGCAATCAAGTGGTCGCGCAGTGCGGTATCACGCTCTTCATCCGTTTCCGCATGGAAATAACGTTCATAAGCCACCAGCGTCATTTTTGAGTCCACCACCACTTGTTTATCTTGTGGCAGATGAACAATCACATCCGGTTGATAACGCTTGCCCATGTCATTTTGCAAACTAACTTGAGTTTCGTACTCATGACCTTCACGCAGACCCGACTCCGCCAACACTCGAGCAAGAACAACTTCACCCCAGTTACCTTGCTGCTTGTTGTCACCTTTTAGCGCCTGAGTAAGGTTCAACGCTTCTTTTGCCATTTGCTCATTAAGGCTTTGCAGATTACGCAGCTCGTGAACTAAGGTGTGGCGCTCTTTCGCTTCATTGTTGAAGTTGTCGTTTACCTGTTTGCGGAAACCTTCTAGCTGCTCTTTAAGCGGACTCAACAAACCATCAAGGCTCTGTTTATTTTGCTGATCCACTTTTGCGGCTTTGTCTTCGAAGACTTGGTTCGCGAGATGTTCAAATTGCTGTTTGAGGCGCTCTTCAGCGGTTTCAAGCAGACGCAATTTTTCTGCGCTGGATTCTAATTGCTGTTGATGACGCGCTTCTTGCTCACGCAATTGAACATCAAGCTGCGCTTTTTGCTCACGTAAATGGCTCAGCTCTTCATTGTGTTGGTCACGCTCCGCTTTTACCGCATCGAAATAGCGTAGCTTTTCCATCGCTGCCATAAGTTTGCCGTGCAGTTGCTTGAGTTCGTACTCTGCTTTATCACGCTCTTGATCGAGCTCTTCCAACTCTCCCAAGCTGTTGTTCAATGAAACCTTAAGCTGCTCGATTTGCTGTTGATACCAGCGAGCATCATTGATAATTTGCTGATCAAGCAGTTGGGTTCTGACCGCCATTTTTTGCTTAACCCAAAGCCCTATCACGCTCCCCGATATAATTGCACTCGCAAGTGCGGGAGCCCAAAGCAGTATATTGTTGATAATCCATTGCATCATAAAGGTTTACTTCGTCTAGTCGTGACTTAAGTCTGTTGACAAAAATGGTATTTCCATACTGGATAAATGTCCAGTTTGTGGCGCATTTATTCCACCGTTAGACTAGCCAAATAACGTCAAATCAAGTTAGGGAAAACAAATGAACGAGCGTCGCGCATTAGGCCTAGGACTGTCCGCAGTTCTGTTTTGGTCCACCGTTGCTACAGCTTTCAAACTCACGTTGGCAGAATTCACGCCAATTCAAATGCTCACTATCGCAAGTATTGTCTCTGCACTGGCTTTATTCATCATTTGTGCCCTTCGAGGTCATTTAAATCTGATCGCCAGCACCTTTTTTGCCAATCCTTGGTATTACTTACTATTAGGGCTGATTAACCCTCTGGCTTACTATCTTATTTTATTTAAAGCGTACGCCTTACTCCCAGCCTCGCAAGCTCAGTCTATTAATTATAGCTGGGCAATCACTTTAACGTTTATGGCAGCCATTTTCTTGGGTCAAACTATCAGAAAACAAGATTGGTTAGCCTGTGTACTCAGCTACTTAGGCGTAATTGTGATAGCGACCAAAGGCGATATTCTCGGTTTGAAATTCGACAGCCCGTTGGGTGTTGGGTTAGCACTGCTTTCCACATTGCTTTGGGCGGGATATTGGATACTCAACACTAAGAATCAAGCTGAGCCGGTTGTCGGCGTGCTACTGGGCTTTCTTGTTGCTATTCCGTTTGCCATTGGATTGAACGTCTACGAAGGCGCGCCATGGAGCCAAATTACCGTTAAAGGTTGGGCCGCTGTGACCTACGTGGGATTATTTGAAATGGGAATTACCTTTGTGCTTTGGCTTAGCGCACTAAAGAGCACCAACAATACCGCGCGCATCAGTAACCTAATTTTTGCTTCGCCGTTTATTTCATTAATCCTGCTTGCGACCATCATAGGTGAAGAAATTCATCCTTCGACATTAATCGGCTTAGTGTTGATCATCATTGGTTTGATAGTGCAGCAACTGAAGCTTTCCAAAAAGCTCGCGCCTTCTACCTAAATAGGTCAAAGCCCACGCTGTTGCATGGGCTTTCTATCTATTTTTTAAATGACGGTTTTACATGGCTGTTTTAAGCGATTGTGACTGACTAAAAAAGTTGGTGTGCCAGCTCTACGCCCTGCCCACGAACTCTGTCTATTTCCACGTACACATCCGGCGACAACGCCAGAGCCTTAGCAGCAGGATGACGAGTAAGAAACGCACGCTTTTCTCGTTCATCGAACAATGAGTCCCAACGCTTATGGATTTCACGAGCCAAAAACAGAACACAGGCTAATCGCTTAGCTTCTGTTGCTCTTCCCGGATGGTTCACATTTTCAATCGCATCCGCCATATCAGACGGGAACTGCCATTCGCGAGCCAGCCTAGCACCAAGCTCTTGTGCATCGGTATCAAGCAGCTCTTTTTGCACTGCAACCAACTCTTCACCATGCTCTACCCGATATTTTATTTGCGAAGCAATATCAGGCTCTAACGCGTGAATCATGAGTTCACCAATGTTATGCAGAACGCCAGTGGTAAACGCTTCATTAGGGTCTAAACGGGCAGCTCTGGCGAGCTTGCTGGCAATCATGGCGATTTCGAAAGTGTTCGCCCAGTAGTCTTTGATATTGAGTGTCGCCAGTTTAGGAAACACACCGGATACAACGGAAGAAGAAACCAGTGTTCTCACGGCGCCACTGCCAACACGAATGATCGCTTCGTTAATGGTTGATACGCCTTGTGCACCGCCAAACTGGGCTGAGTTCGCCATCCGCAACACACGGGCACTGAGCACTTGATCCATCGACATCTTGCGCGACAACTCACTGAAATTGAGGTTGTCGCTGTTCACCATATTCAGTAACTCTTGCTGGATACTTTCAATACGAGGTAATTCATTAAAACGAGAGAGCAAGGCTTCTTGATTCATTCAGGCTACTCCTTTTGCCAACCGACTCTTTTATCAACTAACTCTTTTGCCAACTAACAACTCAACTATAGTTTAGAAATGTTGAGAGTTGAAAACGCCATTCGCTTTACCATTGCCTTTGCAGCCAAAGCTGGAATCTAGCTCAAGATACGCACATTTTTTGTCAAAAATTCTTAGCGGATAAAGAAAAACCGGAGCTGTGCTCCGGTTTTTTTGATCTGTTCTCAGGTGATTTTTTCTCGATAAAGTTTCGGGCTGACGCCAGCTTTTCGTTTGAACACGCGAGAGAAATAAAGGGGATCTGAGTAGCCTACTATTCGTCCAATGTGGTTTACCGAATAGTGAGTAGTTACTAACAATTGCTTAGCGCGACTAATACGTTGGTCATCCCGCCACTGAGTAATAGTCATCTTCATCTCATCACGGAACAGATGCCCTAAGCGAGATGGCGATAAACAGGTATGTGCAGCAATTTCCTCAAGCGTGAAATCCTGATTGAGGTTTTGTGTCATGTAGTTAATCGCCTGAATGATGCGTGGATCGAGTGGCTTACTGACCACATCCGGCTGCACCGATTTACAGCGAATCAGCAGCTGTTCAAGCAAGTTAATCGCCAAATCGTCCCGATAAGGTAAATCCGATTTCGCGGTGTATTCGATATCGACAAACAAGCTTTCAATGTGCTCAATATCTTGCGTCGATAATCCACTGGTTACATAAACGCCATTGCGTTCTTCCTGCCAGCTTAACCAGTCATTCCAGAAGGCTCTTGGTCTAAAATAGACCCAACGGTGAAACCATGACGCATTGTCGTCTTTGCGGCGGTAATAGTGAGCTGCACTTGGCGGAAACAGTAGTAAGTCTCCCGCTTTGACATGAAATTCATTTTCTCCGGAGAAAATAGTGCCTTCACCTTTGCTGGTGATATTGATGATGTACCCTTTCATGCCGTTTTGACGGTCGATGGTGTAGTCGAGCTCATCACCTTCGATGATCGGTGTAAGTCCCGCAACTAAATGTGCATCGAAGTCATACCCAGGCTTGAGTGGATCAGTGTTCTGCATAGACCAACAATCATTAGAATTTTGTCTAGTGTATGTTGAGCCCGGAAGTATTGCGATTTTCGACATCACATTTTATCTAATACGATCCACTGAGTGGCTGAAAAAGCTTCACGAAACAGATCAGGTTTGATGGAGTGACGAATAGATTCACTAGGAAGCCCGTGACGACTCATTTGCCAATCCGGTTGCTCGGATTGAGGCGGCTCGCTGTTGTTATTCGCTACAGCAGGGGTTTCCGCTTTAGCGGGAACAATTGCGTGTCGGATATCTAATCGTGTGGGAATGCTATTGCGCGCCAAATACTCAATCACGACTGCTTTATCGTGAAAATAGTAGTTCATGTTGACTGATAGCTTATCGACATGATGCAACTGGCACCATTGCTCAATACGATCTTGGCGGTGACGGAACTTCCACTGAGCCTGCGATACATCCAGTAACTCACCATTGTTAATCAGTTCCAGCTTACCTTGATACAACACAGTATCGTCAAACAGTAGCTCAAACTTAGTTGAACACTGACCAGCAACACGCAGTGTCCAACGGTTATAGTGAATATCAAACGGGCTGAGAGTATCAAAGCCCTGCTCTAGTTTAGATTCGTCAACCGCCATAATTACCTCTACAACTTCTCCCTCACAATGAGTGTTCACCGTGAGGGAGATTTTTCGATTAAACGCCTGAAGCTAGACGGTAGTACAAGCTGTTAGTTTTCAGCTCTTGCTTGAACGTACGAGTCTCAGTGTTTTCGTCGATAACAACCATTTCCATACCTAGGATATCTGCGTAATCCGCTAGGGTATCAACACTCACCTGTTGGCTGTATGCACTGTGGTGTGCGCCGCCTGCATGAATCCAAGTTGCCGCAGCGACTTGTAGATTTGGCATTGGTTCCCAAAGCGCGTGAGCAACTGGTAGGTGTGGCATGCTTTGTGGTGGAGCGACAGTCTTCACTGTGTTCACGACCATGCGGAAGCGGTTACCAAGGTCAATTACAGACACGTTAAGTGCATCACCTTCTTTACCGCTAAATAGCAGACGAGGAACATCACACTTCAGACCAATCGTATGACGGTGAATCTCTAGGCGTGGTTTTGCCGCAGCGATTGATGGACACACTTCTAGCATGTGCGCACCAAGAGCTTGGTCAGTTGCACCGAAGTTATAGGTGTAGTCTTCCATGAAAGAAGTACCACCTTGGCGACCTTTACCCATCTGCTTCATGATGTGAACCATAGCCGACGTTTTCCAGTCACCCTCACCGCCGTAACCAAAGCCTTTCGCCATCAGACGTTGTGTTGCAAGACCTGGTAGAGAACCTAGACCGGTTAAGTTTTCAAAGGTGTTGGTGAATGCATTAGCACCAACATCTGTTAAGAAACGTTCCATACCCATTTCTAGGCGCGCTTCGTGCTGCATCAATTTAAGCAGTGAAGCATCCGTTAGAAGCTCTGATTTCATTTCGTAAGTTGATGCGTACTCATCCAACATGCGAGCCACATCAGCATCCGACACTGATTGAACTGCTTCAGTCAGTTCACCCAAACCGTAAGCGTTCACTTCATAGCCGAACTGGATTTGCGCAGAAACTTTGTTGCCTTCGGTTACCGCTACTTGACGCATGTTGTCACCAAAACGCGCCACTCTTAGGTTTTGACCTGCGTGGATACCCACAGCCGCACGGCACCAATCATCCATTTCTTTATGAACTTGTGGGTTTTGCCAGTGACCAACAACCACTTTACGGTCGATTCCCATACGAGTGCCGATAAAGCCAAATTCACGACAACCATGAGCACTTTGGTGTGTGTTCATGTAGTTCATGTCGATGCTGTCCCAAGGAAGCGCCGCATTGAACTGAGTGTGAAGGTGCATGAACGGTTTGTTCAACTGAGAAAGACCAGCAATCCACATTTTTGCAGGAGAGAAGGTGTGCATCCAAAGAACCAAACCGATACAGTCAGGATCGTTGTTCGCTGCACGACATACATTAAGAATCTCTTCCGGAGACTTAACTGTGCCTTTGTCTACCATAGGTACAGAGATTGCACTGGTTTCGTTGAAACTCGCAACCATCTGACCGCTTTCAAGCGCAACTTGCTCAAGCACTTTTGGTCCGTATAGCGTTTGTGAACCAGTGACAAACCAAACTTGTTTTTCATTAAATACTTTCATGACTTACCCTTTATTCTTAGCTGACTGACCGTAATAAGCATTGGCTCCGTGTTTACGTAGGTAGTGCTTATCGAGCAACGCTTGATTGATATATTCCACCGCAGGATTGATCTGTAGAGTTTGCAGAGCCATTCCGGCAACAACCTCTGTCACTACTGCGTTGTGCACCGCTTGATGAGCATCTTTGCCCCAGCAGAACGGTGCATGTTCTTTGACTAAAATTCCGGGAATCGCAATTGGGTCGTTATCCCCAATGGTTTCTGCGATCACCAGACCGGTATTCAATTCGTAATCTGTAGCGATCTCTTTATTTGAGAGAGCACGAGTACATGGAATGCTGCCGTAGAAGTAATCCGCATGAGTTGTACCTAATGCCGGGATTGCTTTACCTGCTTGCGCCCAAGCCGTTGCTTGAGGTGAATGGGTGTGAACCACGCCACCAATCTTGGCGTAGGTGCGGTACAACACTAAGTGCGTCGCGGTATCTGACGACGGGTTCAAATCGCCTTCAACGATATTGCCTTCCAGATCGACCACCACCATGTTTTCAGCGCTTAAATCTTCGTAAGCAACACCGCTTGGTTTGATCACTACCAAGCCAGATTCACGGTCGATCGCTGACACGTTGCCCCAAGTGAACGTCACTAACTTGTGACGTTCGAGATCTAAGTTCGCTTGCCACACATCATGGCGAAGCTTGTTCAGGCGCTCTTCTTGGCTAAGTACCGATTTAGCTGCGCCCATTGCTAGCTCACCCATGGCTACGCTCCTGAGACAGTTTTGATTCAGAAATTTGCTCTAGGTGTTGACCAAGCTCACGGTAGCCAGCGTAGCGTTGTTCACGTAGCGCTTTTGCTGCCGCATTCGGTTTGTAAACTTGACTGATTGGGCTTGCCATCGCTTTCTGTGCTTGTTGAGCATCTTCATACACACCGGCAGCAACTGCGGCGAAAATCGCAGCACCCAGAGCGCAACACTGCTCAGAGCTTGCCACGGCAATGTCACGACCAATAACGTCAGCACACATCTGCATCACGTATGGGGATTTTTGCGAGATACCGCCGATGGCGATAACACGTTCAACATCCATACCTTGGTCAACAAAACAATCGACAATCGCTTTCGCGCCGTGAGCCGTTGACTCAACCAAAGCCGCAAACATCGCTGGTGCGGTAGAACCCAAGTTCAGATCGGTAATCGCGCCTTTGAGGCGTTGGTTTGCGTAAGGAGTACGACGGCCATTGTGCCAGTCCATCGCTAATGGTGAGTTATCGTTGAAAGCATATTGCTGCGCAGCCTCAGCAAGCATTGGCACAATCGACTTATCCAACTGCTCCATCACTTTTGCCGCATCGGTATTGGTTTTCGCTAGAGCCTGAATAGGCCACATCAGTACGCGCTTATACCAAGCATAAACATCGCCAAATGCCGACTGACCCGCTTCCAAAGCCATCAAGCTTGGTAGCGCGCTGCCTTTCACCTGACCACAAATGCCGTGAATGGTGCGATCGCCCACTTTATCTGCGTCCACCATCAGGATGTCACAGGTTGAAGTGCCGATAACTTTAACTAAATCATGCTCGCCTGCCCCTGCGCCAACAGCGCCCATATGACAGTCGAACTCACCTACAGCAACCGCTAGACCTGCTGGCAAACCAAGTTTCTCTGCCCACTCCTGAGTTAGGTAACCTGCCACATCTTCAGAGGTATAAACCTCATCAAACATACGCTCACGAATACCATCAAGCGTTGGCGAAATCGCAGAAAGGAATTTTTGATCCGGTAGGCCACCCCAACTGTCATGCCACATCGCTTTATGACCAGCGGCACAGATACCGTGGCGGAATTTACTTGGATGTTCGTTACCTGAAAGCAGTGCTGGGATCCAGTCACACAGCTCCACCCAGCTATGAGCGGCTTTCGCTACTTGATCATCTTGTTCACTCACCCAAGCTGCTTTAGCCCAGAACCATTCTGAAGAGTAAATACCGCCAATGTACTTGGTGTAGTCGATGAACTCGCCACCGTGGGCCAATTCATTAATCAAATCTGCTTTTGATACTGATGTGTGGTCTTTCCACAAGATAAACATCGCGTTCGGGTTTTCTGCAAATTCAGGCAACAGAGCTAAAACATTACCTTGTGCGTCAACCGGAGCTGGCGTCGAACCCGTAGTATCAACACCAATACCCACCACAGACTGAGCGATTTCCGCAGGGACTTGCTCAAGTGCTTCACGTATCGCTTGAGTCATCGCTTCTATGTAGTCTTTCGGGTGATGGCGGAACTGAGATTGTTCAGGTTCGTTATATAGGCCTTCCATCCAACGCGGGTAGTAAGTGACACCAGATGCCACTTCCTCACCACTAACAGCGTTGACCAATAATGCACGTACGGAATCTGAACCAAAATCCAGACCAATAACGTGTGCAGGGTGTGTCGCTAAATGCTTCATAACAGCTCCGTATAGGGTGTCCATGTAGGGTGATATTTTTTATTTGTTATACCCCTGCATGGATGATTCAGCCATGACATTGCCTGCTAGATGTATGGACAAAACCGCCATGAATTTATTTCTGTGCATCTGATTAAAAAACACACCAAGCCTTGCCAAATAAGGCTATAACAACTATTCAAACGATTACATACGCACCAAAAGCAGTCAGAAATGCACTAAAACGTAACATTTGAGATCCCCATCATGTTCACCTCCGCTAAATGAATGGACAAAATCGCTACATTTTTTTGGTGTGATTTTCGTCACTTCAACTTGAAATGAAATCTTCAAATATGTCCGTGAAACAAACCCTACCCAGCGGATGGAATAACAATGAAACTAAAAAAATTATTACTAGCGACTGCCTTAACCGGGGCAACAATGTTAAGCGCTTCTGCCAATGCGTTCTTTGGTTCAAGCGATGACATGCGACTAGGTTACCTAGTTAAACAACCTGAAGAGCCATGGTTCCAAACTGAATGGTCATTCGCAGAAAAAGCCGGTAAAGACCTAGGCTTTGAAGTTGTGAAAATGGCTGTGCCAGATGGTGAAAAAACACTGAATGCTATCGATACCCTTGCAGCTCAAGGCGCGAAAGGTTTCGTTATCTGTACTCCGGACCCTAAATTAGGTCCAGCAATCATGGCTAAAGCAAAAAGCTATGATTTAAAAGTTATCACTGTTGATGACCAGTTCCTTAACGCCAAAGGCGAACCTATGGTCGACGTACCTTTGGTAATGATGGCAGCAACAGCTATCGGTGAACGTCAAGGTTCAGAACTTTATAAAGAAATGACTAAGCGTAAATGGGACGTAGCATCAACAGGTGTTATGGCGATCACTGCTGACGAGCTAGACACTGCACGTCGTCGTGTTGATGGTTCTATCTCTGCTCTAAAACAAGCAGGCTTCCCAGAAGGTCAAATCTACCGCGTACCAACTAAAACTAACGACATCCCAGGAGCATTGGACGCAGCTAACTCACTACTTGTTCAATACCCAAATGTTAAACAATGGCTTGTTGTTGGTATGAACGACAACACAGTTCTTGGTGGTATCCGTGCTACTGAAGGTCAAGGCTTCGGCGCTGACAACGTTATCGGTATCGGTATCAATGGTGTAGATGCTGTAAACGAACTTGCTAAAGCAAACGCAACTGGCTTCTACGGTTCTCTACTTCCAAGCCCAGACGTACACGGCTACAGAAGTATCGAATCTCTTTACAAGTGGGTTAAAGAAGACGTTGAACCAACTAAATTTGTTGAAGTTACTGACGTAGTTCTTATCACTCGTGACAACTTCAAAGACGAACTAGCGAAGAAAGGGCTATAAGCTCAATTTTGGTGACGGCTACCTTGGCCGTCACCCTCTTGATTTTACGGAGAGAATGTCATGGCGAAGTCCCCTTCTTACATAGAGTTTTGTAATATTTCGAAGCACTTCCCTGGTGTAAAAGCACTGAACAACGTTAGCTTCCGCGCAAGCGCAGGTAGTGTTCATGCTTTGATGGGAGAAAACGGTGCAGGTAAATCAACTCTGCTTAAAACCTTGAGTGGGTTCCACCAGCCAACAGAAGGTCATATCGCAATTGATGGTAAAGAGATCACTCTTACTTCAACTAACGATGCACTTGATCACGGTATCGCTATCATCTACCAAGAACTGAACTTGGTTCCTGAGCTCACCGTTGCTGAAAACATTTATCTTGGGCAGCTTCCAACCAAAGGTGGTCGTGTTGATACCGAAACGCTAAACAAAAATGCCCGTGTGCAGTTAGAGCGTCTTGGTGAAACTTTTGACCCAGCATGCCAGTTAAAAGAATTATCTATCGGCCAATGGCAAATGGTGGAAATCGCCAAAGCTCTTAGCCGCAACGCACAAATCATCGCATTTGATGAACCAACCAGTAGCTTGTCTCAACGTGAAATTCAAAATCTGTTCAAGGTTATCCGTGAACTAAGAGATGCTGGCAAAATCATTATGTACGTATCTCACCGCATGGAAGAGATCTTCAACCTGTGTGACGCCATTACTATCTTCAAAGATGGTCAACACGTTCAGTCTTTTGAAGACATGTCTGAACTGACTAACGACCGCCTAGTAGAACTGATGGTTGGTCGTGAAATTAACGACATCTACAACTACCGCTCTCGCGAATTAGGTAAAAGCGGCTTACGCCTTGAGAACATTCAAGGGTCTGGACTTAGCGCTCCTGTTTCACTGGATATCCAGCAGGGTGAAATTCTTGGCCTGTTTGGTCTTGTTGGTGCTGGACGTACCGAACTGACTCGCTTGGTGTTTGGCGCAGAGCGTAAAACCGGTGGGGATATTTTCCTTCACGATGTAAAAATCGGTATTAAAACCCCACAAGATGCGATTCGTGCAGGTATTACCCTTTGCTCTGAAGACCGTAAAGCACATGGCATAGTGCCAATCATGTCGGTGCAGGAAAACACCAACATCAGTGCGCGTCCATGGCACCTCAAATTTAACAGCCTTATCGATTTCGCTTGGGAAAAAGACAACGCAACCAAGCAAAAACAAGCGCTGAATGTTAAGGCATCATCGCTTGAACAACCGATTGGCAAGCTCTCTGGTGGTAACCAACAGAAAGTGATTCTTGGCCGTTGGTTGTCAACTGCGATGAGCGTGATCTTACTGGACGAACCTACCCGTGGTATCGACGTAGGTGCGAAGTCTGAAATATACGAATTGATTTTTAAGCTGGCGGAAAACGGAGTCACCGTATTGGTCGTTTCCAGCGATTTACCAGAAGTGTTGGGTATCTCTGACCGCGTCCTTGTGATGAAAGATGGCGCAGTGACAGGCGAACTTCAACGCGATGAATTTAACGAACAAACTGCTCTTCGTCTTGCAATGCTCGACAAAGAGTCAGCAGCAGCTTAAACCTGAGGAATATCATTATGTCTTTATCTAGCCCTACTAAAGCGATGACGTCTGAGGCGAAATCCGGCGGATTTAACTTCTCTAAAATTTGGGACAAGTTTGGAATGCTAATGGTGTTTGCAGGTCTGTTTATACTCTGCTGCCTGTTCGTTCCTTACTTCGCGACTTTCATCAACATGAAAGGCCTTGGTCTTGCCATTTCAATGAGCGGTATGGTGGCGTGTGCCATGTTGTTCTGCCTTGCTTGTGGTGACTTAGACCTATCAGTGGCTTCTATCATTGCCTGCTCTGGTGTTGTTACTGCAGTTGCCATCAACGCAACTAGCAGCGTTGCACTAGGTATCGGTGCTGGCCTGCTTTCAGGTGTGGTGTTTGGTTTACTCAACGGCTTCGTGATTGCAAAACTGCAAATCAACGCGTTGATCACAACACTGGCTACCATGCAAATTGCTCGTGGTCTTGGCTACATCATCTCTGATGGTAAAGCGGTCGGTATTACCGAAGAGAGCTTCTTTGCTTTAGGTAACTCTTCAGTACTTGGTATCCCAACTCCAATTTGGCTAACACTGGTCACTTTCGGTGTATTTGCTTTCCTTCTTAACCGCACCGTTTACGGTCGTAACACACTTGCGATTGGTGGTAACGAAGAAGCAGCACGTCTTGCAGGTGTAAACGTAGTTAAAACTAAAATGATGATCTTCACAATCTCTGGTTTTATCTCAGCACTTGCAGGTGTCATCCTAGCAGCTCGTATGACATCAGGTCAGCCAATGACTTCTGTTGGTTTCGAGCTAGTTGTTATCTCTGCGTGTGTATTGGGTGGTGTGTCACTGAAAGGTGGTATCGGTAAAGTTTCTTACGTTATCGCCGGTGTTCTTATCCTTGGTACTGTAGAGAACGCGATGAACCTGTTGAACATGTCTCCGTTTGCTCAATATGTTGTTCGTGGTGCAATCCTACTTGCAGCAGTTATTTTTGACCGCTACAAACAGAAAACTCAATAAGTTATATACCCCCACATATATTTTTCTCATGTTGCCCTCGAATTAAGAGGGCTTTTTTTATTTTCAAATAAATAAACCCAGTAATATTTATTTAATTAAAAGCCAAAATTTAATTGCACTTAGGTATTAGATTTGTAGTAGTAAGTTGCTAATAAAATGGACTATTTGGCTACCAAATTTTTTATGTGATTAAAATCCAACCACAGGTTAATTTCCCGTCTTAATATTTTATTGCTCATAGCTATTTCAATAAATTTTAATAATGAGCATTACAGTGAAACAAAATATCCCCAACGTTATTGAAATGACAGTTAGACGACCAATGAACACCTACTCTCATACATAGCAAGGACGTATTGCAGTCTATGGTGGGAAGTGCGTGCATGAGTCAACCACGCTGTCGCTTCAAACACGAAGGGAGAGTTAAACAAGATAGGGACTTAATCATGTTAAAAAAACTCACTTTAGCAACCGCTGTCAGTACCATTTTAATGTCTGGTTCACTAATGGCTGCTTCATTAACCGTTGGTTTTTCTCAAATTGGATCTGAATCAGGCTGGCGTGCAGCTGAAACAGCGGTATCCAAAGTTGAAGCAGAAAAACGCGGTGTCACACTGAAAATCTCTGACGCACAACAAAAACAAGAGAACCAAATCAAAGCTGTACGTTCGTTCATCGCTCAGGGTGTAGACGCAATCTTCATCGCACCTGTAGTGCAAACTGGCTGGGGACCTGTGCTTGAAGAAGCAAAAGACTACGGTATCCCAGTATTCCTACTAGACCGTGGTATCACAGTAGAAGACGACTCTCTTTATATGACAGCGGTAACTGCTGATAACGTATTAGAAGGTGCTGTGGCTGGTAAATGGTTGATCGACAAAGTAGGCAGCAAAAAATGTAACGTGGTAGAGCTGCAAGGTACTGTCGGTGCGAGTGTGGCTATCGACCGTAAAAAAGGCTTTAGCGATGCGGTAGACAAAGTCGACAATATTCAAATTGTTCGTACTCAGTCTGGCGAATTTACCCGTAGTAAAGGTAAAGAAGTTATGGAAAGCTTTATTAAAGCTGAAAATAACGGCAAAAATATTTGTGCGGTATTTGCCCATAACGATGATATGGCAATTGGCGCTATTCAAGCAATTAAAGAAGCAGGTTTAAAACCAGGCAGCGATATTTTAATTGTCTCAATTGATGCGGTTCCAGATATATTTAAAGCGATGATGAGTGGCGAAGCAAACGCGACCGTTGAGCTTACTCCAAATATGGCTGGCCCAGCTCTTGATGCACTTATTGCATATAAAGATAAAGGCACAACTCCACCGAAGAAAATTGTTACCGAGTCCAATTTATATTTACCAGCTGATGCAAAAGCTCAGTTAGAAATGAAAAAAGACTTAGGTTACTAATTTTATTGTCATCATCCCTCCCTTTCGGGAGGGATGATTTAGATTGTTGGAGTTATTATGCCGTTAGACAATCAGCAAGATATCCTGCTCAGCGCTAAAGGAATTTGTAAATATTTCCCCGGTGTGAAAGCGCTAGAAAATGTCGATTTCAGCCTAAGAAAAGGCGAAATCATGGCGCTATTAGGTGAAAATGGCGCGGGTAAATCAACGTTAGTTAAAACTTTAACCGGCGTATATCAACGTGATGGTGGTGAAATCACTCTCGATGGTCAGACTATCTCTCCGCAAAATACCGCCCACGCACAAAGCCTCGGCATCGGTACTGTTTACCAAGAAGTAAACCTACTGCCAAACATGTCTGTTATGGACAACCTATTTATTGGCAATGAACCTAAAAAATGGGGCTTCGTTGACCGAAAAACCATGGCTGAGAAAGCACGTACAATTGTTACCAGCTATGGACTGGATATCGATGTTACTGAACCTCTCAACCACTTTTCCGTAGCTATTCAGCAAGTAATTGCTATCGCCAGAGCCATCTCTCTTTCAGCCAAAATACTGATTCTCGATGAACCAACCGCCAGTCTCGACAGTAACGAAGTGAAGATGTTATTTAACATAATGCTTGGTTTAAAAGAACAAGGTGTAAGCCTAATTTTCATCACCCACTTCCTTGACCAAGTGTACGAAGTGAGCGACCGCATTACCGTTTTACGCAACGGTCAGTTGGTTGGCACCAAAGAGACCCGCGAGCTACCACAAATTGAGCTAGTGAAAATGATGCTTGGCCGTGAACTGGAAGATACGGCTCTCAAACGTGCTGGAAAAACCCGCAAGCACAACGAACCTATGGTGGCATTTTCCAACTACGGCAAAAAAGGCACTATCCACCCGTTTAATCTTGAAGTTCATGCCGGAGAAATTGTTGGTTTAGCGGGCTTACTCGGTTCCGGTCGAACCGAAACCGCGAAAGTCATTTTCGGCATTGAACCTAGTGATTCCGGCACCTGTGAACTAAAAGGCCGCCCTATTCAGGTTCGCTCGGCTCGCCAAGCTTCTCACTTAGGTTTTGGTTACTGCCCTGAAGATCGTAAAACCGATGGCATCATTGGCGCAGCATCAGTGCGTGAAAACATCATTCTGGCTTTGCAGGCACAACGGGGCTGGTTTAAGCCTATCTCACGCAAAGAACAAGAAGCCGTGGCACAGCGCTACATTGACCAACTGGCAATCAAAACCCCTAGCCTTGAACAGCCGATTGAGTTTTTGTCCGGCGGTAATCAACAGAAGGTTCTGCTCGCTCGCTGGCTACTCACCAAGCCTAAGTTCTTGATCCTTGATGAACCGACCCGAGGTATCGACGTCGGCGCTCATGCTGAGATCATTCGTTTAATCGAAAGTCTTTGTGCCAATGGGCTCGCGCTGTTGGTTATCTCTTCTGAGCTTGAAGAGCTGGTTGGCTATGCCGATCGCGTGGTGGTATTACGTGACAGAAAACCCGTTGCAGAGATACCGACCGAAGAACTTTCCGTGCCAGCCATAATGCAAGCAATTGCGAGTTGAGGTGATTATGAATTCGCTCAATCCCCTATCTCCTATAGAGAAGGCATCTATAGAGAAAGCATCGATGGATAAAGCGTCACTGCAAAAGGCGCCATCGAAAGCGCCGCAGCCGCGCAATAAGTTTACCTTGCCGAAGGGTGCACCACAGTTTGCGGCTTTAATCCTGCTGTTCATTATTAACAGCCTTATCGCCGATAATTTCTTCTCGATTCACATTCAAGATGACCGCCTATTTGGTAGCGTCATCGATATCTTTAACCGCGGTGCGCCTGTTGCGCTACTTACCATAGGTATGACACTGGTTATCGCAACCGGCGGTATTGACCTATCGGTTGGCGCGGTAATGGCGATCAGCGGTGCCGTGCTTGCCAGTATGGCAGAGCAAGGTTACGCACCGTCCACCATTTTGCTCTGTTCAGTGTTAGCTGGCGTAGCATGTGGCTTATGGAACGGCTTTCTTGTTGCGGTGTGTAAAATCCAGCCGATTGTCGCCACCTTGATTCTTATGGTGGCTGGGCGCGGTGTGGCTCAGCTCATTACTGAAGGGCAAATTATTACCTTCAACAATGAGACTCTCTCTTGGTTTGGTAGTGGCTCACTGTTCTATTTCCCTACCCCAATCCTGTTGTTGGTTTGCGCACTATTGATTGTTTGGGCGCTCACCAAGAAAACAGCATTGGGGCTCTTTATCGAGTCTGTGGGTATCAACATTAAAGCAGCCAAAAATGCGGGCATTAACACCCCTGCGATTGTGATGTCGGTATACGTTATCAGTGGTGTGATGGCTTCTATTGCAGGGATTATCGTTGCAGCAGACATCAAAGGCGCTGACGCTAACAACGCCGGTTTATGGTTGGAAATGGATGCCATTTTAGCTGTGGTTATTGGTGGCACGTCTCTGATGGGGGGGCGTTTTAACCTGATGCTGGCTCTGGTTGGCGCGTTCATCATTCAAAGTATCAACACAGGTATTTTGCTCTCGGGATACCAGCCACAGTGGAACCATATCGTGAAATCGCTGGTGGTGTTAACCGTGTTGATATTGCAATCGCCAACGGTCATACAACTGATTAAGAGGAAATAGATAATGATTAAGCGTAATTTTCCTCTGTTTATCACCATCACAGTGTTCCTGATTGGCTATGCGTTTTGTATGGTGGAATTTCCTGCGTTTATGAGTACACGCGTGATCTGTAACATTCTCACCGACAACGCGTTCTTGGGCATTCTTGCTGTCGGTATGACGTTCGTTATCCTCTCCGGCGGTATCGACCTTTCGGTAGGCTCAGTTGTCGCATTTACCGGTATTTTCCTTGCGACGGTTATCGGTGAATGGGGAGTTCATCCTTTCACTGCCATCGTGATGGTACTGGTTATGGGTTCGCTGTTTGGCGGTTTAATGGGTTGGATTATTGATACCTTAAAAATACCCGCTTTCATCGTCACATTGGCTGGCATGTTCTTCCTGCGCGGTGTGAGCTTCCTAATCTCTGAGCAATCTATTCCTATTGAACACCCGGTCTATAAAGAGATGTCGCGTTTTTCATGGCACATCGTGGGCGGTGGTCGCCTGAGCCTGTTGGCGGTAGTGATGTTGTGTATCGTAGCGATTGGAATGCTGGTGGCTCATCGCACTCGATTTGGTAACAACGTGTACGCGATTGGGGGTAACGCCACTTCTGCGGGTTTGATGGGGATTCCGGTCAAACGCACCACCATTGGTATCTACATGCTTTCCACTTTCTTAGCGACCTGTGCTGGGATTGTGTTCTCTATCTATACGTCTGCGGGCTATCCACTCGCGGCTGTAGGGGTTGAGCTGGATGCTATCGCTGCTGTGGTTATCGGTGGCACTTTGCTATCGGGTGGTGTTGGTACTGTATTTGGCTCGCTGTTTGGTGTGTTGATTCAAGGGTTAATCCAAACCTACATTACGTTCGACGGTACTTTGAGCTCTTGGTGGACCAAAATCATCGTTGGCATTTTGCTATTCAGCTTTATCGCACTGCAACGCCTGCTCATCATCATGAGCGAACGCAGAAAAGTAGTGAACACCAGCCGGATTGGTTCATTGGTGACAGGCGATTCATAGCTATTTTGTTATTAAGAAACACTGACATTAAGAAACTTCGCTGTTAAGAAGCTCTTACATTAAGAAGCTTTGTCATCAAGAAAAAAAGCCAGTTGTAAGACTGGCTTTTTGCTAAACGATGTAAAAATAGCCACCGAACTTATCGGTTTTCAAACCGGTTGTAATCCAATAGTCCCGCTTCAACTGGCTGATCTTTCTTATACCACTGATGAACCTTGTCGCTGAAAGACCAAAAGTCCGGCGAGCTACGACGCACAGCAAACCGATCCAACAACTGAACATAGCTTTCTTCACCATCAAGGGTTCTTAAACGTTCCACCAGCTCAGGAATTTCGGTTTCTTTTAGTGATAGGTATGCCGCTGGATAGCTTCCTAGTACACCTCTCACTAAAGTTAAGCTGTCGTTTTCAGGAACACGGTTATTCTCTTCATCAAACAAGCTGGAAATGTTGCTATGAGCATTGTTATGGATCAGCGTAAACAACTGAGACTCTCCCGCTTTGGATTCAATCATCAGCATCATCAATTGAGGAATCGGTAAGATACCCTCGCCTGTGATCTCATTGACGCTATTCAGCTCACGCTCATGATTATCGGTAAACCCAGTATCCACAATGTCATATCTCGGGCTTAACACAGGCTGAACTCGCTCTCGCAGCTTATCAAACAGCTCTGATTTCGGATCATCGGTGGTGTATTCCACGTTGCTTGGCTCATCAAACGGCTTCACGTTACGTAGCAAAAACTCGGTGAAATACGCCGTTTGGTCTTGATACCAGCTCGACAACTCCTGATGTCGCATGTTCTGTGGCAGTAGCGTCACGAAGTTACTTTCTCCCTCTAAACGCAAGAAATCCATAAACATACGAGTCACTAACTGATGACCAAAATTGCCATAAACATCAAAGCCCGCCACCAGCAGATAGTGAACTCGTTCCAACAATGAATAATCAAATACCCAAGCGGTTTTTGGCTTATTGCCCACCAGACCTTGCGCCACTGACGCACTATCAAAATGCCTAAATACGGTTAATGCTGCATTCGGATTGGTACCGTCACCAGACCAAATTAAATCCGTAGTGACGTAGCGACCATCTTTAAACTGCTTACGGGTAAATGCCGATTTCTCTTCCAAATAACGTGCTTGCTGCTTGGCGTAGCTAATCCAAGTAGCAATTGGGTTGATGGTGTCCTCACGCTCAGCAGGCAGTTTTAGGTTATCCGCTTGAGAGCGATAAAACTCGTTTACCTCTGGGATATCCGCTTTATCAGGGTCTAAGAAGAATACCCAGAAGTCATCATTGATAACGTTAAGCGCAAGCTGACCACGGCAAACCGGACCTTTGATAAAGCCCATTATGGTGTTCTGTGCGTTATCCAATAAGAAGCGATAGCGAGCATTCACTGGCAGGTCAATGAACGCTGTCATGGGGTTTGCCGCCACCGACGGTTCATAGCTTGGCAACTGGCTAATTTTGTAATCCGCGTCGATAAACCACGCTTTCCAATCGTGGATACGCTTCTTATTCAAAGCATAAGGCATATGGGTTTTATCAACGATGGTTCCTTGCTCTGGGATAATCCGATAATAAACACGTTCGACTTGTGGATCGTCATACGGGCGACGAGTCGCAATTCGTTTAACGGTCTCACCCGGAGGTGTAGAGGAGCGAACCAAAGTAAAGAAACGCGGTGTTTTCTCTTCTAAATCAGAAAAATAGAGATGAGAAAGGAACAAGTGCTCGTAAATATAGCGAGCTGCGAGCTGGTTCTTGATACCGTCCGCATTAAGCAAAGTCTCATAATTATTGACTAAGGTTTGCTGTGATTTCGTTAACGGAATGTGCTCATTCATCTGCGCACCGTTTTCCAACCACGCCATCAACTTGTTGTATTCGCTTTTGTTCAGGTTAGGCATACCAAAAGGCATCCCCCAGTCCGGATACTCCTGCTGATAAGCTTCATGCTCTTCCAACGTTGGGCACTGCTGCTCGCGATAAATAGAAAAATCAAACCCTTCTAACTGATCTTGCTGCTGCTGAGGGTGCAACTCTTTTTGTTGCAATAACCTTGCAACTAGCCCCGCTTCTAGATTGGCGCGAGTGGTTTGGTCTCGTTCATTGAGCACAGGATGAAAGCCAAAGTCTCGCCACTCTTGCGTCGTTTGAGCATCTTCAAACAGACGTGTCGGTGTTGCTGCACTTAGGCGAGTTCCTTCGTAAACTTGAGTTTTGCTGCCACCACGATCAATCCCTTCGACTGATGAGAGTTTTAACTGACATGGTGCGTCATAACAGGCATGACAAACCACACAACGGTTATCAATGATGGGTTTCACCTCTTGCATAAAATACTTTGCTTGAGGCGAGTCTAAAGCCACCTGACGCTCTCGTACTTGAGGTGCACCAAACAGTTCATCGTAGTTAAGCCCCGCATAGGTAGCACAACCAGAGAACACGATGACTAAACAGATAAAAAAGAGTTTGCGTAAATTCATATAGTTATAGTTTTGAGTTAACCAACGTTAATTAAAGTAAAGACTACTACATTTTCAATGTACAAAAGAAAATACCGCGTGAAATCTATCTTTTCGGCCTCTTGTTTGTTGTTATTTATTACATAAATAATTTTCACTTGTGGTAATTGAGTGAAATAATCATTCGGAATGTTCCGAAACAGATTAAATAATCCCTGATTGAGATCGAGCTTGCTTCGAAAAATCAGCAAAAGTAGATAAACTTTAACTTAGAGAGTACGCGAATAACTTGCGGCTCAATTTAATCCAATAAAATAGAGTGGCTAAAAGCCAATAACGACAATGACTAATCACACCGAGCAAAGACAATTTTTTCGTCTAAGTTATAAGACGAGAACGGTCATGCCGACGCTACGAGTTCAAGGCAAAGAACTTAAAATCAGTGAAATTTCGGAACAAGGTATGCGAGTGATTACCCGCGATACAACGCTGTTCCAGATTGGTGATGTGATTAAAGGCGAAGTGCTGCTCAACTCAATGGATAACAATATTGCAATCGAAGGAAAAGTTCTGAGAATTGTCGGCAATGAAGTTATCTGCCACCTGCGTGAAGGTTTATCATTCAAAGATATGATTGCAGAGCAGCGATACCTACGAAAATACTACCCTACCGTTTTGCCTAAAGGCGCTAAAGAAGTTTAAAAACGTATATTTAGAGTTGAGTGGTCGGAATAAAAAATTGACGTTAACAGTGTAATTCAGAGGCTCTAAGTGAAAGCCTCTGAAATTAATACTCATCGAAATAAATATAAATTAAAACAATGCGTTAATAGATTAAGCGTTCTGGCCAGCGACAAAACCTGACGACCAAGCCCATTGGAAGTTATAGCCACCCAACCAGCCAGTTACATCCATCACTTCGCCGACAAAATACAAACCCTTAATGTCTTTGCATTCCATGGTTTTTGACGACAGCACATCGGTATCCACGCCACCAAGAGTCACTTCCGCTGTTCGATACCCTTCGGTGCCATTTGGCGCAACTCGCCACTGCTCCAACGTCTCTTTGATCGTTTCAAGCTCTTTAGGATTGAATTGCTTGAGAGGCTTGTCCACCAGCAGTTTGCGCTCAATAAATACCTCTACCAAACGTTTAGGCAATACACGAGCTAAGGTGTTCTTGAGCGTCTGGTTTGGATGTTTCTCACGCGAGCGAGTTAATAACTCATCCACATTCACTTCAGGTACCAAGTTAATTGTGACCGCTTGCCCTGGTTTCCAGTACGAGGAAATTTGTAAAACAGATGGGCCAGACAATCCACGGTGCGTAAACAGCAGTGCTTCTTTAAAGCTTTTGCCACATTCAGCCTGAATTTCAGCGGGAACAGCGATACCAGAAAGCTCCGCTAACGCGTCTTTATCTTCAACATGCAGCGTGAAAGGCACTAAGCCAGCGGTCGTTGAAATCACAGGCAGGCCAAATTGTTCTGCAATCTTATAGCCAAATGGTGTAGCGCCGAGTTTAGGCATTGAGAGACCGCCCGTCGCCACCACTAGAGATTCACACTCTATATCACCTTGTGTGGTGTGTAGATGAAAGCCCTGCTCGGTTTGCTTAATATCCAGAGTTTCTACTTGATAACGCTGAGTAATATTCGGCAATTCGCACTCTTTAAGCAGCATATTCACAATGTCTTTTGCGGAATCTAAACAGAAAAGCTGACCGTGAGAACGCTCTTCAAACTCGATGCCGTATTTACCCACCATCGAGATGAAATCCCAGTTGGTGTATTGCGAAAGCGCCGACTTCACAAAGTGCGGATTGCGACATAGGTAGTTGTGAGCCGAGACATCGTAGTTGGTGAAGTTGCAACGACCACCGCCCGAAATCAGGATCTTACGACCTGGTTTTTTCGCATGGTCAATCACCATTACGCGGCGTCCGCGTTTTCCAGCTTCAGCAGCGCACATTAATCCCGCGGCTCCTGCGCCTATGATGACAACATCTACTTTTTCACTCATTACTCACCAATGCCAATATTTAGAACTTTGCCTCTTCAAACCGATACCACAAGAACTTGGTCAGAAGAACACGGCAATAAAAAAGGACGTACAGCGGTACGTCCTCACTCACTTGAAGCGGCATTTTAACGGTAAACGTTCACTCTTACCAATGCGTTTATCCAAGGCTTCTATTGTTCATAAATAACGTTCTTCATAAATAACGTAAAGTTGATCATACAAAGCATAGAAGCACTTCATCTAGAGCATAAACGCAACCACAGAGGTAAACACCACTAGGGACGAAGAGAGAATGAAAAGCTCACGTACACGATCACACTTGCCAGTAAACACTTCATCGTGATGATGAAGGTACTCTTTACTTTTCAAGTAGTGATATAGGCGAACCTGCTTGGACATGTTGCCATGTGTGGTGAAAAACCCCCGTCCATCGACTTGCTGATAAAGCAACGGGTGAGCTTCTCGCATGATATAAATCAGAGCTCGCAGCGCGGTCAGATATCTTGCTACGTTAATACCAGTAACAATCATTAGCGCTAATAGAATGGTATCTCCACTGATCATCTTTTCCTCCCTACATCCAAAGTAAGAGGGCTACCCGGAGAAAAAGACGATCGTGTTTACAGTCTTTTCACTGCAATTAAGCAGCAGGGGCATCCATTACAGAAGATGAGCCTTTTTGTGCCAATGCAGCTAGATCTTTATCGATAAAGAACAACGCTTTACCATCTTCACCAACCAGTTCTAGCTTGTCTAAAATCCCTTTAAACAACTTCTCTTCTTCATGTTGCTCCGCAACGTACCACTGAAGGAAGTTAAATGTTGAGTAGTCTTGTGATGTGAATGCCGCATGAGCTAATTTATTGATTCTTTGTGTAATCATTTGCTCATGTTCATAGGTCTCACGAAACACGTCACCCAAGCTTGCAAAATCGTGTCGAGGAGCTTCAATCGCACCTAAAATTGGCAGAGAACCCGTCTCACTGACATAAGTAAATAGTCTCTGCATGTGTTGCATTTCTTCAGCTGCGTGAACTCTTAAAAACTCAGCTGCTCCTTCGAATCCTTTATCTTCACACCAAGCACTCATTTGTAAGTATAGATTGGATGAGAAAAATTCGAGATTAATTTGATCATTCAATTGATCAACCATCGCTTGTGAAAGCATAGGACGCTCCTAAATTATTGTGCAAACTAAAATTGTACAAACTGAAGTCACTATAACACGATCATTACTATTTGTTAGTTAGAGGTGGCACATCATTCAGCATGGATATGAGATCATCATGGCAAAAATGTTTCTCTCTAGGTGCTAGAGTTTAATTAACCTGAAATCAGGACAATTAAATGGAGAAAGCATCATGGGTTATAAACATATCTTAGTTGCTGTTGACCTATCTGAAGACAGCAAATTGTTGGTCGAAAAAGCCGTTGCACTTGCAACACCTCTAGATGCTGCGGTCTCGTTTATCCATATCGATGTTAACTACGCCGAACTGTATACCGGACTGATTGATATTAATTTGGCGGAAACTCAGCATCATGCAATGGAAGCCTCACAAGCTCAGCTTAAAGAGCTAGCGGATCATGCTAATTACCCTATCAACCACACATTGGTTGGCAGCGGTGACTTGAGTAACGAGCTTTGTGACACCATTAAAGAGTTCAATATTGACCTTGTGGTTTGTGGTCACCACCAAGACTTTTGGAGCAAGCTGCTCTCCTCAACAAGACAGCTCATTAATTGCTCACCTGTCGACATGTTGGTAGTACCACTTAATGACTGACGAACAATAATAAATCAGATAGACTGCGGATAATTTTCAACATCCACTTATAAAATTATCAGGGATTATGTTTTATTTATCTGCAGTTACCCTTCTTTGGGCATTTTCATTCAGCCTGATCGGCGTTTATCTTGCTGGTCAGGTTGATTCTTGGTTCTCAGTGTTCATGCGTGTCGCACTGGCAAGCGTTGTTTTCCTTCCATTCTTAAAATTCAAGCAAGTACCAAAAAAACTGATTATCCAGCTTATGGCTATTGGTGGTATCCAGCTTGGGTTGATGTACTGCTTCTACTATCAATCGTTTTTACTGCTCTCTGTTCCTGAAGTGCTACTGTTTACCGTTTTCACGCCTATTTACGTCACTTTGATTTACGATTTGCTTAAAGCTCGTTTCTCTCCGTGGTATCTAGTAACGGCGGCGATTGCGGTGGCTGGCGCAGTATTCATTAAGTTTGCTGGTATCAACGAAAACTTCGTTATCGGTTTCTTAGTGGTACAAGGCGCTAACCTTTGTTTTGCTATTGGTCAGGTGGCTTATAAATACGTGATGGAAAACCAAAGCGTAGAGCTCCCTCAACGCACTGTGTTTGGTTATTTCTATTTAGGCGCATTGGTTGTAGCAACCGTCGCTTTCGCGCTGCTCGGTAACCCAGCTAAACTTCCAACCACATCTCTACAATGGCGTATTCTGATTTACCTAGGTGTGATTGCATCAGGTGTGGGTTATTTCGTATGGAACAAAGGCGCATGTATGGTTAACGCAGGAGCGTTAGCGATTATGAACAACGCTTTGGTACCAGCAGGTTTAATCGTCAACATCGTTATTTGGAACCGCGATGTGGATATCGCTCGTCTGTCGATTGGCGGCATCATTATCTTGTTGTCTTTATGGATCAATGAAACTTGGGTTAAGCGTAAAGTAGCCCAGAGCTATTGCTCAGAGGCATAAAGAGTAGCCCAAAGCCATAAAGTAGCTGAACGCGCGTAGTCTCAGCGAGAAAAGAATCTAATAGCGAAACGCCCATCAGGTATAAACCGATGGGCGTTTTTGTATTTGGTGCTAATTAGTGTCCGTTAATGGTACTGAGAAGTAAGTGAATACTCACCGTTTGGCGCTGGATTTAACTTAGAAAACTTCAACTGTAACGCTTGCTGTTTCTTGGCGAGCTTACGTTGTTTCTTAAGCACTTTTTCCAATTTCTTGTGATACTTTTTCTGCGCTTTGAGTGTTTTCTTAGCAACTTTTAATGCCGCTTTATTGCTCTTCTCTACCTTCACACTTTCTTTACTGACTCTTTCCTTGCTAGCAGAGCCTTTAGCTGTGGATGCTTTTACGCTGAAAGCCTGAGGCTTACACAATCTATTTTTGTCCGAAGAAGAACGAGCGCATGAGCGACACAAGTACTTAGGCGCAGCAACAATTCGATGAATATCTGACAATGAGGCAGTGATGTCGTGACGACTTAATTTACACAGACGCTGAGCCATAAATACAACCAAACAAAAATGATAATGATTCTTGGTTATATATAACCCTCTGCTAATAAAAAGGCAAGCTAGGTTTATTACTCTTTCATTGCTGCGATGACATAAACATCAAAGCGGTTGTTTTTGGTTTCAATCGCCATACTGGGTTTTTGCTCTGCCAACCAATTTGCGTAATCTGGGCGCTTTACTACAACACGCTTCGTTGCCAATTTTAGCGCAGGCGCTAGTAGCGCATCAGCGTCATTATCCGCACCAACAAGTGACTGGAATACACGCATTTCTTTCTTCACCAAAGCACTCTTCTTTTTGTTCTCTGGGTGTGGATACATAGGATCCAAATACACCACATCAGGACAAACGAAGCTGGCGTCATTGGCTAAATTATCTAAAGCATCGTGACTCGATGCATGTAGTAAGGTCACTCGCTGTGAAACCCAAGCGCCAATCTCGGCATCTTGTTTGGCTCGATTTAATCCGTCATCCAACAGTGACGCAACCACAGGATGTCGCTCTACCATTTGTACTTTGCAACCTAAAGATGCCAACACAAAGGCATCTCTGCCTAAACCCGCAGTACCATCAAGCACTGTCGGTGTTACACCTTTATTTAGCCCTGCCGCTTTGGCAATGGATTGACCTTTACCACCACCAAACTTGCGTCGATGCGCGACCGCACCAGTCACCCAATCAACGAAGATTGCACCCAGCTTAGGCTCATCTACCTTACGCAGTTCCAATCGCTCATGGGTCAATACCAACGCAAATACGCTTTCATCACTGTGTGTAAGCTTCCAGCGTGTGGCAATTTCATTAAGCTCAGAAGCGCGTTCAGGGGCTTCACAAATCAGTTGTAGCTGCAAAGTGTCATTCCATAATGAGTTTCAAAAATCGCTGCAAGTGTAGCGGATTTTCATCAGAAACCTAAGGTTTCAGTGTGATAAGATGCGGAAGAATCTTCGTTGAACGATTGAACTAGGAACCTGTATGCAAGTTGCTTCTACAAAGCTCGACGAGCTTGATCGCGCTATTCTAAAAATCTTAATGGACGATGCACGTACGCCCTACGCTGAGATGGCAAAACAATTCAATGTCAGCCCAGCAACCATACACGTGCGCATCGAGAAAATGAAAGCTGCCGATATTATTCAAGGTACAGAAGTGGTTGTGAATACCAAAAAGCTTGGCTACGACGTTTGCTGCTTTATCGGTATCAACTTAAAAGCCGCGCGTGATTACCACTCAGCACTTGAAAAGCTGAATGCTCTTGATGAGGTTGTTGAAGCTTATTACACCACAGGCGCGTACAGCATTTTCGTAAAGTTGATGTGCCGTTCAATTGAAGAACTACAGTTTGTACTGATTGATAAGCTGCAAGCGATCGATGAAGTGCAATCGACAGAGACGCTTATCTCATTGCAGAATCCAATAAACCGTAATGTGATTCCTTAATGAAGATTGAGTAGCGAAATACTCAAAGCTTACAAAAGCAGAAAAGACAAAAAACCCAAGCGTCAGACTTGGGTTCTTTTTTCAGGATCACTTATTTGTTCAGGTAGTTCAACAGCTCTTCGGCTGAGATACCTTGCTGAGCTAATTGTTTAGCCAGTAGATCGACTTGCTCACCTTTGCGCGAATCAATCACTTGTTGAAATTGATAAACTAAATCGCGCAGAACTGGTAGTGGGACTTGTTTAGCGGCACTACGTACTCGCTCACTGCTTTGATTACCTAACTCATTAAGTAACTTACCAAACATCACTTTTTCAGGTGATTCTTCTAACTGCTCGAGAATACGAGCCATTTCATAGGTAGTTAGGGACACTGTATTTCGATTCCAAGACACTATTTCTGATGACGATGAGCGAAATAATATACACCTGTTACCTCGAATAGAAAATAGCGCGTCTGAGTATTTACAAAACCTTACTTCGTAATTGAACCCTTGTTCAAATTAATGACACGCTATTCTGTATTCCAGTCAATATCGGCTATTGGAATGCTAATCTGTGCCACTCTTTACCTGCTTTAGAAAGCAAAATAATAAGAGCAGGAGCGATGATCCACATTTGAAGAGCAATCATCATTTGAGGTTCCAGCTCAAAACGCTGCAACGTACCCACAACAAGCCCTGCACCACTCATTTGGAACAGACCTAGTAGCGCAGCGGCTGTACCCGCTTTGTCTCCAAATGGTGCTAATGCTTTACCAGCAGCAGAACCCAGAATCCAAGCGAAGCCTACCGATGAGAGGAAAATCGGTAACATAAATGCCAAAGCCGTGCCTTGAGATTTCATTCCAACCATCAAACCACCAGCTACAAGTAACATCACGATGCCAGAGATCAGAATTTTATGCGTACCCCATTTATCCATCAGCTTTGGAGCAGATAGACACGCAGCTATATTTACAACCGCGTTGATACCAAACCAGAAGGTAAATTCATTCATGGTTAAGCCTAGATTTTCCATCAACACTACAGGAGCCGAAGTAACGTAAGCAAGAATGACTGCCATTGCCAACATACATAGAGAAGCATGGAACAAAAATGAAGGCACTTTTAATACAGACCAGTATCGCGATAGCTTAAATACCGCTTGCTTCTCTGTAGTCGGGTTGGTCTCCTTCATACGGATCAGAAGCCAGAATCCAACAAACACACCGAAGCCAGCCATAAAGCTAAAGTTAGAACGCCAACCAAATTGCTGAGTTAACCAGCTACCCAAGATTGGAGCCAACGCAGGAATAAAGCAGATTGCACCATTAAGGTAGCTAATCATCTTGCCACTGCGTTCTGGACCAAAGATATCGCGAACCGTCGCAAAGGCTGCTACAGACGTTGCACACGCACCCAATCCTTGTAGCAGACGAGACATTAGCATCCACTCAATACTCTGAGCACCCCACGCCAATAAAGCGCTCACGATATAAATGCTAACACCTGCCAATGCAACAGTTCGACGTCCGAGTTTATCTGCTAAAGGACCAGCAAACAGCTGACCAACACCCATAGCAAATAAGAACCAAGTAATCGTATCTTGCGCTAATGCATGTTCCACGTGAAACGCTTGCGAAATCTGTGGCAACGCAGGCAGATAAATATCGATTGCCAGCGGGCTAAACAGCACTAATAGCGTCAGTAAAATCATTTGCTGTTTACTTTGCACAGTTGAAGAGTTTGCAGATGTAGACATGCTTTAAATAGGTTCCAAGATAGATAATAAAGAGCACGCATAATAGAAGAATGCTGTTATTCGAACAAATGGCTTATAATCATCACTAATATTCCTCAGTGGAAAATCATATGAAAATTGATAAATTGGCTCGAATAGACCTGAACTTGCTTGTTTGCTTACAAGTTTTGAGTGAAGAACTGAGTGTTACACGTGCATCAAGCCGACTCCATCTAAGCCAATCAGCCGTCAGTAAATCGCTAGCAAAGTTGCGCGAACAATTTGATGATCCCCTCTTCATTCGCACTTCTCATGGCTTAAAGCCAACACCTAAAATGTTGTTCTTAAAACCTAAGCTCGAAACGCTAGTGGATCAATTAGAGCTGATTACTCAGCCTGAACAATTTTCACCTCAGTCGAGTGAATACCGATTCCATATCGCAGCTGTTGAAAGTGTTTACCCATTAATTCTTCCCCACTTCCTGCCAGCGATATTTATGCAAGGCCCGAATCTAAATATCAGCACCCACTCTTGGACGGATCAAACGTTTAAGAAACTCCAAATGGGAGAGCTAGATATCGGCATTACGGGTAAAGATATCGACATTAATGATGCTAAGTTAACTATGCTTCCACCTAGGGATATTTGTGAACAAGAGATTTACCGAGATTCCCAAATGTGCGTGGTACGAAGAGATCACCCTGTACTAAAACAGCAATGGAACCTCGAGCAATACTTGGCACTGCGACATGTACAAGTGCGTTGCGATGGCAGTGACCGCTGGTTATTGGATTACCGTTTGGCAGACTTGGGCTATGAAAGAGATATAGCTATCACCGTCCCTGATTTTAATAGCGCAGCCAGTTTGTGTAGCTATACCGATTTTGTCTTTACCGCCCCTAGTCACTTCACCCATCTGGTTGCCAAACATCTAGATTTGGTCGTGCTGCCTTTGCCGCTTGAGTTTCCACCGATGGCTTATACTTTGTTCTGGCATAGAGACCGAGAGAACGATCCAGCGCTGACTTGGTTAAGGCAAATCATACAGACGAAAACCTTACATTTACGTTAGGCAAGTGCCCAATAACACTATTGATAATATTAAGCACAGCAGATTTGCACACTCACAACAAAACGAGTAGCTTATCGGTTCACGTCCTGCATTACATAGATAGGCATAGCGGGTATATCAACATGAGGATATATCGACAGTGGCTGAATAAAAGGACAATTATTAGGAGAATAACAAGATGTACCAATCCATCTCCGAGCGCGTTACTAAGCTCAGAAACTGGTTAACACGCAACGGTTTAGACGCACTCATCATCCCTCATGAAGATGAGTACCTTGGCGAATACGTTCCAGAACACAATGAAAGATTGCATTGGCTAACCGGATTTACTGGGTCTGCGGGCGCAGCCGTAATCACGCAAAACGCAGCTGCAATTTTTGTCGATGGTCGTTATACCGTTCAGGTTCGCAAGCAAGTTCCACAAGAACTGTTCGAATACCGTCATCTGATTGAAGAACCGTATTTAGATTGGTTACAAAGCAATTTACCTACTGGTAGCAAAGTAGGCTACGACCCAAGAATGCACCGTGCCAGTTGGTTAACAGCCACTCAAACAAAGCTAGCAGGTGAACTTCAGTTAGTCGCAACTGAAGGCAATGCTATTGATCAGCTTTGGCATGATCGCCCTGCTGCTGTTGTCTCTGATATGCGCTTGATGAGTGACGAACTTGTTGGTGTTAACAGCGCAACTAAACGTCAACGTATTGCGGACATCCTAATTGGTAAAAAAGCCGATTGTGCTGTACTTACTGAGCTTGATTCTATCTGCTGGCTGTTAAACATTCGTGGCTTAGATGTGTCACGTCTTCCAGTATTGCTATCTCACGCGATTATCCACGCTGATGCCACTGTCGATTTCTTCCTAGATCCAGCTCGATTAGCTGAAGGCTTTGAGGAACATGTCGGCGCAGGCGTTCGTGTCCATCACCCTGATACACTGCAATCTGAGTTAGAAAAACTTTCTGGCAAGAAAGTCATCGTTGACCCAGCCACCAGCAATGCTTGGTTTACGCTAACACTGCAAAATGTCAATGCCGAACTTATCCAACAAGCCGATCCTTGTTTATTGCCAAAAGCCGCTAAAAATGCGACTGAAATTGGCGGCATGAAGTCATGTCATGTTCGTGATGGCGCAGCAATGGCGAAGTTCCTATCTTGGCTTGATAGCGAAGTAAGCGGAGGCAAACTTCATAATGAAGCAGAACTCGCTGATAAACTTCAAACCTTCCGTGAGCTTGACCCAACGCTCGCAGATTTAAGCTTTGATACCATTTCGGCAGCAACGACCAATGCCGCTATGTGCCACTACAACCACATGAACCAACCAGAGCCGGGTAAGCTTGAAATGAACACGCTCTACCTTGTTGACTCGGGTGGTCAATATATCGATGGTACAACCGACATCACTCGTACCATTGCTATCGGTACAGTGAGTGACGAAATGAAGCAACAGTTCACCTTAGTTCTAAAAGGTCACATTGCTTTAGCTAAAGCTCGTTTCCCGAAAGGTACTTGTGGTCACCAACTTGATGTTTTAGCTCGCCAACATTTATGGGCAAATGGCTACGATTATGACCACGGTACTGGTCATGGCGTGGGTCATTTCTTAAGTGTTCACGAAGGTCCACAACGTATCAGTAAGGTATTTAATAACGTACCTTTATTACCAGGTATGGTGTTATCTAACGAACCTGGTTATTACCGTGCCGACGGTTTTGGTATTCGTATCGAAAACTTAGAATTGGTAGTAGAAGTGCAAACTCAAGGTGATTTCCATGTTCATGGTTTTGAGTCTCTGACTCGATGCCCTATTGATGTTCGCGCAATCAATGTCAACATGCTGACTAAACCAGAACTGACTTGGTTAAACGACTACCATCAAAAAGTTTGGAGCGAAGTAAGCCCGTTAGTTGAAGGCGAAGTAAAAGCTTGGTTACAGCAAGCAACCCTGCCTATCGCGCATGCTTAATCCAACGCTCTAATAAAAATCCCTTAGTGTTACCACTAAGGGATTTTTGCTTTTTTGGGCTAAATAGATTTCCGTAGCAAAAGACATTTAATCAAGAAGAGTGTTTCACGTGAAACATCTGTCTCACTCAATAGCTTCCTGAATATGCGAAGTGCCAATCCTGCCAGACTGCTTCTAATCCACGGCTCTTCATTGCTGCTGCAACATCATTTGCAGAACGCTCGTCGCTGATAGCAAACTGCTCCAACTCAACATTGGAATTTGCATAGCCGCCGGGTTGCGTTTTCGATGCAGCAGAGATGCTTGTGATCCCTAGAACCGAAACATTGTCTCTAAACTCAGCAGATTCTCGAGTTGAAAGAGATAACTCAACTTCCCCATTCCACAATCGGTAAGCACATATCAATTGCACCAGTTGTTTGTCTGTCATGACTGATTTCGGCTGAAGCGATCCGGCGCATGGTCTCAAGCGCGGAAACGATATTGAATATCGACTCTGCCAGTAAGCTCTCTCAAGATAGTCGATATGTGCTGCAACATAGAAACAGTCTGTACGCCAATCTTCCAGACCGATTAGCGCCCCCAACCCAATCTTATCAATTCCGGCTTTTGCCAATCGCTCCGGTGTATCTAAGCGATAATAGAAATCGCTTTTTTTGCCACGTAGATGGTGCGAAGCATAAGTAGACGGATGATATGTTTCTTGGTAAACCATCACCGCATCTAAGCCTAAGGTTTTGAGCTCCGAATACTGGTGTTGGTCTAGAGGCTGCACTTCCATCGCTAAGTAGTTAAAAGAACGTTTAATCAACGGCACAGTTCGTCTGAAGTATTCCATTCCCACTTTGGTTTCATGCTCGCCCGTAACCAATAACACACTATCAAAACCCATCTGCTTAATGGCTTCTACTTCCTGCTCTATTTCACTTTCGGTTAAAGTTTTTCGCTTAATCCGATTACCCATAGAAAATCCGCAATAGGTACATTCGTTAGAGCATAAATTTGACAGATATAGAGGCACATAAAATGACATTGTGTTGCCAAACCGTTGGCGCGTTTTTAGATAAGATAGTTGGGCAAGTTTCTCCAAGTAAAGTTCAGCCGCCGGAGATATTAGCGCTTTAAAATCTTCCAAATTACGTTTGGATTTACTTAAAGCCAGTTCGACATCCTTAGCCGTTTTAGAATAGATTGAAAGCTTAATGTCATCCCATTCCAGTTCCTTAAACCTTTCTATAAAACTCATTCGGTACCTCCGAGAAAATCCGTAAACGGACTTGAAGCCACCGCATGGTTTACCTGACTAGCTAAACCACTTTCATAAGCCATTCTTCCAGCTTCAACTGCGAGCTTAAATGCTTTGGCCATAGAGACAGGATCGCCAGCTGTCGCAATAGCGGTATTAACCAATACTGCATCAGCGCCTAGTTCCATTGCTAAGGCAGCATCAGAAGGAGCTCCTATACCTGCATCGACAATGACGGGTACTTTGGCTTGTTCGATAATAATTTCGAGAAAATCTCGTGAAACGATACCCTTGTTAGTCCCTATTGGTGCGCCGAGTGGCATTACCGCAGCGCAGCCCACCTCTTCCAATCGTTTACAAAGCACAGGGTCGGCATGACAATAAGGCAGAACGATAAAACCATCTTTTACCAATTGCTCAGCGGCTTTTAATGTTTCAATAGGATCGGGCATTAAATATTTTGGATCTGGGTGAATTTCTAATTTTAACCATCGCGTTCCTAGTGCTTCTCTCGCCAAATGAGCAGCAAATATCGCATCTCTGGCAGTCTTAGCGCCCGACGTATTAGGCAGCAAATTGACACCCGCTTCGATTAACGGAGTTAAAATGTCGTCGTCTCTATTTGCCAAGTTAACTCTCTTCAGAGCCATAGTAACTAGCTCAGACTCACACGCTTGTATCGACGCAGCCATGGCATGGCGATTGGCGAATTTACCTGTACCAGTAAGCAATCTTGAACGAAATGTCTTGTCCGCTATTTGAAGTAAATTTTGCTGGTTTGAATATGAGTTAGACATCAATTAGCCTCCTGCTATCGCTTGGAACAGCGAGATTTGATCACCTTCACTGAGCTGTTGGGTTTGCCATAATCCTTTAGGAACAATTTGGTCGTTAATGGCAAATACGCATCCTACGGTTGGCAAATTCAATTCTTGTTGCAAACTAGCTAGTGTGCTTTGCAACTTAATTTGCTGACTTACACCGTTAACACTGATAGTTATAAACATGATTCCACCTCACTGTTCTGGTATGCACTCCCTCCGTCGTTAGACAGATCAGCACACACACTACAATCGGGATCTCGCACTAAGTTCCATGTTTGCCATATCATCGATTTGCCATCAAATTTGTACAAACGATGTGTCTTCAACTCTTTCAAACCAATCAAATACTGAATAGAAAGCAAAGCTTGTAAGTTACCGATAGTTCCAACAACCGGTCCAATAACACCAAGCTCGGTACACTTATTCAATGAATTGTGGCTATCGATAGGCACTAAACAGGCATAACAACCTGACGTTTTATTTTCAGAAAAATCAAACGCGATGACTTGCCCATCCCAACCAATTGAAGCACCTGAAATGATCGGTACTTTAGATTCATAACAGACTCTATTGATTAGATGGCGCGTCTCTAAGTTGTCTGAGCAATCTAATACTAAATCAGCCATTTCAACTTCTAGTGGTAAAACTGAACTATCTATTCGTCTAGCAACTGTTCGAACGTGACAATCTGGATTTAGCGCTCTTAACTGCTTTGCCAAAGCATCGACTTTTGGGATAGATACATGGTCTGTGCGAAAAGCTATCTGCCTAGAAAGGTTGGAGACATCAACTTCATCATCATCGCAAATCACTAGTTTTCCGATACCAGCACCGGCTAAATACAAGCTTGCAGCATTACCTAACCCACCACAGCCAATGATTAACACAGAAGAATCGCAAAGCCTTTTTTGACCCACTTCGCCTACTTCTGGTAAGCATATTTGTCTCTGATATCTGACAAATGCATTATCCGATAACATCACTAGCCTCCTGTTTATTCAAACTAGGCAGACTAAGTTTGTTTGTAAGTTGCGACACAGCCTTCGCGACATCGGTAGCTTGTGTTATAGCTCTTACTACTGCGATGCTATCGACGCCCTGCTCAACCACTTGTTCTATGTTGCTTAAATCAATACCGCCTATAGCAACACTTGGTACCCCTATAACATCACCATAGGGCATACTATCGAGTAGCTTTTGATACAGACCTAGCCTCACCAAACCTTGAGGTTTAGATGGCATCTGTTTAGTGGTTGTTGGGAATATATGACCAAGAGCTATATAACTTGGAGACAGTTGATGGATACGAAGCAATTCAAAATAACCGTGGGTAGAAAGGCCTAACGCCATTCCACTGTCCGCTATCTCATTCAAGTCTGCTTCTAATACATCTTCTTGACCTAGATGCACACCGAATGCTTTATGCTTTAACGCTAACTGCCAATAGTCGTTGATAAAGAGTTGCGCTTTGAACTGCTTGCCTAGCTCGATAGCCTTAGCTATATGCGTCTCCAAGTCATGTTGAGTTCGGTCTTTTATACGAAGTTGAAGCGTTGTAATACCAAGATTGAGTAGACGCTCAACCCACTCAACGCTATCAACCACAGGATAGAGTCCAAGTGACTGTTTGTTCAATCTCGCGAATTGTGTGCTCTGTACCGGAACAGATTGCGGCTCTATTGTTGGGAAGTTTTCAAATTGTGTTGGCCATGTTTCACGTGAAACATTCATAGCTGCACGACTTAAAACAAGTGCATCTTCTAATGGGAAATCTAGAGCCAGACAGCTAACAACCCAAGCGAAATGATGCCAAGACTCACCATCTGAATAAGAACTCTTAGAAGTTATGTTCTGGTGAACCAGATGCGTGCCTACACCTAAGTGCAACCAGCAATCAACCAATCGACCTGACTGAATAACACAAACAGAAACTGAACTAGAAGAAGTACTAACATTGGCCTCTACACCATATGAGAGTTCCAAAAACGATTCTTGGGGTTCATCGTTATCTATCTTGAAGAGATTGCTAAAGATACGAGAAGTTTGCCTATCAACAAGTTCAATAAATTGAGTCGGGCTTACGCCCAACTCAATATCGCTGATATCAAAGCCCTGCATTTGAGCGAGCAATAATACTTGTTGAACTTCTCCCGTGAACTCAAGGCAATGAGATGGGATAAGTATTTTCACAAGTTACTC
The DNA here is from genome assembly GCF_058630515.1 of Vibrio sp. HM8-C. NCBI lineage: Bacteria > Pseudomonadati > Pseudomonadota > Gammaproteobacteria > Vibrionales > Vibrionaceae > Vibrio > Vibrio sp. HM8-C. Next base: position 178,076 of record NZ_JBMMKS010000009.1, read on the forward strand.
CTCAGTCACTACAGCGTTCTGTTTCACCGCAGGATGATATAACTCCGAACCAGACTGCAGAAACTCAGCAGACTTCTGGCGCATCCCCTCAGCTCTCTCATCAAAAAATAAGGAGTCATCAAGCATTTTGATTTCTATCGCCTGATCCGCCGCGACTTGTTCTTTGTTATTGGCATACTCCCTCACTTCTTGCGAGATCTTCATCGAACAGAACTTAGGACCACACATAGAGCAGAAATGAGCGACTTTTCCAGACTCTTGAGGAAGAGTCTCGTCGTGGAACGCACGCGCAGTTACTGGGTCGAGAGAGAGATTAAATTGGTCTTCCCAACGGAATTCGAAGCGAGCTTTTGATAGAGCATTGTCGCGAATTTGTGCACCCGGATGCCCTTTTGCTAAGTCAGCAGCGTGCGCAGCCAGCTTATAAGTGATAAGTCCGGTTTTCACATCTTCCTTATTGGGTAAACCGAGGTGCTCTTTAGGAGTCACATAGCAGAGCATAGCGCAGCCGTACCAACCAATCATTGCAGCACCGATACCTGAAGTAATATGGTCATAGCCGGGTGCAATGTCAGTAGTCAATGGTCCTAGCGTATAGAAAGGCGCTTCATGGCAGTGCTTCAGCTGTTCATCCATGTTCTCTTTAATCATGTGCATTGGCACATGCCCTGGACCTTCAATGAACACCTGAACATCGTAATCCCATGCTATTTTGCACAGCTCACCAAGGGTTCTCAGCTCAGCAAACTGGGCTTCATCATTCGCATCAGCAACCGACCCCGGACGCAAACCATCACCTAAAGATAGCGAGACGTCATACTTCGCACAGATCTCACAGATTTCACGGAAATGGGTATAAAGGAAATTTTCCTGATGATGAGCTAAGCACCATTTCGCGATGATAGAACCACCACGAGACACTATGCCCGTAACTCGCTTGGCTGTCATAGGTACGTAGCGAAGCAATAAGCCAGCGTGGATAGTGAAGTAATCAACGCCCTGCTCGGCTTGTTCAAGTAAGGTATCTCGCATCACTTCCCATGTGAGGTTCTCGGCAATACCATTTACTTTCTCTAACGCCTGATACATAGGAACAGTGCCGATCGGCACCGGACTATTACGCAGTATCCACTCGCGTGTTTCGTGAATGTTTCTACCGGTAGACAGATCCATCACCGTATCAGCACCCCAACGAGTTGCCCAAACGAGCTTTTCTACTTCTTCCTCAATAGAAGAACTTACTGATGAGTTACCGATATTGGCGTTCACTTTAACAAGAAAGTTACGACCAATAATCATAGGCTCTGCTTCAGGGTGGTTAATATTGCATGGAATAACCGCTCTACCTTCAGCCACTTCTTTGCGTACAAACTCTGACGTTATATCTTTTGGCAAGTTTGCACCAAAGCTCTGACCTGAGTGTTGTTGGTTAAGTTGTTCATCCTGATATCTACGATTGCCCATATTCTCGCGCAGGGCAATAAACTCCATTTCAGGAGTAATGATTCCCTGACGAGCATAGTGTAACTGAGTGACTCGTTTGCCCTCTTTAGCACGACGAATCGAAGGTAAGTTGCCATAACGCAACTCGTCGAGTGTATGGTCATCCAAGCGTTCTTGAGCATATTCAGAACTCATAGAGTGTAAAATCTCAGTATCGTTTCGCTCTTCAACCCAATTGGATCTTAACTTAGGCAGACCACTATAGAGGTCAATCTGATGTTCTGGATCGGTATAAACACCAGAAGTATCGTAAACAGAGATGGGCTCATTAGACTTAAAAATCGGCGAATCTTTGCTGCCGCCAACTAAGCTATCGGCTAGCGCAATTTCACGCATCGGTACTCTTAGATCAGGTCTAGAGCCAGTAACATAAGTCTTGGTTGAATTTGGGTAAGGTTGGACAGAAAGAGTTTCAATAAACTGTTTTGCTTCCAGTCTCGCTTGTTTGCGATTCGACATAGCATTTTCCTTGTATTGTTTTAGGGATAAATGCTTGGCGGAAATATGTGTCAATAAGAGATGAGTAGACAGATCTTAGGTATGGGGCTAAAAGCCGACCAATCTAGAAAGAGGGTCTTCTCTTGTTCCCTTCGCTGGTATTAACCAGATCAGGTTCAACGGATCCCGAATAAACGGTCTCAGCCTTATGGCACTCCGACAAGTGAAACGATTATAGATAAAGAAATTTAGTTAACCAAGCACAAAAATAGAGCTTTTGATCAACCTTTTATTAACCACTGGTATGCAAGCCATGCGGCTGAAATGCTAAGTAATACGTTTAGAAGAACGTTGAACCCCATCTTAACAAACGCACCTTGTTGCATCATTAACACGTTGTCCATAGAAAACGTCGAGAAGGTTGTCAACGCACCTAAGAATCCTAGACCAATAATTTGACGCCACGGGTATGGTGCTAACCATTCGTTCTCAACCGCCGCAATCAATAACCCCATAATAAAAGAGCCGACCACGTTAACGGTTAGCGTACCGTATGGAAAAGAGCGACCAAATAAAGTGATACACATTTCTGATACGAGATATCGAGAACACGCACCGATCGCACCGCCGACCGCGATAAGACCCAAAATAGAAAATTGCCCCATGAACCCTCCCAAAATCATTTTGCTTATTGTACTGACTTATTGAGCAAAAAAGAGCCGAAAATGATGAAAATAAAGATCTCAGAATAAACACATGAGCCACGATAACTCGACACTTTTAAAACGTTACAGGAGTCACTTTAGGCAACTTCTACGTATCCCATCAAGCCTGTTTTCATATGTTCAATCACATGACAGTGATACATCCATCGACCAGGGTTATCCGCAACAAATGCAGCCTTCGCTGAACCATTTTTTCCAAGTAGCACAGTATCGGTATGGAATGGTTCATCAACAGGTTTACCATCGAGTTCCAAAACCGTAAATGTATGTCCATGCAGGTGGATAGGATGATGATACTGAGTGACATTTTTTAAGTTAAAAATGTAGGTTTTACCTAACTCCAACTTCGCAAGAGGGGCTGGAATGTTATTAGCACTCATTCCTTCCCACGCACGCTTATTCATCAGCCAAAAATTGGGTACTGCATGACCATGATTGTCTGCTGGCGTGACCGCACCTTCCCACTCGAACACAAAGTCAATTGACTGTGCATTTTGTAAATCTATTTTTGGAATTGGATTAAGTGGCAGAGCAGGTATAGAAGCACCCTCACTTAATGTCGATTGCTGAGATTGAAATTCGCACATTGGGAACGGGAATTTTCCTTTCATCTGGCGTACGTAAACTGTATCCCCAGCCTTAGGAGCGATAAAAGCCACATCAACCCTCATTCCAGGTCCAATCTTATGCTGAGTAAGCTTGTATGGCGTTTTTATGGGGTTGCCGTCAATGGCGATAATCCACGCTTCGACACCTTCAACAGAAATTGGATAAGTAATCGTGTTGTCGACGTTCGCTATTCGCAATCTAACGCTGGCATTTTGCTGAATTTGATAACTAGGATTAGGCACACCATTAACTGTACCCCACTCTCCCGGAGTCCCCATCCGAGCACTGTAGCGGGGAATCATCAGATCTTTCCACTGACCACTTTTATCAAGATGCCAGTGTTTTAGCGCCAGTTCATGTTCTTCTTCGAAAGATACTGGATTAGCTTCTTCCACGACGATCAAACCAACCAACCCCATACCTAACTGCTTAACACTATTCATATGTGGGTGATACCAGAAAGTACCTGCATCTGGAGGAGTAAACTCATAGACAAAGGTTTCACCGGGCATAATCGGTTTTTGGCTAAGAAATGGAACGCCATCCATACCAATTGGGATGCGAAGCCCATGCCAATGGATTGTTGTCGGCTCATCTAACTTGTTAGTAAAACGGATTGTCACTTTCTCACCCTGACGACAACGGATCGTTGGCGCAGGTATTGAGCCGTTAAAACCTAAAACAGACGTTTCATATCCAGGAACAACCTCAGCATAAGCAGGCTCAGCGGTAAGGTCGTAAGTAAATTGATCGTGATCGCTCCTAACCAAAGAACACGCTGGTAACATGCTGGATAAACCGATAGCAGAGCTAATAGAGAGAAAACGACGACGGGTGAGATCCATTCTTGCCTCAGGTATAACAAATAAAAGAAAGAGTTAATAAAACGTATTCTCAACACAAAGTAAACAGCGTAGGTTGCTTAATAGCACACACAACACTATTTCTTCACAATGCAATTTCTGCCTTTGCGTTTGGCCAGATAGAGTGCCGAGTCAGCTTTACTAAATAAACTATGAAGAGTGTCCTTTGGCTCTACGTGACTGTAACCGACACTGATCGTAACAGGGCTAGGAAGCATTGAGGATGCTTTTGTTTCAACAGACTGACGCATCTCTTCCAACAGACGCTGAACGCTTTCAGAATCGCTTTGAGGAAGAAAAATGACGAACTCTTCGCCACCATATCGGCCTATAAGATCTTTAGGTTTAATAAATGACGCGAGAATGTTACATACAGCGACAAGAGTATTATCACCAACATCGTGACCATAAACATCGTTAACCTTTTTGAAATGGTCGATATCAACAACAGCAATGAAACCTTGAGTATCTGAACTAGATAAGGATTTAGAGATCCGCTCGTTGATATAGCGTCTATTGTATAAACCAGTCAGCTCATCACGAATTGAACGCTCATAATGCCAATCGATTTGGTTGAACAAGAACAGGGACAATAGTGAGCCGAGTAGAAAGAAAGACACAATGTTCTGAGTGATGACGACAGCTACGCGGTAATAATCAGCACTGTCGCTGATTGCTAATGCAAGGGTTGGGAAACTTGCAGCGATCATACAAACCATAGCTGAAAGAGCAAGCATCTGCTCTCCTCTACCATTTGTCTCCTTATGCTTAATACAGACCAGATAAGTTGCTAGATAAACCGAAACAAAATTTAGAAAGCCAAATTGCACTCTCAATTGGAGATAATTGGGCCAATAATGATAAGCCAGGTTCTGAATCGCGGTGTAAGCAAAAACATGTAAAAAAGCCAGCTTCCATAGCCCGCTAGTAATTGGCTTCTTATACCAGCTCAGAACACCAAATAAGAGCAGATAAGCAACGCTCATATAGCAGATATTATTGAGCAGAACGGAATAACCGAGAGGCAGCCAGGTACGAATTGCCATCGTGGCAAACGCTAATCCAAATAGTATAAAAAAAAGAAAGAAATAAGACGCTGAGCGTCGCTGGTACCCACTCAACCCACTTCGAATTTTGTACAAAAACAGACAGCCAACAACACTGCAAACAATATTGTTTAAGACACTAGCAAAGTTAATAAGATCGGAAGCGGAGTTAATCACAGTATGGCGTTCATAGAAGCAATAGTGTTGGATAGTATCATTGATACTAATGATAAAAAAGAAACCAATCTGGAGAGACTATTTCCACAATTGCCATAGGTACCGATGGTTGAAATAAAATTCTCTACGGTAGACCGAAGTATAGATACAAAAAGGCCGTAATCTTTCAATTTTGGCTTCTAGTAATGGCAAGGGTGGATAGATTAGAACTCCCAGTACGCGCTGATTTTCGGTATTGGCAGAATCCGCTGCTCTGCCAATTGGGAGATAGAAAGTGAAATTCTCAATGTTGCAGATGTAAAAAAGCCCCAGTCTTTCGACTGAGGCTTCTAATAATGGCAGGGGTGGAGAGATTCGAACTCCCAACACGCGCTGATTTTCGGTATTGGCAGAATCCGCTGCTCTGCCAATTGGGAGATAGAAAGTGAAATTGTCAATGTTGTAGATGTAAAAAAGCCCCAGTCTTTCGACTGAGGCTTCTAATAATGGCAGGGGTGGAGAGATTCGAACTCCCAACACGCGGATTTGGAATCCGCTGCTCTGCCAATTGGAGCTACACCCCTACAAAATTTCTATTCTCTAGATTTGCAAAAACCTCAGCTTTTCAGCTGAGGTTCTTTAAATAAGTGGCGGAGCGGACGGGACTCGAACCCGCGACCCCCGGCGTGA